>CAVCDT010000033.1:0-20842 GCA_963600995.1 Akkermansia muciniphila | reverse complement strand
GCAGGCGCTTCGAGCGCGATCGTGTGCCGAGTCTGAGCGGAGGACCGCCTACGCGGCCGCCCCTCGCCCGGTCGCGGCGACAGCCGCGACGTATCTTGGCGCAGCGTCAGCTGCGCAGGACTTTCCGGGAGCGTACCGGACAGGACTTTGTAACGAAAAGCGCATATACGAAAAGAGGCCGCCCGATGGGCGGCCTCTCCTCAATGCGATGAGTAGCGAAGCCTTACTCGGCAGACTCCTCTGCGGGAGCCTCTGCAGCCTCGACCTCGGCCTCTGCGGCCTCCTCAGTCTCTGCAGGAGCCTCGGCGGCAGCCTTAGCGGCCTCCTCCTCGGCCTTCTTGGCGTACTCTGCAGCACGGGCAGCCTTGGCAGCAGCCTTAGCCTCGCGCTCGGCCTTCTTGGCGGCCTCTGCCTCTGCAGCAGCGGCGGCCTTGGCAGCCTTCTTAGCAGCCTCCTGCTCCTTGACGCGGGCAGCGGCAGAGCCGAACTTGTTGGAGAAGCGCTGGACGCGTCCACCAGTGTCGACGAACTTCTGCTGACCGGTGTAGAACGGGTGGCACTCGTTGCAAAGCTCGACCACGATCTCGCTCACGGTGGAGCGGGTCTTGAAGGTGTTGCCGCAAGAGCAACGGACAGTGCACTCTTGGTACTCAGGGTGAATATTGGGTCGCATTAAGTCTCCTTAAAGCCGCATTGGTTACCGACCAATGCAATTTACACAAGCTTGTTTATGATAACGGCGGCACAACACCAAGGCAAGACATTTTTTGCCCGATGCTATATCAACGCCCTATTGCGCCCCTCATCACCGCCATACGAACGCTCTGCATACTAATGCGCTAGGACACGTCAACTATACAGATGCACCCAAGCTACGAGGACGCACCCAAACGCGACTCGGCAGATAGAACGAGACAACAGCAATGACTTCGCACGGCGCAGCGCAACACACCCCTGCAGAAGCGAGGAAACAGAGATTTCACATTGGCACTGAAGAGTACCAGGAGCGATTGCAGAGCTCGTTAACGTCTGAAGACAATACAAGCGCGCTATTTAGTTTTGTTTAGGCTTAATTGCGTACAACTAAACATGAGACTATATAAAGTTATCGCTATAAACATGCAGGTAAAACGCCCATTAAAGCCCCTGTAACCCTTGTAATGGAAGCTCTCTTGTCGATAGCAAAGGGCAGCTCGACAAGCACAGAGCCCACTATCGGCACATTATCTGCAACAAACAAGACAGCTCGAGTCCGCTTGGGATATAAGGCAAAAAGTTCTCGAAAATTCTCTTGACACCCCCTTGGACCAGGATTAAATTGCCACTAGGTTGACAACCGAATACACCTAAACCGTTGATGCGGGAGTAAAGGTGGCCGACGCGCATACAGAGAGTCCGGGCAGCTGAGATCCGGGCAGTAGCAAGCCATCATAATGGGCCGCTAAGGGCGCAGTCAAAGCTGCGACGTAAAGACCACGTCAGAGTCCACGGATGTGATGGCATCCTAAAAGAGCACCCCAAGGGGTGAATCAAGGTGGCACCGCGAGTTTTCGTTATATGAAAGCCCGTCCTTGAAGAGCATGTTTGCACTTTGGGGGCGGGCTTTGTTCGTCTCTCAGGCAGGCAAGCTTCAACCATCGCATACAGGCAGTGCGCAAAGGCCAAGCGCACTGCCCCGACCGATAAGAAGCGCGAGGCACAAGCCCCGCCAACCCAGAGAGGACAGACCGATGAGCAACGAGAACGCAAGCAACCAGACCGAGCCATACCGCCTCTACCTGACCGAGGACCAGATCCCCACCCAGTACTACAACGTTCGTGCCGACATGCCGGAGAAACCAGAGCCCATGCGCCTACCCAACGGCAAGGTGGCCGAGTTCGACGACATCCGCCCCGTGTTCTGCGACGAGCTCGTGCGCCAAGAGCTCGACGACGACACGCGCTACGTCGACATCCCCGAGGGCATCCGCGAGATGTACAAGGTCTACCGTCCCAGCCCCCTGTGCCGCGCCTACAACCTCGAGAAGGCACTGGGCACCCCCGCGAAGATCTTCTACAAGTTCGAGGGCAACAACACCTCCGGCTCGCACAAGCTCAACTCCGCACTTGCGCAGGCCTACTACGGTGCGCAGCAGGGCCTGAGCACCATCACCACAGAGACCGGCGCCGGCCAGTGGGGCACCGCCCTTTCCGAAGCCGCAGCCCACTACGGTCTGGATTGCGAGGTCTTCATGGTCAAATGCTCTTACGAGCAAAAGCCGTTCCGCCGCAACATCATGCAGACCTTTGGGGCCAACGTGACGCCGTCGCCCTCTGACACCACGGAGATCGGCCGCAAAATGCTCGCCGACAACCCCGAATCCACCGGCTCTCTGGGCACCGCGATTTCCGAGGCCGTGGAGAAGGCCCTCCATGTGCCCGGCAACCGCGGCCGCTACCAGCTGGGCAGCGTTCTCAACCAGGTGGTCTTGCACCAGTCGATCATCGGCCTGGAGTCCAAGACGGCTATGGAGGAGCTGGGCGAGTACCCGGACGTTGTCATCGGCTGCGCAGGCGGCGGCTCCAACGTGGGCGGCTTGATGAGCGCCTTCATGAAGGACAAACTCGACGGCTCGCATCCCGACACGGACTTCATCTGCGTCGAACCCGCGAGCTGCCCCTCGATGACGCGCGGCCGCTACGCCTACGACTTCGCCGATACGGGCCAGACCTGCCCGCTCTGCAAGATGTACACGCTGGGCAACGGTTTCCTGCCCTCGCCCGACCACGCAGGCGGCCTGCGCTACCACGGCATGAGCCCCATCGTCTCCAAGCTCGTGCATGACGGCTATGCACGCGCAGTGGCTGTCAAGCAGACGGAGGTCTTCGAGGCTGGCGTCAAATTCGCTAAGCTCGAGACCATCCTGCCTGCACCGGAGAGCTCTCACGCTATCAAGGTCGCCATCGACGAGGCCCTCAAATGCAAGGAAACCGGCGAGGAGAAGACCATCCTCTTTGGCCTGACCGGCACCGGTTACTTCGACATGGTCGCCTACGAGGCCTACACCAACGGCACATTGGAAGACCACATCCCCTCCGACGAGGAGCTCGAGGCGGGCTTTGCCACCATCCCCGCCGTCGAGGGCATCCAGGCAGCAGGCGGCCTGCCCCTGGAGTAGTACTGCAGCAACCCGCGAACCGCCGCAGCGGCCCGCCGCTTTTATCGGCTGATGACGGTGCTCGTAATCGGCAGCGTAAAGCGCCCGCAAGCCATGAGAGGTTTGCGGGCGTAGCTTTTGCCGCGAGAAGCAGCCTTAGCGGTGGGCAACCCACAACAGGCAGGCAACGGCAACAACCACAGCAACCAGTAGGCAAGCAAAACGGCAGGAGAGCCCCAGGGCCTTCCTGCCGTTGTCTTCTGCGCTATCGCTTCTCTCTTGCGCTGCAGCTTCTAGTAGCGGTTGTCGAAGATGCGGCGGGTCTTCTTCTCGCTGCGCGGGAGCTCGCCGATGCTCACGGCCTTGGCATGCGGAGTCATGCCGATCTTACCCTTGAAGATGCTCGCCATGTTCTCCTCGATCTTGGGCCACTCGCTCTTGGGGCGGTCCGTCTCGAAGAACAGCGTCATATGGTCGCGGCCGTTGACATGGTCGATCATCACCTGGTACTCGCTCGACGCGCCGTCGGTGAAGGCGATGACCTCCTCGATCTGCGCGGGGAACATGTTCACGCCGCGGACCTTGACCATGTCGTCCGTGCGGCCGGTGATGATGTCGATGCGCGGATGGGGGCTGCCGCATTCGCACTGCCCGGGGACGATGCGGCTCAGATCATGTGTGCGGAACCTGATGAGCGGCGCGCCTTCCTTCTGCAGCGTGGTGAGCACGATCTCACCGGGCTCGCCGTCGGGCACGGGCTCGCCGGTATCCGGGTCCACGATCTCCAGGTACAGGTAGTCCGACCAGATGTGCATGGCGCTGTCGGCCTTGCAGTTGATGCCGATGCCGGGACCGTAGACCTCCGTCAGGCCGTAGATGTCGTAGAGCTCGACGCCCAGCTCGTTGGAGATGCGCGCACGCATCTTGTCGCCCCAGCGCTCGGAGCCGATCACGCCCTTCTTGAGCTTGAGCTTGTCGCGGATGCCGCGCTTCTCGATCTCCTCTGCCAGAAGCAGCGCATAGGAGCTGGTGGCGCAAAAGACCGTCGAGCCAAAGTCCTGCATCATCTGCAGCTGCTTCTCTGTGTTGCCCGGGCCCATGGGGATGGCCATCGCGCCCAAACGCTCGCATCCGGCCTGAAAGCCGATGCCGGCCGTCCACAAGCCGTAGCCCGGCGTGATCTGGATGACGTCGTCGCGCGTGATGCCCGCGTACTCGTAGCAGCGCGCGAACTGGATAGCCCAGTCCTCGACGTCCTTCTTGGTGTAGGGGATGACAACGGGCGTGCCCGTCGTGCCGGATGAGGAGTGGATACGCACGATCTCGCTTTGCGGGACGGCGCACAGACCCATGGGATAGGCCTCGCGCAGGTCGCCCTTATCCGTAAAGGGGAGCTTCTCGAAATCCTCTTGGGATTGGATGGCATCGATGTCGATGCCGGCGAACTTCTTGGCGTAGAAGCCATCGGGGATAGCGGTGAGCTTCTTGAGCTGGCGTTTGATGATGTCGAACTGCTCTTGCGTCATCTGCATGGGTATTGCCTCCTTGTTTGTCGCTGCCGACGTCTAACAGCACTACGGGCACAGATTGTACGCCTTGGGCCGCAGCTGTTGCAGCGCGTTTGGGACAAGTACGGCTATCCGGGGCGCGCAAAGCCTTATCGGCAGCCGTTGAGGCGACATCGGATAGGGCATCCTCCCCCGCCGCGATTACGCAGCAAGCCGCAGTGCGGCGCCTTAGCTCTCGTAGACGATCTGACCCATCTTGGAGGTGTCGTAGCCCACGATGTTGCTGATATCGGCACGGAAGGGCTTCATGCAGGTGAGCTTGGTGATGGCAGCGAGCATCTGCTCGAAGCGCGGCTGCTTGGCGACGGCGATGTCGAGCCACTCGTCTTGCAGGGGGATGAAGTCCACGCCGTCGATCTGATGGAAGGTGCGCTCGACAGCGATGCCCGCATCGGCAGCGCCACGGGCAACGAAACTCGCCATGGCAAGGCCGGAGTTCGCCTCGCGCGTGTAGCCGTCGATCTTGAGGCGCTCCTCGATCCCAGCCCCGAGGCGGGCTAGCTGCTCGTCGAGCAGGATGCGACTGCCGCAGCCGCGCTCGCGGTTGATGAGGCGCACGCCGGGTTTGAGCAAGTCCTCCCAGCTGCGCAGGTTGAGCGGGTTGCCCTTGGCGACGATCAGACCTTGGCGGCGGCGCACCAAGCGTATGACGCGCACAGGTTCGCCCGGCAAGAGGCGGCGAACGCCCTCTATGTTGTAGCTGTCGCTTGCCCCGTCGTAGAGATGCGTGAGCGCGGCAGATGCCTGACCGCGATAGAGGTCGACCAGCGCGTTGTAGCTGCCCTCGTAGGTGCGCTCGATCATAACGCCGGCCGCTGCGAGGTAGTTGGCGATCATATCGCCCACGATGTCGTTGCCGGCGAGCACAAAGGAGCTCGGGGCCGCCTTGCCGCTGGCAGCCACGCGCGCAGCGGTGTCTGCGGCGATGTTGCTCGCCACGGCATCGGCATTTTGCGCAGACTCGATCTCACGCGCCTTGCTCTGACGGGAGCGCGCGATGTAGTTGTCGACATCGGCCATCGTGAAGCGCAGCTTGCGGCCCACGTAATACGAGCCGAGCTCGTCGATCTTGACCAGCTTGTAAACCTGAGAACGACTCACCTTGAGAATCGAGGCCACGTCCTCGGCTGTGAGCGCATTGTCATCGCGCATCCGGGCACCTTCTGTCTGCATAGGGTTCTATTTCAAGCCGAGTATAGCGCACGCGTCACCCGCGGCCACCGACCCGCGTCTACGCAGTCAACGCGAGCCTCCAAGCGCACGTTAGCAAGCTTTGACGCACGCTCTCGCACTCGCCCGTGCACGAAAATGTACGAGTGTGTGCGAAAGTACACGAACGACGGGGATATGGCTTGCAGGCCTTCAAGCAAAGGGATGAGGCGCGTAATCTGCGTGGTGTCGAAAGCAATGGCAAAGACGCCAACAAACCGAAAGGACACCGATCATGAAGATCTCTGCACGCAACCAGATCAAGGGCACCGTCAAGACCGTCAAGGAGGGCGCTGTCAACGCAGTCGTCGTCATCTGCCGCGGCAACCACAACCCCATCACCGCCGACATCACCATGGCTGCCGTCGAGGAGCTGGGCCTGGCCGAGGGCAAGGACTGCTACGCCATCATCAAGGCCTCCAACGTGATGTTCGCCACCCATAAGATCGAGGGCATCTCTGCTCGCAACCAGATCGAGGGCACCGTCGTCTCCGTCAAGAAGGGCGCCGTCAACGGTCATGTGAGCATCGAGGATGCCGACGGCGTCAAGATCTCCGGCTCCATCACCAACGCCTCCATCGACGAGCTGGGCCTGGTCGAGGGCGGCAAGGCAGTCGCCATCGTCAAGTCCACCGACGTCATGGTCGCCGTTGACTAAACCGCGCACAGCATAAAGCGCGCGCAAAGCGCAGCACGCAGGAGGGCCTCTCAAACGGGAGGCCCTCTTTCTGCTGTCTATATAGACGCACGGACATCGTTGCATGAAGATATCGCGCCTGTCGGCGCGACCGGGCGAGCTAGCGGGCGTACGCCCGCATCCGCTCGCCCCTACGCGCACCTGCAGCGGTCACGTCCATCGAAGCATCTTGCTCGCCCCAGACGCACCTGCGGCGGTCACGTCCATCGAAGCATCTTGCTCGCCCCAGACGCACCTGCGGCGATGTAGTAAGCGCCTTTCTATTCCTCGCTGTAGTACTGCTCGAGCTTCGCGCGGCAGGCGGCGAACACTGGCTCGAGACCGGGGTCGAACTGCGAGCCCATGTTCTCGTACATGATCTTGGCCGCCGTGTCGTAGCTCATGGGCTCCTTGTAGCAGCGCTTGCTCACCAGGGCATCGTACACATCGGCAACGGCCATGATGCGCGCCTCGATGGGGATGGCCCTGCCTGCAAGGCCCTCCGGGTACCCGCACCCATCCCAGCGCTCGTGATGGTAGCGCGCGATGTTGTACGCCGTATCCACGAAGCCCTGCTCCTCCACGCCCTCGAGCAGGATGCGCACCATCTCACCGCTTTTGACCGGATGCGTCTTGATGACCTCGAACTCCTCGTCGGTGAGCCTGCCCGGCTTGCAGAGGATGGAGCTGTCGATGCTCATCTTGCCCAGGTCGTGCAGTGGGGCCGCACGGACGATATCCTCGGCCAAAGACTTGCTGATATCCGCATTGCCGCGCTCGATTATCTCGTCCACGAGGATACGCACCACGTCGCTTGTGCGCTTGACATGGCCGCCCGTGTTGTTGTCGCGGTTCTCGATCATGTTCGCCATGCCCACGGTGACGCGCTGCTGCATGTCGATTATGTGCGCCGCCTTGAGGGCGAGCTCGGAGCTCAAGGTCTCGTTGTAGCTGTTCATGACGTCGAGGACCTTTTGCTCCTCGGTCGCGTCGCGTACGTCGAAGAGATAGCCCTGCTTCTTGCCGTCGCGGCGCATGGAGACCTCGCAGATATCGAAGACCAGGGTCTTATCCCCTTCCCTGATCTTCCTGATCCTGGTGCCGTCCTCGTTGTACTTGTCGATCATCTCGTCGAAGATCGGATGGTCCTCGGGCAGCGGCGTGTCCACGCGCTGCTGGCGCAAGAAGGGCATGAACTCGTATGCCTTCGCATTGCAACTCATGAAATGGCGCTTGTAGCTCACAGCGACAAAGCCCTTATCCGCATGCCACTTCTGCTGTTGGGAGACGACGCATGCGATGTCGTGCATGTGCATGTGGTCGTACGTTGTCGCGACGATGACATCGGCGAAGATATACAAGTAGGGCATAAAGGAGAACTCCGACTGGATGAAGAGCTCGACCCCGTACGCGATGGAGAAGACGATAAAAACGACGGTGAAGTTGTAGAGCACGATCTTGGAGTGCGTGCCCTTCTTGACGAAGTAGGCGATGATGGTGAGCAAGATGATCAAGACCATCACCACCAGGTACACCGTATGGAATATCTTGAGCGGCCCCGCAGCAACAAGCGTCGCGCTGCCCAGCGGCGTGTGGATCACCTGGATGGAGGAGTAGTAGAGATCCGTCCCATACGACATCCACACGATAGACGCATGGACAAAGGCCACAGCATAGAAGGTGAGCTTGACCCACATCCTGGCCTCGACGCCCAAGGCATGCATCATGGTGAAAAGCGCTGTCACCAAGAGGACGGAGCTGTCCAAGTAGATAAAGCAAAACGCCATCTCGGCGGCTTCCGGGGAGCTTGTCCTCGATTTAAGCCAGTAGCCCAAGATGACAACGGGGATGAGGATGAGAAGCGTCCAAGAGTAGACGCTGATGTTCTCGTAGTTCTTGGCGACAACATAAGCAAGAATCAACACCGACACCAAGAAGCAGATGCCAAAGCCTATCGTAACCATTGCGTTCGCTTTCCATAGAACACTTTTTACCCGTGCGGCATGATAGTCCTCGTACCGCAAGAGCGGCGACAAAAGCAACCCGCACCTATCTCAAAAGGCAATAATAATGCAGGAACGGCTCCGGGGCTTCTTATCGGCTAAATCTTGACGCACATGTTACAAACGCCCTGCATGGACGCAAAGCGCATAGGCAAGGGGGGCCGTCAAGCAGGGCGTCGATGCAAACGCCAGGGTCGGGCTGCATATCGGCAGTGCAACGGCGCGGCAGACGAAGAAGGCCTCCCAAACGGGAGGCCCTAGCTTTATCTGGCACGCCAGGTAGGACTCGAACCCACAACATTCGGTTTTGGAGACCGACGCTCTACCAATTGGAGCTACTGGCGTGTGTGACGCGAGGATTAATTGTACCCGTTTGCGCTCCATGCGCAAGGACAAACAGGGGCGAAGCCAAATAATCGAGTCGCCGCCGCGTAGGCGGGCCTTGTGCTCAAACTCGGCACCCGATCACGCTCGAAGCGCCTGCAGCTGCGGATTAGGGCTTGCGGCGGTGCGCGCTGCTCCAGCGCGCTTCGCTGCTCGCGCCCTGCGGCGTGCAACCGACAACCCGTCAACGTGACCTCGGATTAAGCGTCCCGCTACAGCACCGAGGCACCGGAACACCTTGAAGAATCAAAACAGTGCAGAACCGCGTAGGGGAGAGCGACGCGAGCAAGCACAAGCGCAGCTCGCAGCTTTCCCGCTAGGTTGCATCGGCTCGCTGCGATAGAGCCCTGCGCAGCTTGCGCTGCGCTCTATTACGTCGCGGCTAACGCCGCGACCGGGCGAGCTAGCGGGCTTCGCCCGCATCCGCTCGCCCCTACGCGCACCTACAGTGTTGCAGTCGTCGAAACCATCCGACCGCGTCTGCTCGGCCCTACGCGCACCTGCGAGGACTCATTCGTTGCAAAGCTTCTCATGCACAACGGCGTCGAGGCATCGTGTGACCTCGAGCGCGGCATCGATGGCCGCCAGGTTCATGTCGACGAAACGCTCCTTGACGCAGACGCGCACCGCGTCGCGCAGGTCGTCCACGGTAACGGGCAGGTTGGCCGCATCGAGCGCACAGGCAAGAAGCATCACGTTGAGTGCCTTGCGCGCACCGCTTGCCTCGACGAGCTTCGCATCGTCTGCCACGATGAGCTTGGCGCTGCCACCCTCGAGCGCTTGGGCCAAGCCCTCGACTGCCGCCTTGCCGCTGTAGCCGCTGCCGCTCAGGGCCGCAGTTACGGGTTGCACCGCGCTCGAGGCACATACGATGGCGCCGGTGGCAGAGAGATAGGGCAGGCAACGGGCGGCCTCGCTGGGCTCGAAGGCGACGATGAGGTTGGCCTGCCCGCGGTTGACCAGAGGCGAGGCGACGTCTTCGCCCTTGTCGCCCATGCGCACATGGCTCACGACGCAGCCGCCACGCTGGGCCATGCCTATCGTCTCGGCCGTGCGGACCTTCCAGCCACGCGAACGGGCCGCCTGGGCCAAGAGCTTTGCGGCAAGCACGGTGCCCTGCCCGCCTATGCCGGTGATGAGGACGTTAAGCATGGTCGACCCCCTCCCCCTCGCATACGCCGGGTAAGACGATGGCCCCTGCCGGGCAGAGCTGTGCGCACAACCCGCAGCCGTTGCACTGGCCGGCATCGACGTAGGCCTGGCCCTTACCTTTGCTCTTTGCCCCCGTGCGGCTGGGGTCGAACCCCAAACCCGGGCAGCCTATCGACTTAATGCAGACCTTGCAGCCCGTACAGGCATCCGCATCCACCTGCAAGGCCGGCGCAGGCTTGATGAGCTGCACGCAAGGGCTCCTGAAGATGATCGCGCTCGGGCCTTCGAAGTCGATGGCCTCCTTGGCTGCGGCCACAGCGGCCTGATGGTCGAGCGGGTTGGCGTAGACGATGCACTCGAAGCCTATGGCCTGCAAGACGGCATCGATCTTGATGGGCTCGTTTTGAGCGCCCATGAGCGTCAAACCCGTGCCGGGATGCGGCTGCTTGCCGGTCATAGCCGTAGTCGCGTTATCCAACACGGCGATGGTGACGTCGTGCTGGTTGTAGACGGCGTTGACACAGCCGGTGAGCCCGCTGGCAAAGAAAGTGCTGTCCCCCACGAAGGCAACTTGCTTCTTATGCGGCTCGGCCACGCTGAACCCCTGCGCCATCGTGATGCCCGCTCCCATGCACAAGCAGGTATCCGTCGTGAAGAGCGGCGCGGCGTTGCCCAGGGTATAGCAGCCGATGTCGCCGCAGTAAACGCACTCGCGCTTGCCCAATGCGCGCTTGATCGCATAGAAGCTCGCGCGATGCGGGCAACCGGCGCAGAGCACGGGCGGGCGCTGCGGCAGCGCCTGCGCATCGGCAGGATAGCTGTAGGGCGCAGCGGCAGGTACAAGGCTGGAGAGGCTCGTACCCAAGTGCGCGTCTGCAAAGGCGCAGATACGCGCCATCGCATCGTCCGTGCTGTTCTCACCGCGGTCCAAAGCGTCACCGGTGAGCTTTCCCACTACCTCGAGCGGCAGGTGCTCGCGCCCTGCAAGGCGCGTGAACTCGTCTTCGAGGACGTAATCGAGCTCCTCGATGACGAGCACGGCATCAAGGCCGCGCGCAAAGCCCAAGGCGCTTTTGGCCGGGAAGGGATAGGGAGTCCCCACCTGCATGAGGCGCATAGCGGGCAGCTGCACGCCCGCATCTGCGGCAAGCTCCTGCAGCTGGCAGACGGCATCGCGCACATAGGACGCGCTCACGCCACCGGCCACGATGCCGATCTTGGGGTCTCCGGTGCCGATCCCCCAAACCGGGTTGAAGCGCGCATAGGCACCTTTATCGGCAAAATCATCCGCGATCTGAGCGAGGCGGGCGTTTATCTCGCCATGTGCCTGGTAGGCACGGCGCGGGAAGATGATCCACTTAGGGTCTTTGACGAAGCCCTCCGTAGGCAGCGGGCGCGCGAAGGTCTCGTCTGCGACGTCGAAATACGTGCTCGCATGGTCGATGCGCGTCGTGGGTCGCACGATCACGGGGGTGCCGTAGTACTCGGAGAGCTCGAAGGCCTGCTTCATCATCGCGAAGCCCTCCTCCGGCGTCGACGGGTCGAGCACGGGGACCTTGGCAAAGGACGCGAAGCGGCGCGTGTCCTGCTCTGTCTGCGACGATATGGGGCCCGGGTCATCGGCCACGAAGAGCACGGTGCCGCCCTTGACGCCTATGTAGTTGAGGCTCATCAGCGCGTCGCTTGCCACGTTGAGGCCCACTTGCTTGCAGGTGAAGAGCACGCGCGCGCCGCAGTAGGCCGCCCCGGCCAGCATCTCGAGCGCGGCTTTCTCGTTGGTCGACCACTCGACGTGCACGCCGTGCGCGCTACCTTGGGCGACGAGCGCAGCCACGGTCTCGACAAGCTCGGACGAGGGCGTGCCGGGATAACCAGCCACGACGTTAACACCGGCCTCGAGCGCGGCATGCGCGAAGGCCTCGTTTCCCATCAGAAGTTTTTGGGTCATGTTCTCTCTCCTTGGACTCAAGTGAGAACCATGGTAACGCGCGCCCTCTCGCTGCGCTGCGCGTTTTGCCGATAATCAGCCAAGGGACGCTCGCAGCAAGAACGGCCGGAAGGGCGCTTGCCCTCCCGGCCGTTGCGTCTCCAAAACCCGCGCGCCGCCCTTGCGGCTGCAGGCGGGCCCTATCGGCAGCTTGAGCGAAGCCCCCTAGGGGAACATCCTCATCGGGGCGCTGGTCGCAGCCTGGTACATCGACTGCGTGGCCATGCCCACGGTAACGCCGTAGCCCTTGCCGAAGCCCGTCTCGCCCGTCGCCCAGTCGAGGTGCTTTTTGACCATGGGGCCCTTGATCAGGCGGCGGAACTTCTCGCAATGGGCCAGAAGCTCGGCCATGAGGTCCTCCGTCGTGCCCTCGTAGGACTCGTTGAGGTACTTGCGAAAACCGCTGTAGAGCTCGTAGGGAGTGTACTTCTCGAGCTCCTTGTCCTTGCCCACCAGCCACATGCGCAGCGCCGCGTTGAAGTTAGACTCGTCCTCATCCTCCTCGAAGAGCGCCTCGATGGGCTCCCAGTAGGTGGTGAGCAGCCTCTCCTGCTCGGCCGTGTCGTTGCCGTAGAAGAGCTTGTTGCGCAAGAGATCGCCGGTGTTGAGCGCCATGCCCTTCGAGTTGATGCCCTCGAAGATGAGCTGGGGGTTGTCGTCGCCGGACAGCTCGACCACGATGGCGAAGAGCTGCCCCAGGCCTCGCAAAAGCTGCGCGGGATCGAAGCCGTCCTTGGCCATCTCGTCGGCAAAGAAGCGGTAGTTGCGCTCAACGCGCTTGGAGAAGCGGTAGTCCTCGGGCTTCTGGGCGCCCTCGAGGATGTAGAGATAGGTGGCATGGTCTGCCGGGGCGGCCGTGAACTTGACCGTGCGGCTGCCGTCGGCGGCGACGTTGTAGAGATAGCGCTCCTCGATATCCTGCGCTGTCAGGTCGCATACGCCGGGATGCTCGCGCAGGTAGTCGCGCAGCGCAACGAAGAGCAAGGTCACGGTCGTCGTGCGCTGTTGGCCGTCGACGATGTTTCGCAGCTCGACGCTGTTGCCGTCATGTTCGATCTGCTCGGCCGTGTAGACGATGCTGCCGATAAAGTGCGTGTCGCCGCTCGCGCCGGCTTTGTTGATGTCGTCCAAGAGCTCCTCGCACTGCCAGGGGCTCCAGGTGTACATGCGCTGGAAGACCGGGATGGCCATCTTGGTGTTGGGGCGGCTGAGGAACTCGAGGTAGGTTTCCTGGTTGGTTTTCATGATATGAGCGATCCTTTCGAGGACAGGTTGGGCTTGCGGCAGGTGCGCCCGGCTTGGCGCAGGCGCGCTGCGATGTGAAGACGTCTAGAAGCCGCTTTGATGGCCCCAGCTGGGGAGCAGGTTCTTAGGCTTGTCGTCTTTGGCCCAATCCATCGTGCGGAACACCTTGGCCTCGTTGAACTTGAAGTTCTCCGCCCACATCAAGCAGAAGCTGCGCAGCTCGTCGAGCAGCTCCTCGACCGTGCCCTTGTACTGGGTGGTCATGTACTCCTTGAAGGCGTTGTAGGTCTCGTCCTGGCGGTGCAGGCGCTTCTTGCGGTAGCGGATGTCGAGCCACATGCGGATGCCGGCGTTGAGCTTGGCGGAGTCGCGGTCCTCGCCGAACATGAGCTCGATGGGGTTCCAGTACTCGTTGTAGAGGCGCTCCTGCTCCTCGCGCGACTCGCCCACCAGCAGGTAGTTGCGCACGAGGTCTGCAGTGGTCAGCGGGATGCCCTTGGTGTTGAGGCTCTCGAAGATGGCCTGCGCCTTGTCGTTGGCGTCGAGCTGCGCATCGATGACGAGCAGCTGCTTGAGCCCTGCCCAGAAGACCTCGAGGTCAAAATCATCCGCCGCCATCTTCTTGGAGAAGAAGACGTAGTTGTTGATGACGCGGATGGAGGGCTTGGCCGGTGGCTGCGTGCCGTTGATGACGGACTCGAGCGTCATGAGGTCGAAGGAGAGGAGCTGGATCTTGGCGTCATTTGCGGGCGCCGCATCGTCTGCATCGACTACGGCAGACCCTGCGACCTTGAGGTAGCGCTGCTCGATATCCGCCGCTGTCAGGCCGTCGACCGAGGCACCGGTTGCAGCCAAGTGCCCTTTGAGCGCAGCGAGCAGGATGGTCATCGTGGCGATGCGCTGCTGGCCGTCGATGATGTCGACGCGGCGCAGCTCATCGGTGCTGTCGTCGCATTCGCGGAACAGCACCATGCTCATGAAATGCGACGTGCCCTGCTTGCCCGCGCGAACGATGTCCTTGTAGAGCTCGTCGCATTGGCGCTGCGTCCAAGAATACGGGCGCTGGTACACGGGAATCACGAACTGGGTGCCTTTTTGGGCTAGGAAGTCAAGCAGCCCGTCTTGCTTTGTAATCATAGAGTTTCCCCCTAAAACTCAAGTAAATCCGCTGGTGAGAGCGTTGTTCCTCATCACACGCGCTCGATTATAAACCCGCTTTGAAACGCTACGAGGCCCTCATCGAGCGAAACCTCCTCACTAAATGCACATGGTATGGCGCATGTGTTGCCGCCGTGTTTCCAAAGACATGGGGACAGCAGGGTCAGGAGAGCCGCAAAAGCTAAAGAGAGGAAAGCTCCACGACGCGCGTGGCGATATGCTCGACCAAGGCGGCGGAGTGGCTCGCAAAGAGGATCCCCACGCTGCGGCGCTCGCATTCGCCGATGACGAAGCGCCAGAGCTCCGCCTGGGTGACGGCATCGAGCATGGCCGACATCTCGTCGGCGACAAGATAGCGTGGGTTGGCTGCGAGCGCGCGGGCGATGCAGAAGCGCTGCAGCTGCCCTCCGGATAGCTCATGGGGATAACGCGGCATCCACGATGCCTCGAGCCCCAAGGCATCGGCCAGATGCTCGTCGACGGGCCCTGCCTCGAGCAGGGAGTCGCGCATGCGCATGCGGGGATCGAGCACATGCTCCGGGTGCTGCCAGATCATCTGCACGGGACAAACCCCTCGTCGCGGCAGGGGCTTCCCGTCGACGCTCACGCTTCCCGCCTGCGGCTCGAGATAGCCTGCGACGATCTTCATCAGCGTGGTCTTGCCCGCCCCAGAGGGTGCGAGCAGCGCGACGCGCTCGCCTGCGTCGACAGAGAGGGATGCGTTGTTCAAAACTTCGTGGCCATCGCGATAGGCGAAGGTGATGTTATCGGCTCTGAGCATTTTGTTCCCCCTTGCTCGAGGCTTCTTGGCGGCATAGCTCGAACCCATGCTGGAGCAGGGCATGCCACAACGCATGCGAGAACGGATGGCGCAGGGTCTCCGGGCTGGCAAAGGAGGACACGCCCGTCTCCTCGACCACGGTGCCGTCCTTGAAGATGGCGATGCGATCGGCGTAGCGCAAGGCGAGCTCGATGTCGTGGGTGATGAGGAGCACGCCGCCGCCTGCATCGGCAAAGGCGCGGAAGTCTGCCATGGCACGGCCGGCAAGGTCGTCGTCGAGACCGGGAGTCGGCTCGTCGGCGACGATGAGCTTGGGGTTGTCCATGAGCGCACAGGCAAGGAGTACCCGGCGCGCCATGCCGCCGGAGAGCTGATGCGGGTACATGCGCGCCACATTCGGGCCCAAACCATAGCGAGCCAACAGCTCGACCGCACGCTTCTTCCTCGCGCGCTTGCCGCGCGCATGCCCGCTGCCTGCGCGCTTGCTGCAGCCCGCCACCTGGTCGCCCACGCGCATCATCGGGTCGAGATGCGCCACGCTCTGCGGCACGAACGATATGCCGTGGCCGCGCAGCGAGGCCAAACCCGCAGCATCTTGCTCCACGCCGTCGAACCACACGGTGCCGCGCACCGTGGCGTTAGGCTCGAAAAGCCCCATGATCGAGTCTGCCAGCAAGGTCTTGCCGCTGCCGCTCGCCCCCACCACAGCGACGACCTCTGACTCGTGCACGGATATCGACAAGTCGTCGATGACGCGCACGTCGCGCTTGGGCGCCGCAAAGAAAGGCGCCTGGTAGTCGTACATGGAGAAGGAGATGCTCAAGTGCTCGACGGTGAGCAGGTGATGGTGCCCCGGGTGCGTCGAGTTCGCAGCATGCGTGTGATGGTGGTGCTCTTGGGCGTCGTCGTGCGGGCCGTGAGCTGGCGGCGCAGCTGCCGTTGCCCCTGCCGCCGCCCCCGCGAGCATGGTAGCGCCTTCATCGGCTGCATTCTGGGCGGGCTGGTTATCGGCAGCTTTATCGGCTGTATGCTCGGCGGCATTCGCCATGGGCATCCCCCTCACTCCTGCGCCCCGTGCGGGCTTGCCAGACGGCGCAGGGCAGAGCCCACCACGTCGAAGAGGAGCACGACGCCCACCAAGCACGCGCCGGGGATGAGCGCGAGCCACCACATCCCCGCGCTGATATAGCCCATCGACTCGCTTAGGATGATGCCGATGGCGGGCTGCTCGAGCGGCAGGCCAAAGCCCAGGAAGGTCACGGATGCCTCGTGCAGGATCGCATGGGGGAACAGCAGCACGAGCCCCACCAGATACTGCGGCAGGACATAGGGCAGGACATGCCTGAGCGCGATCTGCCAGCTGCTCGCGCCCAGCTTGCGCGCTGCAGCCACATAGGGCGCTTGGCGGCATTGGAGCACCTCGGCGCGGATGACGCGCGCAAGGCTGGGCCAATGGGTGAGCGCCACGCCCACGCACACGCCCCAAAAGCCCTTACCCAGCGCATAGCTGATCAAGACGAGCAAGACGATATGCGGTATGCCCATGCACAGATCGATGAGCCAGTTGACGATAGCATCGGCACGCTTGCCTCCCAGCGCGGCTGCACACCCCAGCACCAGCGCGATGACGGAGGAGACACCCGCCGCGGCAAGGCCTACGAGCACGCTGGTCGCAAGGCCCGCGACCGTGCGCGCGAGCATGTCGCGGCCCATGGCATCGGTTCCAAAGGGATGCTGCAGCGAGGGCGCGAGACTCTTCTGGGTGAAATCGGCCACCTGGGCGGCATCGTAGAGCGCAAGCCCCGCGATGACAACGATGACGAGCACGGCGAAGGCGGCGATGCAGGCCGCCAGCGTGCGCTTGCGGTTAGACGATGCGGCGATGCGCGCGCTGGGCTTATAGAGCACGGGTTGGAGGTCGCGGTCGGGCGCGAGCACACCGGCCGCGCCGCCAACATGATGCGATGCAGTGGCAGCTTGCGATGGCGCAGGCGTCTGCTTCTTGCGGGAGAAGAGCGCGCTAGCCACGGGAGGCCCCCTCCCCTATTCGCGGGTCGACGACGCCGTAGGCGATGTTGGCCGCCAGGTTGCCCGCAAAGACCAACGCGGCGCTCACCAGCGCGATACCCACCAACAGCGGGGCATCGGCGCCCAAGCCCGCCGTGACGGCAGCCTGACCCAAGCCCGGGTAGCTGAAGACCTGCTCGACCAGCACGGAGCCGCCGAATATCTCCGATATGGAGGCGCACTGCAAGGTCAGGGCGGGAAGCAACAGGTTGCGCAGGCCATGCGCGCGCAGCGCGGCCCAAAGCCCCATACCCCTCGAGCGCGCGAAGCGCATGTAGTCGCTGCCGATGACGTCGATCGCCTTCTCGCGCGTGTGCAAGGCGATGTTGGCCACGCCGGTAAGCGACAGCGTCACAGCAGGCAGGACCATGCACTGCAGCGAGTCGAATATGGTCGCATCGGCCGCGCTCACGCCGATGGGCACAGAGAACCCCATGGGAAACCAGTGCAACCCGGCGGAGAAGAACATAAGCAGAAGCAACCCCACCCAGAAGGCCGGGGTGGCGGCGATGATGTAGCAGTAGCCCTTGACGATGCGGTCGAGCATGCGCCCGCGGCAGGCCGCCGCGGCGACGCCCAGGCCAAAGCCCAAAGCGCCGGATACAAGCCAGGCAAGCGCCATCATCGCCAGCGAGTTGGCGGCGCGCGTGGCGATGACCTGCGACACAGGGGCGTTGAAGCGCAGCGAGGTGCCCCAATCGCCGTGCAGCACGCCACCCAGCCAGCTCGCGTAGCGCTCGATGAGGCCGGCGTCGCTTTGCCAATAAGCTGCGAGCTGTGCCCTGCGCTCCGCGCTCATCTGCAAAAGGACGTTCTGGCCGATGTTGGCCTGGACCGGGTCGATGGGAGACGCCGCTACGAGGGCGAAGCACACGAAGCTCACGGCAAGCATGAGCAAGGCAAAGCGCACGATGCTACGCGCTATGAAGGCGACCCTGCCGCGCACGGGCGCCTATGCCCACTTCCACTGGTCGACGTTGTTCACAAGCGACCAACCGTGGCCATGGGGATGCGGCTTCTGCGCGGCGACGTCGAGCCCCGCGCACTTGAAGTAGAGATGGTCGACGTTGGCCAGCCACGCCCAGGTGGCCTGGCCCTGGGGCGCCACGCCGTCTTGCGCGCTGGCATCCCATTGCGCGAGCTTGTAGTGCTCGTAGGAGTCCTCGATGTTGGGGGCGGCGAGCGCGTCGTCGAAGTGCCCGTCGACGACATCGCTATCGTAGGCGGCAACATTGCCCCAACCGCTCGAGTAGTTGAGCTCGTAGAGCTCGACGGGGCTGTTGCTGCCCCAGCCCCACAGGATGGGCGTGTCGAACTGATGCGGATAGAGGTCCGTATCCCAGTCGCCGCTACGCGCGATGACCTCGATGCCCAACTGGACCATCTGGTTCGAAAACTCGTAGGCCAGAGCCTGGCGCGTGGAGTCGCCCGCTGCATAGAGCAAGTCGAACGCGCAGCGCACGCCGCCTTTGGAGCGCATGCCGTCATCACCTGCGACCCAGCCGGCATCATCGAGGAGCTTTTGCGCGGCGTCGAAGTCGCGTTCGACACGCATGTCGTCGCTCGACCAGGGCATGCCGTCGCCCACGCTGTAGGCGGCGCTGCCGTAGCCGTTGAGCACGTTTTGGATCATCGCGTCGCGATCGAGCGCGTAGTTGATCGCGCGGCGCACGGCGATATCGCAGGTGACGTCGTTGCCCACGTCGTGCTTGGCGCCGTCCATGCCCTCACGCTTCTTGCTGCCCGCGGCAAGCGTGGGCAGGCTGATGCCGCGCGAGTCAACCGATGCGCAGCTGAAGAGCTCGAAGCCGTCCGGTGTCGAGTTGCTCATGGTCGCCGATGTGTAGGCGATATCGACCTGCCCTGCCTGGCAGGCGGCGAGGGCGGCATCTTCCTCCATGAAGACGACGGTGACCTTGTCCATGAGAGGCGCGTCGCCGTAGTAGTCCGGGTTAGCGGTGAAGATTGCCTGCTGGCCTTGGTCCCATTGCTCGAGCTTGTAGCGGCCGCTGCCGATGGGGGCGGCGCCGTAATTCGCGCTGTAGGCGTGCTCGGGGACGATGCCCAGCACGGCCAGCGTGTAGAGCAGGGCGTTGTTGGGCTTGCTCATACGCAGCTCGACGATGGTGTCATCCACGGCCACGGCCTTCTTGACCGACGAGAGATCTGCCTGCGATGCAGCCGAGCTGTTGACGGTGTTGATCGTGAAGGCGACGTCGCTTGCCGTGAGGGGCTCTCCATCGGTGAAGCGGACATCGTCGCGGATCTTGAAAGTCCAGGTCAGGCCGTCGCTTGAGCATTCGTAGCTCGTGGCGAGGTCGTTGGTGAACTCGAGGTCCGTATTGGTGGTGATGAGCGTGGACTGGATAAGAGGCTCGTGCACGTGCTCCCCGCAGCCCCAGGCGATGCAGGGGTCGAAGCCGGCCGATGGCTCCGAGCTGGGGCTCATGGCGACGATGACGGATGTGCTACTGCCGTCTGCGGAGCTACTTGTAGCGTTGCTATCGGAGTTGCTAGCAGAGGATTGGTTGGCATCGCTGTTGTTGCTGCTGCTGTTGCCGCAACCGGCAAGGCTCGCACCTCCGGCAGCGAGCATGCCTGCCCAGCCGAGGCCCCTGACAAAGCGCCTACGTGTGATATCTCCCAACACGTCTCTCCTCTTGTAGCGTCCTAAGTTGCGGCCAGCGGCGCAGGGCGGCGGTGCGGGTTGCGGTGCAGGCTGCATCGTGGCCAACAGCGCTGCCAAGCCTCTGCGGTTCCAGTAACACGAATCTCCATTTTGTGTTACCAGCCTACCAAAGGGGCGGATCTCGTCAACAGCTCAGTGTTACGAATCCCGTTTTCGTCACACCCTATACCGCCAAAGGCTGCAGGCACACAGGACATCGCGCAGCGGCTTGGCCTTGACGCGACTTATCCTGAGCGGAGCGCCGAAGGCGCGGAGTCGAAGGATCTGAACGCAACTCAGAATGGCACGCAGGTTTCCTCGCAACGACATCGAGGCGCAGCATGGTTTCGAGAGCAGGGACGACGCAGAGCCGCGTAGGGGCGAGCGGACGCGGGCGAAGCCCGCTAGCTCGCCCGCCAGGTTGCAGTTGATTGCAAGCGTCCGCACCCAACACTTCAAAACGATAGGCAATCCCTATACCATCACGCAACATAGGCAACTGCCGGACATGAACGATTTACCATGTAAGAAACAGCTAGGGAAGAATAGAAGAACTCGCAGCTCATCAGATGAACACACGCAAAATAAATCACTTGATGGAATTCCCCGTAAATACCAATAAGTCAAAACTTAAAATGAACAGATGTTCTTGATATGATAAGCCCTGCCACGGCAGCCTGGGTTCAGGCGACGCCTTCCATTAAAGAAGGGAGGTGAAACCATGAACCTAGCAACAGCGATCTTGCAGCTCGTAGCAGCAGTCTTTGTGCTCGCAGCGGCGATCGTCAGCTTTGCTCAGGCCTGCCT
>CAVCDT010000032.1:19017-20858 GCA_963600995.1 Akkermansia muciniphila | reverse complement strand
CCCCGCGACCAAGAGTTTCAGCAGGTCAGAACAATAAAAGTTCTGGCCTGCTTTGTTTTACCAGGCGGTTTTCAAATGGCTTTGAGCAGAATTTGATCAAACCGCATGCAAGCCAAAACGCCGTGGAGCCGAATTAGAGCCGATTTTGCCTGTACCCCTCGCTTTGCACGTTCTGATTAACTCCCTCGTCGCAACTCCTCATTTTTGAGCGCGCGCCGACAACAAATAGAGGGGCCGCAAGCAAAATCAGCTTGTAGCGCGTACCTCGCTCTCCTAAATAGCCTTGCTATACTCTGCTCGTTCAGTCCAGAAAATATTTAGGTTGAAAACAATATGAGACTTGAAAAGGCAGGCGCAAGGCAAGGCTCGGTTTCGCATGCAAGGCTCTCGAGGCGTCGACAACGCAAGATGACGCTTCGTGCTCTCCAGTCGACGCTGCTGGCTGCCTGCTTGCTGACAGCTGGCTTTGTGGGAATGCTCGCGTTGCCCCACGCCGCGAGTGCCGCAACCGACGAGGCGCCTGCGTCGCAGCCACGGCCCAGCACACCCGACACCGATACCGTGACCGCCAAGAAAGGGCTCGTCAAAGAGAACGGGCAGCTGTGCTTCTACGTCAAAGGCACCAAACTGCGCAACTCTTGGAAAGCCGTTAAGGGAGCTAAATACTACCTCGACGCCAAGGGCAACGCCGTGCGCGGCAAATCCGCGAAGATCAAGAAGGCCTACTACGTTTTTGGCAACAACGGCAAGCTCCTTTCTCCAAAAAAGGCCTGCTACAAGATCCTGAACAGCGGCATCTATTATGTCAAGAAAGGCGGCAAGGTCGCTAAGACCGGCTGGATCTTGAGCTCTTCCAAGCTGCGCTACGTCGCAAAGAACGGCAAGTGCGCGGCAGGCAAGAAAGTCCAGGGAATCAAACTGGGCAAGGACGGCATCGCCAAAAACGACGCCTATACGCGCCTCAAGATCTTTTGCATGAAGCGTGTAGCAAAGTACACCACCAAATCCATGAGCACCAAGCAAAAGCTCTGGCGCCTGTGGGTGTACGGCGAGGGCAGCCATAACTTCGTCAACAGCACGGAGCCCAAAGACGTGGGAACCAACGGCTGGATGCAGCGTTGCGCGTATAAGGTGGTGTACTCTAACAAGGTCGAGTGCTTCGGGTGCGCGACGCTGTTCGCCGCACTTGCCTACGAGATCGGCTGTAAGCCTGTTGTCCACGCGTATTCTTTGATCCACGCTTATGTGGAGATCGACGGGCGTTACTACGACAACATGATTGCTACCGTGGGTGCCTCCGCGCCGCAAAGCGACATGCGCTGGTTCCCCACATACAAAATGAGATCGTGGCGTGATACCACTAACAACCACAAGGACGCCGCCGCCAAGAAGGTCGCGAAGAGTAAGAAGAGCGGGCTGGTCAAGAGCGGATCCGGCTGGTGCTACTACAAAAACGGCAGCAAGGTTACAAGCAAGTGGGTCACCGTTAAGGGGCGCCGGTATTACTTCAAGAAAAACGGCCGCGCCGCTACGGGTTCGTACGGTGTGACGAGCGTTAGCGGCAAAGTCAAATACTACGTGTTCAGTGCCAAGGGACGCCTGCTCACCGGCGAGGCCGTGCGTATGGTCAAGGTGAGCGGGACGAGGCATCGCGTTGCCGCCAATGGGCGCGCGGCAAGCGGGTGGAACGACGATAAGACGCGTTACTACCTCGCAAACGGCACCTTGGCTTGCGGGATTCACGTCGTCAAAGGCAAGCTCTATGCGGCAAGCAGCAAGGGCGTCTACGATGCAGATTTTACTCTGCGGTTGCGCGACGCCGCACAGGTTAACGCCAACCC
>CAVCDT010000032.1:12163-19007 GCA_963600995.1 Akkermansia muciniphila | reverse complement strand
CGCCAACCCTGCGGCGTTGCTCGCGCTTATGGGGGAGCCGCTATCGACCAAGACTCAGGGAAGCTGCTATTACTACAACGACATCACCGGTACCGAGCGCGTTTACGTTTACAAGCACGTGCGGCTTTATGCGCTCTTGGATACTGCCACGGGAGACGAGTACTTCTATTCTGCTGAGGAGCGCTGATAGGGGAGCCACAGGCGTCTGCGTTTGGCTTTTTTCGGCGGCTTTTTGCAGCTTCCGTTCGTACTTGGTTCGCTTAGTCGTCGATGATTGTTTAGTCCTGGCTCCAATTTTTTGGCCTTCGCTGTTTCTGCCTTGCTGAAGCAGATCTTATTTGTTGGCATATTTCGTTGGGAGTCTGATAGAAGAAGGGAAGCAATCATTTAATCCGACCATATTCTGGCCAAAATAACGAAATGGCCAGAATAATTGGCCAGAATAAATGACGGCCATCCTGCAAAAGCCCAGGTCAAAGCCTCTTAAAGTACTATTCTGGCCATTTAATCCGGCCATAATCCGGCCATAACGATATAGTGGCCAGAATATTTGTCCAGAATAGAAACCGTCGTTGTCGCATAAAAATCAAAGGGCCGCTGGTTTTCAGCGACCCTCCTTGTCCCTGCCTCACGTAGAGTCCACAAGGACTATGCCATTGGAATCTTAAATCACGTCCGTGCTTTTGTCCGCAGCAACGTCAGCATCGCCTCCGTATCTACCTCATAATCGTAATATCTGCATCAAAAACTGAAATTTGATGCAGATATTTGGCGAGTTACCGCAAATCACTCCAGCGAAATACCGCAAATGTGTCCAGCGAAACACCGCAAATCACTCCAGCAAAATTGCGCAAATCACTCCAATGGCTTACACTTTGGCCGGTAGATAAGCTAAGGAGCTCTCATGAAATACCTTCCTAGAATCGCGGATGAAATCCTCAAATTTAAGCTCGAAGCGTTCGGGGCCACGCTCATCGTGGGCCCTAAAGGCTGTGGGAAAACGACCACGGCAAAGCAGCAGTCCAAAAGCTTCATTGAGCTCCAGGACGAGGACAGGCGCGAGGCGTATCTGTCGGTCGCTGCCACGCAGCCGTCAAGGTTGCTCATCGGGGACAATCCCAGGTTGATTGATGAGTGGCAGGACGCCCCCAAAATTTGGGGAGCAGTCCGAAAATCTTGCGATGACCGCGGAGAAAACGGCTTGTATATCCTGACGGGTTCGACCTCGCAGGCGGTAGAGACGCCGCATACCGGAACCATGCGCATATCCCGCATGCAGATGATGCCCATGAGCTTGTTCGAGAGCGGGGAGTCGAACGGCACCGTTTCCTTGAGAGCGTTGTTCGACGACCCTCAAAGCTATGAGGGCTGCGAGTCATCCCTGGATGTCGATGCGCTGATATTCGCGATATGCCGCGGTGGGTGGCCGCGTGCGATATCGAACAGTTCGCCGCTTGCTCAGCTCGTCTTGGCCAAGGATTTATTCGTCCAGACATGCGAAGTCGATGCGAGCAACATAGACGGTGCGAAGCGCAACCCACGTTGGGTTGAGGCTATTTTGCGCTCATACGCTAGGAACATATGCACTCTGGCCGAGACTAAGACGGTGAGGGCCGACGCCCAAGCCGCTTATTCGATTTCTGATTCTTCGTTCTTCGAGTACGTGGCGGCTCTGGAAAAGCTCTTCATCGTTGCGGATGTCGCTGCCTGGTGCCCGGCGATTAGGTCTAAGGCGGCGATTAGGGCGTCGAAGAAGAGGAATCTCATCGATCCGTCTATTGCTGTTGCTGCGCTGGGGATTTCCCCTGAGTACTTCAACACCGATTTTAAGACGCTGGGTTTCCTGTTTGAGTCGCTGTGCTTCCGCGACCTCAAGGTCTATTCCTCGACCAGCGGCGGGCGCGTGTCGTACTACCGCGATAGATACGGCTTGGAGGCGGACTGCGTGCTTCACCTTGGAGACGGACGGTACGCCTTGATTGAGTTCAAGCTGGGGGAGAATGAGGTGGGCGACGGTGCCTCACATCTTTGCGAGATTGAAGAGCTTGTTCGCGAAGCGAACAAACAGGAGAGGCAATGCCCGATTCCCATGCCGACGTTTAAGGCGGTCATCACGGGCACGCGCTACGGCTATCGTCGAGACGATGGTGTGCTTGTGATTCCCATTGGCTGCCTTAAGGATTAGGGGAGTAGCGTTTGCTTGTCGTAGCTTGGTTGTCTTCTTGGTTGAAGTTGTGCTGTTAGGGTGTATTTGGGGTCTTGGGCGTAGGATATTGATGCGCTTGGCTTAAGCGGGCATATTAGACTTGCAATCCAGTGCGAAACCAAACTCGCAATGTGAGCAGTCAGGGCCAGCCGGCGATTGTGCGTTTGCGGTACTATCAATGGATGCGTTGTGCCGCTAATGGAGCGAGGTTGGATTTGGAGGCAACTTATGGGGTCTAAGGTGAGCTCCTTTTTGCGCGGACTGTTCACGGCTCTTGTTGTATTTGAAATTATTATTCTGGGCATCATTGCTGTCATTTGGTTGACGGGTATGACCGTGGGCATATATGCCGCTCTGCTGCCTGTTAGTTTGGATACGCTTTTTAGGACTGCGCTACTCACGTTGGCTCTCATAGCAATTATTGTTGTGCTTGTAATTGCTTTTAAAATAACTGACGAGTGCTTAGCCAGCCCCCCGCTTGACCCCTCGGATGTCCATCCCTCAATACCTCCGGCTTGTGTTGACCGCGGTAGTGCGCGTCCGTTGCTACGCTGCAGCAGATCTTCTGCCTCTTTTTGACGCAGGGGCAGGCTGCCGGTACGGGCCTTACGGCATGCTGTTAGAACCTGAACGAGTAGCGCTGGCACGTTGGGGTTAGCCGTGTGTGTTTCGTCAAGCCCTTGTTTTAGAAATTAGCGTCCGCCCTTTTCACTCGTCATCATGCAGTTTTTTCACAATGAGCGCATCCCTTTGGATGCAGCTTTCGCAGAGGTCTGCAAGCTGCGTCGGTCCCGCGGGCTTTAAGGCCAAGGGGCTGTTGCGAGCCCCTTGCAGCCTTACATCACCTTGATCCAGCTGCCGCCTAGGTACATGTACTCGGCCAAGGGCTTCTTGGAGTTGGAGAGATAGACGAATCCCATGCCCGGCGTCGCGTCCAGGTAGTAGGTCTTGCCCTTTGCCACGACCTTCACGTTGTAGTGCTCGGATCCAAAGGTGATGTTGCTCGGGTAACGCGACATGTTGTCGTTTACCGCGTAGCGCAACGTGGCCTTGTAACCCATCGTTTTGTAGATCTTGACAAGGAGCACGCCGGCAGAATAGCAGGTGCCCTTCCTCTTCATGATGGTCGTCTTGGCATCGTAGTTCTTGTTGGCATAGCTAAAGTTGCTGATGATAAAGGCCGATGCCATAAGCAGCCTGTCCTTGACGTTCTTGTTGCTCGACTTGATCTGGGAAGCGATGTTCTTGGCCCATTTGCTCACATAGGAGTTGCCCGAAGCAACCACGATCTTGTACTTGCCGATAAAGGTCTTCGATGAGAACGTGACCGTCGTCGTTCCGTTCTTCCTGGCTTTGATCTTGAATTTGCTCTTGCCGGTGCGCGTCACCTTGACAATGCCCTTGTTGCTCGTTTTGGCTGTCAGCGTGCCGTAATCCGAGCCGAACTTGGCGTTTTGCGTCTCGCCCTTGAGCATGATGATCTTGCTGGATACCTTGGTCACTGTGACATCGTCGTCGGCCTTGCCGTCGTCTGTGTCTGTCGAACCCTGGTCGGTGCTGCTTCCGTCTTGGTCTGTGTTCTCTTGGCTGGCGACCTCGTCATTGCTGGCAGTTTGGGCCATCAAGCCTAGTGAAGGCTGGTCTGCAGGTGTTGCCAGTGCCTGTGTGCTCATTGCCAGCGTGCCGCCAAGGAGGGCTGTGGTCGCAGCGAGAAACGCAAGAGCCGGCTTAAGGGCCTTGTCGTGGGTCTTTATCATGTGCATCACCTGTTCAAACAAATCTTTCTTGCGACCTGAAGGAGCCGCTTTTGGTGGGCTTATTGTAAGGCACGGGCGAAGACCTGCCGGGTGCAGCGGGCAGGTCTGTTTGCTATCCGGTGCTTTGCTCCCGCGGGGTACTGTTGCCTTGCCCATCGGTGCTTGCGGGTGCTGGCTTTGCGACGAGGATCATCATGACGACGATGGTGATGCAGCCCACGAGGTCTGCGGCGCTCACCGGCGTTGCGAGCCATAGGGCGCTGATGGCCATGCCGCTTACGGGCTCGAACACCCCCACGAGGCTCGCCTTTACCGGCCCTGCCTCTTTGACGCCTTGCAGGTACACCACGTAGGCGATGATAGTGCCCACCAAGACGACTGCCGCGAAGACAAGCCAGCCCTGCCAGGGCATCTCGACGCTCGTGCTCCAGGGCTTGGCGAAGGGGGCGAGCATGCATGCGGCAAGGGTCATGGCACAGCCGTTGACGATGAAGCTGCCGTACTTGTCGAGCAGCTTGACAGGCAGGATGTTGTAGCCTGCGAGCGCCAAGCCTGTGGCAAGCCCCCATGCAAGCCCGATGCCGCTGATGCCCAAGGAACCCAGCTGCCCTTGCGTTGCGATGGCCGCAGTGCCAAAGAGGGCGAGCAAAAGCGATGCGACCTCGATCTTGTTGGGAAGGCGCTTTGCGCGCAAGCATGCGACGAACATGATGAGTATCAGGCCCGTCTCCTGCAAGAGCAGGGCGTTTCCCGCCCCAAGGTAGCTCACGGCGGACATATAGGTCACCTGTATCATCACAACGCCTACGAGCGCGAACGCCACGAGCTGCACGAGCATGGGCGCATCCTTGAAGAGCGAGCCCAGTCTCTTGCGATCTGTTGCAAGCGCTATGGCGATGAAGGCCGGCCCGGATATGATCGTGCGCGCGAAGGCGAGCCATACGACGTCGATGTTGTAGTTGGTAGTCAGGTAGCTCACGCATGTAGCCGAGAAACCCCAGCAAACAGCGCCGACAAGCGCCAGGATGACGCCCCTCAACCCGTGGCCTTTGTTCTCGCCTGCCATAAGCCCCTCCCGCTATGCGCCCCTGTCATTGGCCGGACTTGCAACTCTAAGGCAAAACCACGGCAGAATCCATCCTCGTGCTGCACTCGCATCGCCCTTGCCTTGCAGCAGTGCTGCGCATCGACGGGCTTTGCTGTGCGCGCTGGTATGCGCTCCATCCCATGCTCGTGCTCTGGCAGCACAGTGGGCTTGCGCTTATAATTCCTCATGCAACCGACAGAGGGGAAACCATGGACAGCGACGGCCCGTGTAGTAGTAGCTTTGACTTTCGCGAGTTCCGCACGCTCAACGGCAGCGTGCGCTATTGGCTCACATCGCATGTGGAGGGAGCATGCGATGTGGTCTTTCTGGGCGGCCTTGGCACTGATCACCGCCTCTTCACCAAACAATTCGAGGCTTTCGACGGCAAGTACAACTGTCTTGCCTGGGATGCGCCCTCCTTTGGGCAATCGCGTCCCTTCGACATGTCATGGACGCTCGAGGACAAGGCCCGCTGGCTGCACGAGCTTCTGGCTGAGGAGGGTTTCTTCTATCCGGTGCTCGTTGGGCAGGGGATAGGCGCCCATGTGGCGCAGGTCTACATGGACATGTTCCCTGGCGAGGTGCCCGGCTTCATCGGCATAGGGTCAACTCCTCTCAAGCGCAGCTATTACTCCGAGCATGATATCTCGCGTCTGCGCCACACCTTCGGGAAGTTCATCTCCGTCCCGCGCGCCCTTCTGTTCAAGCGCTGCTCGACCGCCTATGCCTCTACTGGTAAGGGCCAGGCTCTCATGCGAGACATGATCTACGGCTACGCAAAGCGCGAGTTCGTCAACCTGTGCGCCCACGGCTACGCAGAGAGCGCGAACGCCATCGAGCAGGACCGACGCTACAAGGTTCACTGCCCGGCGTGCATCATCTGCGGTAGCCGCGACGGCATCGGGTCGACCAAGCGCCTTGCGCGCGCCTGGAGCGAGCAAGATAACATCCCCTTGCATTGGATAGAGGGGGCCGGCCATATCGCCAACTGCGACGACCCTCAGAAGGTCAATGCCGCGATCGACGATTTCCTGTCTGGCTTGAAGCGCTCTGAGTAGCTTTTGCCGTCCTCGAAAACCGGAGCAGCTGCGCGCATTGCGGGCAGCTGCTCTTATGTTTGGCTTGCTATGGCGAGTCTGGCGTTTTGACGAATGTCTATTTGGCCTTGGTTACGTAGATCCCTACGCGCACTTGCTCCCACGGGGCGGCTTTCTTGTCGACTTGCAGGATGCGGCATTCCAAAACGGATTTATGCCCGTTTGCAAGGAGCATGCTGGGAAGGGAGTTCAGCTTTGCGGGGACGAAGCCCAGCATGACGTCTTTGTGCATGATGGCGACTGCCTCTGGGTCATAGGGGTTATCCGGTTGCGCGACCAGTTTGAGCTTCTTGCCCACCTTGAGCTTGCTTATCGCGCTTGCGCCCTCGTGATGTTGGAACCCCGCGATGAAGAAGGTGCAGAGATGGTTGCTGGGTTTGTACATGATGACCTCCTCTAGCTGTTGCCTTTTGCTTGGCATGCATTGTAAGAGGTTAGGGCGCTTTTATATGGGAACTAAATTGGACTGCGTTATTGCATGGGAGTTTAATTGGACAAACTCGCCATATCTCGCGCAAGGCGAGCCATGCCGTGGTGTTTATGGCGGCCTGTCATGGCGTATCGGCTCGTGAATGCCCTCAAGCTTGTTTCTTGGGCGCTCGCTGCTTGCAGGTGAGATGCTCGACGTCGACTCTCCAGACGCTGCAGCGCGCAAGCGCCTCTGCGGTGAAATCGACGCTTGCCCCTGGGGCCATAT
>CAVCDT010000032.1:0-12153 GCA_963600995.1 Akkermansia muciniphila | reverse complement strand
GCTGCGGTAGGCATACGAGTACGAGCAAGAGTAGCTGCCGCAGATAACGCCGTCCTCGATGTCCATCTCGACGGCTACGGAGCTGTTCGCGGCAAAGGCACGCGCTTTGCGCCCCTCGCCTGCGCTATGCAGCCACAAGGTGAGCTGCAACGCGCCATTGGCATCCGTGCGGCAGTCGTAGCCAAAGCTCATGGGGACGATGAAGACGCCTTCTTCATCCATCGTGCCGATGCGCACCGTCTTGCAGGCATCGACCACCTGGCGTATCGCCTCCGGGTCGCGTATCTCGCGCTTTGCCAAGCGCATGGGGCTGTGCTCGTTCATGGGGTTCTCCTCGTCATGTGCTAAATGCCGCAAGGTGCTTGGCGCCAGCTTGCATGCAAGCGGGAGCAGGCAGACGCTAGAGCGCGTTCCAGTCGACATGGTCCATATCCAGCAGACGCTCGAACTCGCTGGCAGGGAGCGGGCGGCTAAAGTAGAAGCCTTGGATATAGTCGCATTCGCAGGCGCTCAGAAACTCGAGCTGCCCTTCATCCTCTACGCCCTCGGCGACGGTCTTGAGGCCAAGGCCATGGGCCATGCGCACGATGGAGTACAGAAGCGAGTCGCCTTTGTCGCTTGCGCCGATGCCGTCGATGAAGCTCTTGTCGATCTTGATGATAGAGAAGTCGACGTCACGCACGGTGCTAAACGACGACGCCCCGGTCCCAAAATCGTCCAGCAGCAAGGGCATGCCCAGCTCTATGAGCTTCGAGAGCGTTTGGCGCTGGGTTTGCGTGAAGGCCACATACGAGCTTTCCGTCAGCTCTTTGCGCAGGTAGCTTGCCGGTATGGTGGCGCTTTGGGTGTCTTTTATCAGGGCGGCCATCATGTCGTTGTCGTAGAAGTCCATGCGCGACAGGTTGGTCGACACGGGCACGATCCTCTTGCCGCTTGCGTGGCGCGTTTCGAGCAGCTTCTGGACGCTTTTGGCGATAGATAGGTCCACAAGCGAGATGCGCCCGCTGCGCTCGAGCGCGGGGATGAACTTGGCGGGGGATACGGCCCCCAGCTGCGGGCTGATCCAGCGCACTAGGGCCTCTGCGCTGACGATCTGGTGCGTCTTGGCGTCGACGATGGGTTGGTAGTACGGCTCGAACTCGTCGTTTTCGAGTGCGGAGTCGAGGTGGCTTAGGAGATACTCGCGCTCGAGATAGGATTTGTGGACGTTGCTGTCGAACATCGCATAGGGCTTGGCGTACTCGTTGTCAATGACGTCGAGCGCGGCCCTGGCGGCATCGCACATGGAGCTCACGGAGAACTCCCTGCTCTCGACGGGGTAGATGCCGCATCGAGCGCGCAGGCTCACGGTCTTGCCCGTAGACGTCGTCGTGGTGAATGACAGCGCCTCGCGCAAGGTGGCGTCGTCCAGGGTGTTGCTTCTTACCAGGCATAGGAACTGGTCGCCCTCCGTGCGCCCGGTGGCCAGGGGCATAAACGCGCAGTTGGCCAGGTATTTCGCGTACTCGCGCAAGATCGCGTCGCCGCTTTCGCGCCCGAAGAGGTCGTTGACGGTCCTGAACCCGCGGATGTCGATGAAGAGTATCGACAGACCCGCGCCCAGCGCATCCGATGAGGTGAGCCTGGCTGCGACGGCGCTCTCGAACCCGCTGCGGTTGAGGCGTCCGGTGAGCGTGTCGGTCTCGCTCGATTTGGTGCAGTCCTCTATGGTGAGCACCAAAGCCTCGTGCGAATCATCCAGATAGCGGTAGGTATAGCGGTTCTTGCGCCCGTCTGCGTCCTTTGTGCGCACGACGAGCGAGTAGCTGTCATCCTCCTCGAGCTGGGCGCAGATGTGGTTGAGCGTCGTGCTCTCCAAGAAGAAACCGCGGTCCTGCTCCGATACCACGGCATCTGCGCCTGTTGCGGTCGAGGAGTCGTAGAAGGTGTTGTCATAGTGCTTGGAAAACGCTGTGCGCGCAGTCTTGTCCGATGCCTCGTAGGCGGTGATCGTCTTGAGGCGCTTGTCGATGAGGGCGATCCCATCGTAGACGTCCTCGTAGAGGAGCTCTTGGATGCGCTGCTTGACATAGGCCTTGGACATGTCGAGCGAGTACAAGATAGCCTCGAGCTTGCCGTTGACGGGGTTGCGCATGATGCCTATGGCCGTAGCCAGCTTGAGACGCCGGCCGTCTTCTGTGACGTAGTCGTGCTCGAACGCGATAGTGTCTTGGCCTGCCTCCCAAGTGCGCAGGATGCTCTCGCGCCGGAACATGCCGATGGCCTTGTCCCTCGCGCTTGCGTCGGGGATATGGGATGCCAGCTTGGTGACGAGGTCGTCGATGGTGCCGTCCAAGTCCAGCGTGCCCAAGAAGCCCTGCGACTCCGTGCTCTCGCTGTAGCTGTCGCTTTCGAGGTCCATGTGTATGTAGACCAGCAGGTCCGTCTGCATGCGCTTGACGGTGTCCATGTAGCGCATGTTGGCCTCGCGCAGCTGCGCGGCGATGGTGCGCTGCTTGCGGAACAGCTCGAGCGTGCTCGTCACGCGGCGGCGCACGACGCTCGTCTCGAAGGGGCGGGGTATGTAGTCGCAGGCGCCGAGGTCGAACGCACGGCTCATGAAGTTGGCGGCGTTTTCTGCCGATATCATGACGATGGGCATGTCCTTGGCCAGATGACGCTCTTTGATGACCTCGAGCACCTCGAAGCCGTCCATCTTGGGCATGACGAGGTCGAGGAGCATGATGTCGAAGGGCTGGCTCGCCTCCTCGAGCAGCTCTACGGCCTGCTCGCCGTCGACGGCTTGGGCGAACTCCACGTTGTCGGCTGCCAGCATCTCCACCAGCATGTCGCGGTTAATCATGTTGTCGTCGACTATAAGTATTCTCGTCGTCTCGGGCATCGGCTAATCCTCATGGTCTGGCGATTGCAGGCCCTGCTCGCATGCTCTGCAAGCACCGGGTATTTCAACCTGCTCATAGTTGATAACAAGATATCATTTCCTTGCGCGTGTAGGGCGTTCCCTGACTGCGAATCCGCCTAAGTGCCTTTGCTCTGCGCGGCTGGCAATCCCCAAAGCGCCGCTGCCAAAACGTCACCTGCTTGGTCTGTTGCAAAGCTCACTGCGGCATGTACAATAGCCGCACCCTGTGGGGGAGTAGTGGCGTGCGATAGCACGCGGTGCGTCAACAACCTCGGCCTTTGCGTCTGGCGTACCTTAATCAACGAGACTCATGGTGCGAGCCTGCCTTGTGCGGCAGGTTGGCACTGTGGGTCTTTTTCTTTTGGAGAGAGCCGGAGGCGCTTCGCGTTCTCGGCAAGAAGGGATGCATATGGATCTTATGGCTTTGTTCACCCCGGAGGCTCTGATCAGCCTCGTCACGCTCACGTTCCTCGAGATCGTCTTGGGCGTCGACAACATCGTCTTTATCACGATCACCTCCAACCGCCTGCCAAAGGAGAAGCAGCATATCGGCCGCAAGCTCGGTTTGGCAGGTGCGCTTGTTTCGCGTTGCATCTTCCTCTGCTTCGCGTCGTACCTGGTGCATCTGGTAAACCCGCTCTTCTTCGTGGCCGGGCACGGGTTCTGCGTGCGCGACATCATCCTTCTGGCTGGCGGCGCTTACCTCATCTACAAGGGCATCGTTGAGGTTAGGAGCGTGCTGGCCTTGGAGGAGGAGCGCGAGCGCCACGAGAAGCAGACGCAAGGCGGGCAGGCCTCCGATCACCTTAAGCGCATCGGCTTGCCGCAGGCGGTTGCCACCATCATGGTCATGGACGTCGTCTTCTCCATCGACTCCGTCATCACGGCTGTCGGCCTGGCCGAGCATCTCATCATCATGATCTTGGCTGTCATGATCGCCATCTGCCTCATGATGGTCTTCATCGACCAGGTGTCCAACTTCATCAACGAGCACGCCGAGATGAAGATCTTGGCCCTCGTGTTCATCACCGCGATCGGCGTGCTGCTCGTGCTCGACTCGCTTGGGATCAACTCGCATATCGAGGTCCTGGGCATGCATATGGAAAAGCTCATGGTCTACTTCGCGATGGTGTTCGCCTTCGCGCTCGAGCTGGTGCAGATGCGCTATAACACCAACCTCAAGAAGTTCGAGTGCGAGATAGGCGAGCGCTCTACCATAGGGGATACCAAAAGCGCTTCTGAGCAGGACTGCGAGGTATAGACGATCATGGGTGTCATCGACCTGCTCCTTATAGGCATCGGATTGTCGATGGATGCCTTCGCCGTTGCCATATGCAAGGGTTTGGGCATGCATCGCATCAACTACCGCCACAGCTTCGTCATCGCCTTGTTCTTCGGCGGCTTCCAGGCCCTCATGCCCTTGATCGGCTATTTCCTGGGCAGCTACCTGGCAGACTTCGTGAACCCCATCGACCACTGGATCGCCTTCGCCCTCCTGGCCTTCATCGGCGGCAAGATGCTCGTCGACGCCTTCAAGGGCGACGGGGGGCAGGAGGAGGCGGGCCAAGGGGCGGACAAGCTCGACCTCAAAGAGCTCTTGATGCTCGCCATAGCGACGAGCATCGACGCCTTGGCCGTGGGCATCACCTTCGCGTTTCTCGAGGTCAATATCTGGGTAGCCATCACCGTCATCGGCTTGACCACCTTCGTCTTGTCGCTGGTGGGTGTGGCGGTGGGCAATCGCTTCGGGTCGCGCTACGAGAAGCCCTCCACCGTCGTGGGCGGCGTCGTCTTGATCTTGATCGGCGTGAAGATCCTTTTGGAGCATCTGGGCATCATCGCCTTCTAGTTTTTTGCAACATGCGGCTTTCTGCGCAGGCCCTGGGCGGCAAGACCTCGAGTCTTTCCTGCTCAGGGCTTGTTTTATGCCCTCGGGGTGCCTTTGGAGAAAATTCCCCAACTGTATTGACTGTACTAAGTGTACTAGTGTACTGTACTAAGCGTATTAATACACTAGACAGTCGCAACAGAGAAAGGAGGTGGGCACATGATCAGCATCGATTCGAGAAATCCCAAGCCTCTCTACGAGCAGGTGGTAGACGAGCTTAAGCGGCTCATCCTCGCGGGAGTCATGACCCAGGACGAGAAGCTGCCCTCCGTCAGGTCGCTGGCGTCGCAGCTGGCGATCAACCCCAACACTATCCAGCGCGCATACCGCGAGCTGGAAGCTGCGGGCTTCATCTACTCGGCAGCAGGCAAGGGCAGTTTCGTCGCAGAGACAGGCCATGCCGCCGATGAGCGGCGTGCAGAGCTTCTCGAGCGTTTCGACCAAACAGCTTCGCAGCTGCTTGCGTTGGGTTGCACGGCTGACGAGCTCACCCAAAGGATCAAAGAAGGAGGTGACGTGCGATGATCGAGGTCAAGGGCCTGACGAAGGCCTTTGGATCCAAGCTTGCCTTAAACGGCTTGGACATGAGCGTTGCCGATGGCGCCATCTACGGTCTCGTAGGTCCCAACGGCGCGGGAAAGACCACTGCCCTGCAGCATATCTGCGGTGCCATGAGGCCGGACAAGGGTAGCGTGCTCGTCGCAGGAGAGCCGGTGTTCGAGAACGTGCGCATCAAAGAGAAGATCGCGAGCATCCCAAGCGATTTCTTCTACCATGCGCAAGCAAGCGTCGAGGACATGAGCGATCTGTACGCATTGCTTTACAACGGCTTCGACAACCAGCGCTACAAGCAGCTGGCCGGTTTGTTCGACATCGACCCGGCAATGCCCATGAAGTCGCTTTCCAAGGGCATGAAGAAGCAGGTCGCCTTTTGGATCGTGCTCTCCCTGCGCCCGGAGGTCCTCTTGCTCGACGAGCCCGTCGACGGGCTCGACCCTGCTACGCGCCGTAAGGTCTACAGCGTGGTGATGGACGAGGTCGCCCTACGCGGCATGACGGTGCTCATGTCGTCGCACAACCTGCGCGAGCTGACGGATGTCTGCGATTACGTGGGCATCATGGACGCGGGGCGCATGCATCTCGAGCGCCCGTTAAGCGAGCTGCAGGATAACTTCGTCAAGGTGCAGGTGGCCTTCGAAGACGATGCGGTCGTCTACCCGCAAGGTTTCTCGATCTTGCACGAGGAGCGACAGGGCCGTTTGTTCTCCCTGGTGGTCAAAGGCTCCGCCGATGCAGTCACCGCTGCCTTCGCCCAGGCCAACCCCGTCTTCATCAACGTGCTTCCCCTGTCGCTCGAGGAAGTCTTCATCTACGAGCTGGGAGGTGTCGACCATGAGATCTTCGCTGATTAACAAGGGACTTCTCCAAAGCTACATCGGCCGTTTCATGCCGTTGTGGATAGCGTTTCTGGCAGCGTGGCTCGTCTGTCTGATCCTGCCCTTGGCAACGTTGGCACCTGGCTCCCAGGGCCTGTCGGCCTATCTCGCAGGGTGGTCGATGGAGTATGCGGGCAGTCTCGTGGGGTGTGCCATTGCCGCCTTGGCTTCGGCCTGCTGCGTGTTCGAGTACCTCTTCAACCGGCAGGCGGCGATGTTCGCGGGCTCGCTACCCGTCAAGCGCACAGCGCTCTTCGCCACGGCCTATGTCGCGGGCTTGGTGCCGCTGCTTGTCGTCGAGCTCTTGGTGTTCGCCGTGGTCGCGCTCATGACCTTGGCGATGCCCCAGATAGGGATGCAGTTCGCCGTGTCCTGGCTGGGCTTGACCGTGGGCTTCACCTTCGTGTTCTACAGCATGGCCGTGTTCTGTGCGCAGCTGTGCGGTACGAGGACGGCAGCATACTATCTCTACGTGCTCGCTAACGTCTTCGTGGCGTTCATAGAGTTCTCCTGCCGTATTGTCGCCACGTCGCTTATGTGGGGCGTTGATTTTGCCAGCGATTCCTTCATCTTCATCTGGGCCTCGCCGCTCTTCGGGCTCGGGTACTACGTCTTCAATCTTGCTGGCAGCTCGTCTCCGTGCGTGACGGCGCTCACTGTCAACTGGCTTGCCCTACTCGCATACTGCCTGTTCGCGCTTGCTATCACGTTTGCTGCGGCGCGGCTCAACAGGAAACGTCATCTCGAGCGTGCGCAAAACCCCATCGCCGTCGCGGGTCTGCCTTCGGTAGGCAAGCTCATGGGTGCCTTGGCGCTCGCCGCGGTCGCGTGCCTTGTCAGCATCGGTTGCATGTGGGTCAACGGCGGCGGCTCGCCGCTCAGCTTGCAGGCAGGCCAGGTCGTCATGATCTGCGTCATCGCCGTCGTGGCGTCTTTGCTCGGTTCGTTTTTCGCCCATGCGTGCCTGTTGGGCGCTGCGGGCTCCCTTAAGGGCAGCTTCAAGGCCGGAGCCGTTGTCGCGGCGTGCTGTGTTGCCTTCGCCTTGGGCTGCCATGCAGATGTCCTGGGTGTCGAGTCGCGTGTCCCCGATGCTGCCGATGTTGCATCCATCGAGGTCGGGCTCGAGTCAGAGACCACTACGCTTGCAAGCGAGGACGCGGTCTCTGCTGTGATAGCGGCCCATAAGGAGGCTTTGGATACCAAGGGCCAGGCAGAGGGCACATATGACGATGCCGATTACTACGATACATTCTCTGTGGAGTACAAGCTCAAGAACGGCTCGAGCGTCAAGCGCTCGTACAGCATCCCGCGCTATGACAGCTCAACGTCGGCTCAAAGCGATAAGGCCAAAGAGCTCAAGGCCTCCTTTGCCAAGCTCGAGGGCGTGCTCGACAGCCCCGAGGGCGTCTTGAGCCGCTACAGCGCTTTGATTCGCGGCGATTGGAGCTACTGCTCTATCGGGGTCTTCTACGGCGCCAAGGCCTCGGGTGATTACAAGAGCATCCAGATCAAAAGCGCCGATATCCAAAGCTATGTGAGCGAGGCGCTCCTCGCAGATATCGACGACAGCTCCTTCGGTAAGGTCTATACGGATGAGCCCGGGGAGACCGGCTATCTGAGCATCGATTTGGTGGGCGCCGACGGAGACACCGTGTACTACGGCCCCTCCTTCACGTCGGACAACTGCAAGGCCCAGGCAAAGTGGCTCAAAGACCATTACGGCGTGGACATACTCGAGTAGCGGTACTCGAGCCGCGCATGACATCAAGACGCCCCGGGACATGTCGCAGTGTGCCGGGGCGTCGCCGTCGTTGTTGTGGCATATCGAGTGCTTACTGGCCCAGGGCCTGCGGGTTGAGGCAATCGGCCGGCTTGCGTCCGAGCACGACGTCGATGGCGCTTTGCATCGTCCTCGTGCGCAGCTCGACGCCGCTTTCCTCTGACCAGTAGGCCGCGTGCGCAGAGAAGAGCGTATGCGGTGCCTTGAAGAGGGGGTGGCTTGTGCTTACCGGCTCTTCCTCGAAGACGTCGAGCCCGGCACCCCACAGACGTCCCTCCTCGAGGGCTGCGGCCAAGGCGACGGTGTCGACGACGGCCCCGCGCGAGGTGTTCACCACTACGGCGTCGGGCTTCATCAGTGCTAAGTGCTTCTTATCGAGCATATGCCGTGTCTGCGGGGTGAGGGCGCAGTGGAAGCTCACGACGTCTGCTTGGGCGAGCAGCTGCTCGAAGGTGCAGATGTCGTAGCCCTCGGGGGTTCGTCGTCCCGGGACGAGCGACCTCGAGCAGCAGATGACCCTAAAGCCCAGGCCCTGTGCCTTGCGCGCTGTTGCGCGCCCGATGGACCCCATCCCCACGACCCCGAAGCAGCGTCCGTGCGCTTGCCCCAGCGGGCGGCGACGTGCGTAATCCCAAGTGCCCTGGCGGATATCCGCGTCGAGCTCGTTGATGCGTCGCAAAACGCCCATGGCCAGCGCGATCGCGTGGTCTGATACCACCTCGTTGGCGTAGCCGGGCGCTGTACAGACGGCCACGCCGCAGTCGCTTGCCGCGTCGACGTCGATGGCGTCGAACCCCACGCCCGTGCGCGACACGACTTTGAGGCGCGGCAGCGACTCGAAGACCTCGCGCGGGAACTCGCCGTACGAGGTGACGATGCCGTCTGCGTCCTTGCAGTGGGCTATCGTGCTCGCAGCGTCGCGCTCGCTCGACACGATGAGGTCGACGCCAGCTTCGCGCGCCATCTCCTCCTCGACGTCGAAGCTAGCAAAGTCCATGTTCACCAAGGCAATCGTGGGCATAGGGCCTCCAGTCGCTCGCAGAAGTCGTTCATCCCAGATGATAGCCCTGCGTTCAAGCTGGCTGCGTGCTTTTAACCGTTGCGTCCTCCCCGCGGTTATCAGGGACGGACTGCGGTACAATTTGTCGCCAAATGCGATAAATATAGTTCCATAAGAGTTTGCATGAAGAGGGGGACACATGGAAATCACCAGCAAGGTCTTCGAGGAAGACGGCGACAAGCGCGAGATCGTGGTCACGATGTGCGCTTCTGCCCAAGAGGTCGATGCAGCGGTCAAGGAGTTCTTCAAAGAGCTCTCCCAGCGCGATATCCCGGGTTTCAGGAAGGGCAAAGCCCCGCGCAACGTGCTCGAGCAAGGTGTCGGCGGGCATGAGGCCGCATACGGCGGCGTAGCCGAGAAGATCATCAACGGCGGCGCGTTCGCCTGCCTCGACGACGCAGACGTCCTCTTCGTGGGGGAGCCCGAGTTCAACGTCGATGCCATCCCCCAGGACGGAGAGCCCTTCAGCTTCACGGTTTCCGGCCCTGTGCCCCCTGCCATGGAGCTTACCGATTACGGCCCCGTCTCCATCGAGATGCCGCCCGACGAGACGACGGATAAAGAGATCGACGAGCATATCGACAACCTCCGCGACTACTACCATACCTTCCAGAAGATCGACGACCCTCAGCATGCCGCAGCCATGGGCGATTATGTCAACGTGACGCTCACCTGCACTAAAGCCGACGGCTCTGTCATCCGCGGTTTGAGCGACGTCGAGCGCATGGTCGGCTTGGGCGCGGGCACTATGCCCGCGAGTTTCGACGAGCATGTTGTCGGCGCCAAGCTCGGTGACGAGATCGAGTTCGACTTTGAGGTCACGCCCGATGACAACCGCCCGGAGTTCGGCGACGGCAAGCTGCACGCGCAGGTCAAGGTCCAGGGCTTCCGCGCCTGCATCATCCCCGAGCTCGACGACGACTTCGCACGAAAGCTGGGCAGCGACGACGTCGAGACCCTGCGCAAGGCCGTCAAGATGGCGCTCGACAAGGACAAGCACGACATTTTGCCGGATATGATGATCGAGCGGTGCATGAACAAGCTCATCGAGCGCATCGACGGCGAGGTTCCCAGCTATTTCGTGGATGTCATCCGCGAGGACGTGATGCGCGAGTTCATGCAGAGCATGGAGAAGAACAACACGAGCCTGCAGGACTGGCTGCTCAAGAACAACGTCCAGAAAGAGGAGATCAACTCCCAGATCGAGGAGGAGGCGGCGCATCGCGCGGCACTCGATGTCGCGATCGAGGCGTACTTCGAGCATGCCGGCATGGAGGTCACCGATGAGGAGATCGACAAGACCCTTGCCAAGGAGAAAGACGCCGTCGCTGTACGCGATGCCTGGGAGCAGGCCAACCGCATGGCAGATCTGCGCAAACTCGTGCGCCAGGACATGGTTACGCGCGACCTGGTCAAGAACGCCCAGGTCACTGTCGTCGAGTAGAAGGGCGCTTCGCGGCTCGGCAAGCTCCAAGCCCGTCCTGAAACCGTAAAAACAAGCCCGTCGGTGGTTCCCGGCGGGCTTGTCTGCTCTATGCGGCCCCTCTGTAGTTGACAGGGAGTCGCCCTACTTGTTCTTCTTGATGAAGTCCTTCACCTGCGTCTCGCTTATGCCGTACTCGTTGAGTATGCGCTTGTACTCGTTGTTGCATCTCGAGTAGCGTACGCCCACCTCGCCGATGACGATGACGAGTATGATCGCCCCGCCAAAGATCAGCACAGACCCTACCATGCTATGGTCGTTGATGGGAGTGAACGACACGATGCACCATGCCAGCAAGCCGCCGATCACAGCGATGAGCAGGTAGTAGAGATGCTGCGTGCGCTCCTTCCTCGCTTGCGCGGCCATGTGGATATGCTTGCGCGCGGGCCCCTTGCCCCCTGATTTCCTAGCCATCGGTCCTCCTCTTTTTGCGAATTCCCCCTCGCTTATAGAGTGCAAGTCTACAGGAATTTCGTAGATGACAAGCATTTCAACGAGCGACTGTGTAGCCGATGTAATCTATTTGGAGAATAGTTAGACATTGTCCACTAAGCATTAGCGGGACAAATGCGTTTTATCTTCACAAGTTCTGCATATTCGGCATTTAACGAGCCTAAAAAAACGACCGCTTTAGCCCTTTGAGCGCGGAAAAGGTGTCAAAATGAACCAGTGTGCGTAGGTTTCGCATTCGGCCTTCGTGCGCATTTGCGCGAAAGCGATCGATTGTGTCTGGGGTCGTTTTCGTGTATGAGGGTTGGATTCGCCCCAACCGCTTAGGTGTTGGGGCAACTAAACAAAGGAGAGACACTATGTGTTTTAGGCCTGCTGGTGTCGAAGTCGACATCCACTGCCCGCACTGCGGGTTCAAGGTGCCCATCATGGGCAACACCATCTTGAAGAAGTGCCCCAAGTGCAAGACCACCTTCTCCGATGAGGATATGGCCCAGATGAAGGCCGAAGGCGGTTTTGATGATGCCGGCGCGGGTACTTCCGCAGCTGGTGGCGCTCCCGGTGCCCCCGGTGCCCCCGGTGCCCCCAAGGCTCCTGGCGCCCCCGGTGCCCCTGGCGCTCCCAAGGCTCCCGGTGCCCCTGGTGCTCCCGGTGCCCCCAAGGCTCCTGGCGCCCCCGGCGCCCCCGGTGCCCCCAAGGCCCCGGGCATGTAATATTGCTTCCATCTGCGGATGCTTCTTGCTGTGCAGAACTTTTAGCTGAGTGTTGAAGGTGTGTGATAACCGTGTCTGAACGAAGGCAAGTCAATTGCGAGCTTGATCTTGACGAGCTGGGGGGTTACACCATCGACGACGTCAAATGCAGGGCATGCAGCGGTTACGGCAACTGCGGTTACCGTCAGTACCGTATCCATGAGGGCAAGCCCGTGCTTTTGTGCCAACTCAGGAAAAAGGAGCTCTTGAGCTCGGACGCGCAGTAATCGCTCGTTCGCCTTGGTTGGGGAACCAAGGCGAACATCGCAGCGGTGCCTTCGCAGTTGAAAGGCGTGCTCAACCGTGCACGCGTTTTACAAATCGCTCACGCAACTTTGTGTGCATCCTAAGGAGGGATTTAAATGAGCGAATCCAAAGAGTTCACGGTATCGGAGGTCATCG
>CAVCDT010000031.1:0-20951 GCA_963600995.1 Akkermansia muciniphila | reverse complement strand
GTCTGCGAGATGGAGGGTTGGGAGTACAAGGCAGAGCCCATCGATTGGGACGCCAAGGACGCGCTGCTGGGCAGCGGCTCCATCACTTGCATTTGGAACGGCTTCACCATCGAGGGCCGCGAGAACGACTACACCTTCTCCGACCCCTATATGGTCAACGGCCAGGTTGTCGTCGTTAAAGCAGGCAGCGACATCACTAAGCTCGAAGACCTCAAGGGCAAGACCGTCTTGACCCAGAAGGGCTCCGCTGCACTCGAGGTCCTCAACGGCGACCAGGCAGAGCTCACCGCCACCTTCAAGGAGCTGCAGACCATCGGCGATTACAACAACGCCTTCATGCAGCTCGAGTCCGGCGCTGTTGATGCGGTTGCTTGCGATCTCTCCATCGCTGCCTACCAGCTGAGCGCTAAACCCGATGCCTTCAAGCAACTTGACGAGTCTCTCTCGACCGAGAACTACGGTGTGGGCTTTGCCAAGGGCGATACGGAGACGGCAGAGGCCGTGACCGAGGCCCTCAAGGAGCTCAACGCCAACGGCACCGTCAAGGAGCTGTGCGACAAGTATGCAGACCAGGGTATCTCCTACGACAACTGGCTGATCAAGTAGCCGGCGCTTATCTGGCTTGAGACAAGGCGGGTGCGCATCCTACGCGCACTCGCCTTGCATTGTGCAAGCGGTTGGATGCGCGGTATCTGCGGATGCCGCGCATTTGCCCGCTTTGAGACGCAAGTGCGACACCGTGCAATGCATGGCGGCACACGGCAGGGCGGTATGCGCGATTGAAAGGAAACTCATATGAGCTTTGCGACGATGATGGGGCTGCTGGGCAGCGGCTTCGTGATGACGCTCGAGATCTTCGTCATCACATTGGTGGGCGCCGTGCCCCTGGGTGTTGTGGTGGCGTTGTGCCGCATGAGCAGCTTCAAGCCGCTGTCGTGGCTGGCGCGCTTCTATATCAGCGTGCTGCGCGGTACCCCGCTTATGCTCCAGCTCATGGCATGGATGTTCGGCCCCTATTATCTCTTCCACCTGTCCACACCCGGCAACTGGAAGTTCATCGCCTGCGCCATCGGATTCATCCTCAACTACGCCGCGTACTTCGCAGAGATCTACCGATCTGGTATCCAGAGCATCCCGCGCGGTCAATGGGAGGCCGCCGAGGTCATGGGTTACAGCTCTACCCAGACCTTTATCCATATCATCTTGCCTCAGGTGTTCAAGCGCATCATGCCTGCTATGGGTAACGAGATCATCGCGCTGGTCAAAGACACGTCGCTCGCCTTCGTCTTGGGCATCATGGAGATGTTCACCCAGGCAAAGGCGATATCTGCAAGCCAGGTGAGCATGCTGCCGTATCTGATATCGGCTGCGATCTACTGGTGCTTCACGATGGTCGTGGAGTTCGCCTTGAGCCGTATCGAGAAGAGGATGGATTACTACCATGACTAATGCCGGCAACCTTCTGCATCTCGCACATGCTCGCAAGAGCTTTGGGAGCACCCAGGTCCTCAAGGATATATCGCTCGACGTGGCCCAAGGCCAGGTAGTGGCTATAATCGGCCCTTCCGGCGGTGGTAAGTCGACGCTTCTGCGCTGCTGCACCATGCTCGAGACGCTCGACGGGGGAGACCTCTCCTATGGGGATATCGCCGTTGCGGCAGGCAACGCAGCAGGCCAAGCGGTTTATTCCGATAGGAAGACGCTGCAACAGGCCAAGATGAGGTTCGGGCTGGTGTTCCAGAACTTCAACTTGTTCCCGCACTACACGGTGCTCAAGAACATCATGGACGCACCTGTCCGCGTGCAGAAGCGCGATGCCGCAGAGGTCGAGAAGCAGGCGCACGAGCTTATCGCCAAGATGGGCCTTACGGGCAAGGAGGACCTGGTACCCTGCGAGCTGTCCGGCGGCCAGCAACAGCGCGTGGCCATCGCCCGCGCCCTGTGCATGAACCCGGAGATACTCTTCTTCGACGAGCCGACATCCGCCCTCGACCCCGAGCTCACCCAAGAGGTCCTCAAGGTTATCCGCAGCTTGGCAGCCGAGCATATGACGATGGTGATCGTCACGCACGAGATGGGTTTCGCGCGTGATGTGGCAGACCATATCATCTTCATGTCCGACGGTGTCATCGCCGAGGAAGGCCCGGCAGAAGAGCTCATCAACAACCCCAGAAGCGCGCGCCTCAAGGCGTTTCTCTCCAAGATCAGCGACTAGGGGAGCGATTTGCGTTGGGTGGCGGCGGTGTTTGCCTTGCGCACAATACTCAATATCATATCGGCTTTTCGTGCTGGCGGAGCGCGCGCAAAGGTGAAAACAAGCTAAATCCAAAGCTGCGCTGAGAAACTTTCTAGCTTGTTTGATTACCTTGCAAACGCGCGCTTGAGCGCGGTTTTTCTAGCGTATATTGACCCCATTGCATGTTGTGTCCCCTTTGAAAGGAGTCCCCTATGGGAGTCAAAGCAGATGAGGTTCTTGACATCACCTTCGAGGAGCTGACCGACTATCTGGGCCGCGAGCATGCGGTCTATATCGAGGTCGGCGATGGGACGGTCTACTACCTCACAGATTGCAACGAGCACTATTGGCGCGTCCAGCACACCGACCAGCTCAACGACAAAGGCCATTATGTCGATGCATCCGAGCTCGTCCCCACCGTGGGCGAGTTCATCGACCTCAAGTTCGGACAGCGCGAGCTCACGCTGCGCGAGGTCTTTGGCGAGTCCAAGTTCTACGCGTCTGTGAAGGCGGCTTAAGGGCGAGTTTCATAACAGGCGGATCAAAACAGAAGGCAGGCGCTCATAATCGAGCCGCCTGCCTTCTTGCTGTTTGCGAGAAGGTTAGGGTTGGCGCGTGCGGCGCACGATATGCGGGCACGCTCCCTCCCTTGCGGCTTGGCCGCTACCCTTGGTAGCCCTCGTCTTCCCTCCAACAGGAGCTATCGTCTGCTGCGGCTGTGGCTAATGCGTCGCAGCGCTCGTTTTGCTCGTGGCCGGCATGACCTTTGACCCAGTTCCAGGTCACCTGCTCGTGGTTTCCCGCTGCGGCGATGAGGCGCTTCCAGAGGTCGGGGTTGGCGACGGGTTTCTTCTGGCTGTTGACCCAGCCCTTCTTCTGCCAGCCGGCGATCCAGTTCTTGTTGAAGGCGTTGACGACGTACTGGCTGTCCGTCCACATCTCGACGATGCAGGGGCGCTTGAGCGCCTCGAGGCCGCGGATGGCGCCCATGAGCTCCATGCGGTTGTTGGTGGTGAGCCGGTAGCCGCCGCTGAGCTCCTTGGTATGCGTGCGCCCGTTGCCGTCTGTGTACTGCATGAGCGTGCCGTAGCCGCCGGGGCCGGGGTTGCCGCGGCTGCTGCCGTCGCTGTAGATGGTGACCTTCATCGTCATGAGGGCGGATCTCCTTTTATCGTGGTGGGCAACCTATTGTGCCATGCCTTTGAGCCAGTACCACCACCATGCGGGAATCTCGCGCCAGATGCTCGCCAAAGTGCCGTTGCCCATCACATCGCCTATCGTGGGCACCGTGTAGACGTCGAAGTTGCTCAGGTTGTAGAGCATCTTGATGCGCGGCATATGGTAGAAGCTGCTCGTGGCGATGACCTTGCTGAGCTTGTACTTCTTGGCGAGCGCGATCGTGTTCTTGACGCTTGCCTCCGTGTTGTCGCCGTAGCGGTCGATGAGCAGTGCGCTGGCGGGAACCCCTTTTTGCAGAGCGTAGTTGTACATGATCTGGGCTTCGTCGAGGTTTCCGTCCTCGATGCCGCCGCTCACGATGAGGATCTCGATAAGACCTTGGTCGTAGAGCTCGATCGCGGTGTCCATGCGCTCGCGCAAAGCGACAGATAGGGTGCCGTCCTCGTATACGCGCGCGCCGAAGACCACGGCTGCATCGGCTTGACGGCGGTAGTCGGTGGTCCCAAAGAAGCTTATCTGCAGCAAGGGGAACAAGAGCGCCATAACGACTGCGCTGGCGACGATCCCCATGAGGGCTGCAGGACCCGTGCCCTTCTTGGCATCGCTTGCAGCTATGCGCACGGTCATCACCGCGAAGATGAGGGCGATAACGCAGCTCAAGGGTATAGGCAGGGCTTGGTAGAGCGTACCTGCGGTAAGGGTCTTGAAGTAGGTCACCGCGTTGAGGGCGGCAAAGAGCGCGAGGCATGCAGTGAGGATGCAGGTGACGATGCGCCGTGCCAGGCAGCAGCGCGGCCTGAAGCACCAGGCGATCATCGCGAACGCGGCGAGCATCTCTACGATGAAGCCAAAGTGCAGCGTGTCGCCCTTGTAGCTCACCGTCAGCGTGCTCAAGTCGATCCACCACATGTTCATGTTCTGCGCGGTGGTGCCGCCTTTGACGCAGACGACCGCATTGACCAGCGAGAAGACGCCAAAGAAGAGGCATAGGCCGCGGTTTACGGCATATGAGCGTGCTTTGCCAGCCGGGATGTTGTCTGATGCGTTAGTCATGGTTTGAGGATAGCGTATCGGGATGACGCATCTGTAACCGAGCTATGGGAAACCGATGGTAAATGCCTTAAGTATCCTTGGGCGCATACGATAGGGTAATACGAAGCGGGACGGGAAGATATCTCTCCTCGTCCCGTATGTGATGCGTCTCGCTGCGGCTATGCTGAACAGCCGCGCAATAGATGCTGCGGGCTGTGCCGTGCACTGTGCTTAGAGCACGGTCTCCTCGGGGATGTCGAGCATCATGCAGGTAACGACATCGCCAGCCTGCTTGCTCTCGAGGCCCTCGGGCATGATAGCAAGGCAAGTGCTGTGCTGGATGACGCCAAAGGAGCCGCTTGACTGGTTTTTGTCCGGCGTGACCACGTAGGCGCCGTCTTGGTCTTTGACCATGGTCGCGCGCAGGTAGATGCGGCGCGGGTCCTTCTTGCGTACGTCTTTGCCCAGCTTGGCGGTGACGCATGGGCGGTCGAAGCAGGTGTAGCCCTGCATCTTGCGCAGCGCCGGGCGGATGAGCATCTCGAAGCCGATGTATGCGGCTGCGGGGTTGCCGGGAAGCCCGAAGACGGGCGTGCCCTCGACAAGGCCGAAGGTCTGGGCCTTACCGGGGCGCATGTTGACGGTGGACATCTTGAGCTCGCCAAGATCAGCCACTACGGACTTGATGAAGTCGTAGTCACCGTTTGCCGCGCCGCCGGTGGTGACGACGAAATCGTATTCCCCAACAGCGTTGCTTACTGCTTTCTTGAGGTCTTCGAAGGTGTCTTTGCAGATGGGCAGCACGGTGGGCTGCGCACCGCAGGCAAGCGCCTGCGCGGCCATCGCATAGCTGTTGGAGTTGCGGATCTGCCCGCGTCCGGGCTTTTGCGACGGATCGACGAGCTCTGATCCCGTGGCGATGATGGCTACCTTGGGACGGCGATATGTGGGGATCTTGACGATGCCGCAGCTGGCAAGGAAGCCAACACCGGCGTTGCCGATAACCTCTCCTGCTTTGACGATGACCTGGCCTTCCTTGGCTTCTTCGCCCGCATAGCGGATGTTGTTGCCCGTCTTTACGGGGGCGCTGAAGCTCACGCGGCTCCCCACGCGCCCATCGCCGCTTACCACGCCGACGATCTCGTATTTGACGACGGAGTCAGCACATGCGGGCAGGGCAGCGCCGGTCATGATGCGGCAGCACTGGCCCTCTTCGAGCTCTCCGTCATAGAAGGAGCCGGCGGGGATCTCTGCGACGACATCGAGCTCGACGGGGTTGTCCTCGCTTGCTGCGGCGAGCTGGCTTGCCCTCATGCAGAATCCATCCATGGCAGAGTGGTCGAAGGGCGTGATGTCGATATCGCTTTTGAGGTCTGCGGCGGCAACGCGTCCGCATGCCTCGAGCAGGCTCGCTTCGACTGTGTCCAAAGCCTTGACGCTGCTCAGGACAAGGTCTTTTGCCTCCTCTGGGGAAATCATCTCCTTGATGCTCATGTCTTGCAAATCCTCCCTCACGTGCAAGTTTTCAATGCGCGTTATTGTACTCCACCGCAGAGGATGGGCTTCTGTCTGCGAGGTGGGATATTTATCGAGAATATTTCTCAATAAGGTGCTATGCTACTAGAGTGAAAGGAGGTGGAGATGCAACGAAGGAACACGAGGCAGAGGCAGGTCGTCCTCGACGTTGTGCAGGGGCGCTGCGACCATCCCACGGCAGAGCAAATCTATCAGGCCGTTGCTCTGGTCGATCCCAAGATCAGCCGTGGGACGGTGTACCGCAACCTCGCCGTGCTTGTGCAGGAGGGCTCTGTCCTGCAGATAGAGGCACCCAATGCCAACCATTACGATCTGCGCTGCGACCCTCATCATCACCTTATCTGCACCCTCTGCGGTCAGGTGGTCGACGTGGGCATCGCCTATGATGCCGCGTTGGACGCACAGGTTGCAGACGCAAGCGGCTTTGCCATCGAGGGGCACCAGACGTTGTTCCAAGGGATGTGCCCTAGCTGCATCGCCGTCAATCAGGATTAGGCGCGCAACTGGAGAAGCGCGTCGCAAAACGGTAGTCGAGTAACAAGGAGAAGACCTATGGCAAACAAGTACGCAGGCACTCAGACCGAGAAGAACCTCTGGGAGGCCTTTGCTGGCGAGTCCCAGGCACGCAACAAGTACACCTACTTTGCAAGCCAGGCTAAAAAGGACGGCTTCGAGCAGATCTCTGCGCTGTTCACCTTGACTGCCAACAACGAGAAAGAGCATGCCAAGATGTGGTTCAAGGAGCTTGGCGGCATCGGCACCACTGCAGAGAACCTCGAGGCTGCGGCCGAGGGCGAGAACTACGAGTGGACCGATATGTACGAGGGTTTTGCCAAGACGGCCGAGGAGGAGGGCTTCGCAGAGCTCGCAGCCAAGTTCCGTGGTGTCGCTGCCATCGAGAAGCGCCATGAGGAGCGTTACCGTGCCCTCTTGCACAATGTCGAGGCGCAGGAGGTCTTCGCTAAGTCCGAGGTCAAGATCTGGGAGTGCCGCAACTGCGGGCATATCGTCGTGGGAACCCAGGCCCCTGAGGTCTGCCCCGTCTGCGCTCATCCGCAGTCTTACTTCGAGGTTCACGTCGACAACTTCTAGGATGTTCGCGGCGTAGGGCCGCAAGCTGTTGACTGGTTTTAGCGGGGCCGCAGACATTGTCTGCGGCCTTGCTTCATGTTGTCTGTCTGTGTTGCAAGTAGATGTTACTTGCTGTTTGCTGGGGCATATCGGTCTATGTTCCAGCAAAGATACAGCGGCAGGCTCATGGTCTGCGTCTGCTCGCACATGTTGATGCCGATGTTCTTCTGGGACGCCTTGAACCCGTATGCCGGTTTGTAGCTCTTGCAGAACTGCCGGTAGCTTTTCGCCTGCGTGTTATCTGCTGCTTTTACCTCTACCGGGACGATATCGCCATCATGCTCATAGACAAAGTCGACCTCTGCACTGTTGCCCGATCGCCAAAAGAACGCCTCTTTGCCCTGTGAGGTTAGCTCGTTGAGCACGTAGTTTTCTGCGAAAGCACCCTTGAACTGCTTGTAGGCCTCTGGATTCTTCATAACGGCTTGCGCTGAAATGCCTGATCGCGCACGCAGAAGCCCGATGTCGGACATATATACCTTGAAATAGGTTTTGTTGGCGAACCCAGAGAGCGGGAGTTCTGGATTCTCAACCAAGCAGACCCGCCTTACTAAACCCGCATCGCAAAGCCACTGCAGCGCGTCTTCCAAATCGGCAGATCTTTTGCCGGCTTTTACATGGGAGAAGACGAACTTGTTGTTCTCTTTTGCAAGCTGCACTGGAACCGAGTCCCATATCCAGCGGATCTTGGGAACCTCTGTTATGGGAGCATGCTTCGAGAAATCATCGGCGTAATCGGCCAGTATCTCCTCTTGCACCTGCTCGACCGCAGATAGGTCTTTTGTCTCGAGCCATGTGGCTACTGCGTCGGGCATGCCGCCTACCGCGTAGAATTCCCGTAGCAGCTTTTCCATAGGATGCGTGTAGAGCTCCGGTATCTCTCTGTCGCAAGGCCAACTGGAGAGAAGCTCGACAAGCCCCTTTTGCTCGCTGGCGATGACAAACTCCTTGAAGCTCATCGGGTAGAGCTGTAGGCGATTCACCTTTCCTACCGGGAATGACACCTTGTCTCGTGCCAGCGCCACGCCCAAAAGCGACCCGGCGCATATGATGTGCAGTGCGGGCATGTTCTCGCAGAAGTACTTGAGGGCGGTTATGGCTCTTGGGCACTGTTGGATCTCATCAAAGAAAAGAAGGGTTTCTCCGTCTTTGATCTTCTGCCCTGTCAGGAACTCTATCTCTGTGATGATGCGCGTCACGTCGAAGTCGTATTCGAAGATTGCCGCCGCGGCTTCTGTCTCTTCGAAGTTGATGTGCGCAAAGCTATCGAAGTGCTCTTTTGCGAATTTCTTTACGATGTAGGTTTTCCCGCATTGGCGTACCCCTGTAAGCACGAGCGGCTTCCGGCGCGACCTGTTTTTCCAAGCTAGAAGATCGTTCATTATCTCGCGCTGCATTTTTTCTCCAATAACCTAGATTGAACTCAAGGTAATGATTGCAAAACTCCTATGACTTTTGCAAGAGCAACTGCAAAACTCCTATGACTTTTGCAAGAGCAACTGCAAAACTCCTATGACTTTTGCAAGAGCAACTGCAAAACTCCTATGACTTTTGCAAGAGCAACTGCAAAACTCCTATGACTTTTGCAAGAGCAACTGCAAAACTCCTATGACTTTTGCAGTTGTTTTGTGATAGATCTTGGCTTTCTGCCTGTCAGAGCGCTGTTGGAGTTGCCGGGTCTCGTATCTTGTCCAAACGGTTCACTTGATGCGCATGTCGTCTCGATCGTGCGTGGCGACAAAATGAAATCCCGCCTTCGAGAGGCGGGATTCACGGTTGCCGATGATGCTTACAGTAAGCGGTCTGGCGCCGTTAGCCCTCGTCTGCCTTAGGCTCGACATCGATGTTGAAGTCGCGATCGCGCAGGGAGCAGACCTTGCAGGTGTCGAGCCAAGCTGTCCAACGCGCCATGGTCTCCTCGCTGATGGTGTGCTCGATCTTGCAGGCCTCCTCATCTGCAACCTTGGGGTCTACGCCCAAGATGTCGATGAGAAACGAGCTCAAGGTCTTGTGCCTTGCCAAGATGCGCTTGCCGTACTCCTCGCCTTTTTGCGTAAGGCGGATGAGCCCGTAGCGCTCCATGTCGATATAACCGCCCTCGCGCAGGTTCTTGGTCGCGCGCGCGACGCTCGCCTTGGAAAACCCGAGGTCCTCTGCGATATCGACGCTGCGGCACGAGCCTCCGCCGTTCTTGCACAAGTCGTAGATAGCTTCTATGTAGTCCTCGTAGGAGGGGGTGAGGTGCTCTTGCTCCTGGGTCTCTTGCGGCATAGATGCTCCTAACAGCGCGGTTGGGACTGCCTTTCTAGCGCTTCACTTTATCACGAAACCGATAGCTCCCAAAGTGCGGCAAGCCTGCCGCGGGCAGCGCCATTTATAGTTGTGACCTGCTTATATGTGCAGAGGTCTGGGCTTTGGACGGGGCAGGCGGGCGGCTTGGCGGCGATAAGGGCGCCGTATTGTCTGCACTTGTCCCTGCGGGTTGAAAAAACGCCGCTCTCTCGCCAAAATCCCTAGGGGAATATGCGCTTGCCGTTGGCTTAGCGCTACGGATAAGGCAACGGAGGATGACGGTTTCGATGGATGGCAAGTTCATAACGTTCGAGGGTGGCGAAGGCTGCGGTAAGTCGACCCAGATCAAGCTCCTCTCAGATGCCCTCATCGCGCGTGGCTATGATGTTTTGCAAGTGCGAGAGCCGGGCGCCACGCCGGTGGGGGAGAAGATCCGCGCCATGCTGCTTGCCAAGGAGAGCGACGGGCTCGACCCGATGGCAGAGCTCATGCTCTACGAGGCCGCCCGCGCTCAGATCTGCAGCGAGGTTATTCGCCCTGCGCTTGCGGCCGGCAAGATCGTCGTCTGCGACCGCTTCTACGACTCGACCATCGCCTATCAGGGCTACGGCCGCGGCATCGACGTCGGCTTGATCGAGCGTCTCAATATGGCGGCCACCAACGGCTTGGCCCCGGATATGACCTTGATGCTCTTTATCGATCCAGCGGAGGGGCTGCGCCGCGCCAAGGGCGTCACCGGTGGCGACGGTGCTGGCGACCGCATCGAGGCGGCGGGGCTGGCGTTCCATCAGCGCGTCCACGAGGGCTTTGCGCGCATTGCCATGCAAGAGCCCGAGCGTGTCGCGGTGATAGGTGCCCAGGGAAGCATCGAAGACGTGCATGCGGCCGTTTTGGCCCGCACTCTAGCGCTCCTCGCATAGGGCCTGCATCTAGGGCCTGCGCCTCTCTGCATCCGCGCCTGCGATTGCCTTTACGGCAGGCGATAACTGTGCCCAAGCTGTATGGCAGCCAGACATGGCAGCATCTCTAACTCGTGGTAGCATTTAACGGTTATGCAATCGTAAAGCGCCAGTGTTTGAGGAGGTGGGCCATGCTCGATCCGTTCGGAGGGATTTGCAGCGGTCATGCGGCAGATTATCTGCGCTGTGCGCTTGAGTCGGGCAATGTGACCCATGCTTACCTTATCTGCGGCCCGCAGGGCTGCGGGCATGAGCAGCTTGCCATGCGTTTTGCGGCTGCGGTCGTGAGCGCTGGCGACGCAGAACAGTTCGAAACCGCCTGCCGTGGCGCGCATCCGGACGTCCATATCGCCAAACCCGCGAGCAGCGCGGGCTATCTGGTCGATCAAGTGCGCCAGATCGTCCACGACGCCACACTCGCGCCGGTGAGGGCAAGCTCCAAGGTCTACATCGTCTGCGATGCGGACCGTATGAAGGGTGCGCCCGCCAACGCCTTCCTCAAAACGCTCGAGGAGCCGCCGCAAAGCGTCCATATCGTCTTGCTCGCTAGCGCACAGGGTGCTGTCCTCAACACCATACGCAGCCGCTGCCAGGTGCTGAGCATGCAATCTGCAGTAGGTGCGCAAGGTGGCTCTGCAGGGCAAGACGACGTCGAGCTTGCAGGCCGCATGCTTGCGAGCATCGGCGGCAACGCCTCCAACCGTACCCTGCTCGCCATGGCAAAGGACTTGGTGGCAGCTGCGGGGCAGGGCATAGAGGATCTTAAGGACACCCAGGCTCAAGCTCAGAAAGAGGCAGCCGATTACCTGAGCGCCGGTGCTCGCAAAGAGCTCGAGCAGGCCCATAAGCGCGAGGTCACGATGGAGCAGCGCGCAAGGTACATGGAGCAGCTCGCATCGTTCGAGCTGTGGCTGAGGGATTGCATGATGACCGCCGCCGCGACGCCGGAGCTCTGCATGACGCAAGCCGCCGTCGCCCAAGGCTCGCTGGGTTTTGCCGACGCCTCGCAGGAGGCGGGCGTCGACCCGGCTAAAGAGCAGATCGCACGCACTGCCGGCATGGCCGGTATCATCGCCGCGATAGAGACCGTGGGCAAGGCCCGCCATCGCATCGCGTGCAACGTAACACCGCAGTTGGTCTTCGAGGCCATGCTTTTTGAAATCAGGGAGGCATTATGCCCAAGGTAGCCGTTGTCAGATTGCGCTACGTATCCAAGAACTACTGGTTCGACCCTGCCGGCATCGCCGTCGAGGAAGGCGACCATGTCGTGGTCGAGACCGCTCGCGGCCGTGAGATCGGCCTGGTGGTCGAAGATCTCCGCGAGGTCGAGAACAGGGAGCTCAAGCAGCCGCTCAAGCCCGTGCTGCGCCTGGCCACGCAAGAGGACCTCGACCAAGCGGACGAGATGAACCGCAAGGGCGAGGAGGCCATGCCCGTCTTTCGCGAGATGATCGAGAAGCACAAGCTCGACATGAAGCCCGTGCGCGTCGAGTTCATGTTCACGGGCGATTATGCGACTTTCTACTTTGCCGCCGATGAGCGCGTGGACTTCCGTGCGTTGGTGCGCGACTTGGCATCGGTGTTCAAGGTACGCGTCGACATGCGCCAGATCGGCGTTCGCGACGAGGCGCGTATGCTGGGCGGTTTGGGCCATTGCGGCGAGGAGCTGTGCTGCTGCCGTATGGGCGGCGATTTCCAGCCCGTGAGCATCCGCATGGCCAAGGAGCAGGACCTCCCGCTCAACCAGAGCAAGATCTCCGGCCTGTGCGGCCGTTTGATGTGCTGCTTGCGCTATGAGTTCGAGGCCTACAAGGACTTCAAGAGCCGCGCTCCCAAGAAGAACGCCATCATCGACACGCCCATGGGCATGGCCAAGGTAGTCGAGTTCGACACCCCGCGCGAGAAGCTGCGCCTGCGCATGGAGGACGGCAGCAGTTTGGTTGTCCCGCTGTCGAGCATGGATACGGGCGATAAGAAGCCGCGCGAGGGCGAGAAGCTGCGCCCCTGCCATATCGGCCCCGAGGCCTTCGACAAGATCATGGAGGACCTCAAGAAGGATGCCAATCTGGCGATGATGGGCGACAAGCTCTTTAGCAGCGACAGCAACCTGGCCGACAAGGTAGCCGATCGTGGCCATGTCGAGCGCAGCGACCGCGGTGGCCGCAAGAGCGGTAAGATCTCCATGGGCAGCGAGCACGTGTCCTCCGGCAGGGGGGACGATCGCCGTCGTAGGCGCCGTGGCGGCAACGACGAGCCCGTCGAGACCAAACCGCGCGACGCGCGCAGGCGCCGCCGCAGCGTGAGCGTCGATGGCGATACGCAGACCTCCCAGCCCTCGGAGCGCAAGCCGCGCCAGCGCAGGAGCGCGCAGCGAGGCGACAAGACCTCTGACCAGCAACGAGAGGTGCGCAGCAAGCAGCAGCGCGAGGCATCCCAGGATGATGCGCAGTCCAAGCCCAGCTCCCAGCGCAGGCGCCGTCGCAGAGGCGGGCGCGGTAGCGGCAAGGGCGAGGGCAGGCAGCAAGACGCCGGGCAGCGCAGCGCGAACAGCCAGCAGCAGCGCAAGCCGCGCCCTGGTCAGAATAGCTCGACGCTGCATAACGGCGGCGATGCGGCGGCCAACGGACAAGGTGCTGGCGCCGATGCCGTCAAGGGCAAGCCACGCAGGCGCCGCAGGGGCGGACGCGGGCGCGGCAACGGCGGTGGCCAAGGCGGCAACGCGGGCGCGGGCAACAGCTCGAGTGCTCCCAAGCCCGCTGGCGAGTAAGGGTTAGTCTCTATGGGCGACGCTTTCGATCTCTTGCAGCTCGAAGCGGTAGCGCTGCGCGCAATCGGGGTACTTGGCGTGATCGACTTCGGATAGGAACATGCTCTTGGGGCGCAGCCACAGGCTGCAGTCGCCGTAGAGCTTGCGGTAGACCACGAACTCCTCGTCGGTCTCGCTGTGGCGCGCCACATCCTCGACGAGGTACAGGTCGCCCTTGAAGTGCCGGTAGATTCCCTTGATCTTAAGCTCTCGCATATCGTTTGCCTTTCTCATGCCCGCGTGCGCGCTTTGCGCCATGCGGGCAGTGCTATAACGTTGTGAACCATTTTGACCCAAGGGAGTGACGCTGCGATGGCACGCAACCTGACGCTTTTGACGGACCTCTACCAGCTGACCATGGCGCAAGGGTACTGGCAGCAGCAAAGCCTCGACATGCAGGCGTGCTTCTACATGTTCTTCCGTCAGAACCCCTTTGGCGGCGGCTATGCCATCAGCTGCGGCACAGACCAGATCGCTGAGCTGGTCGAGGGCTTCGGGTTCTCGAGCGATGACATCGACTACCTCAAAAGCCTGCCTGCCCCTGATGGCACGCCGCTTTTCGATGCGCGGTTCCTCGACTGGTTGAGCAACATGGAGCTCGGCGTGGACATCGACGTCGTGCCCGATGGCAGCGTGGTGTTCCCGCGCGAGCCGCTTGTGCGCGTGACCGGCTCGCTCATGCAATGCCAGTTGCTCGAGACTTGCATCCTCAACGGGATGAACTTCCAGACGCTTATCGCCACCAAGGCGGCGCGCGTGTGCTATGCCGCCCAAGGGCGCGCGGCGGCGGAGTTCGGCTTGCGCCGTGCGCAGGGCCCCGACGGCGGTATGTCCGGCGACAGGGCTGCGTATGTGGGCGGCTGTGCGAGCGTGGCAAACGTCCTGGCAGGCCAGAAGTACGGCCTGCCCGTGAGCGGCACCCATGCGCACAGCTGGGTGATGAGCTTCCCGGACGAGCTGTCTGCCTTCAGGGCCTGGGCGGCGAGCATGCCCAACAACTCCACGCTGTTGGTGGATACCTACGATGTCGAGCAGGGTGTGCGCAACGCCATCATCGTCGCACGCGAGATGCGCGAGCGCGGCGAGCATTTTGCCGGTATTCGCATCGACAGCGGCGATTTGGCTTGGTTGAGCAAGAAGGCGCGCAAGATGCTCGACGATGCCGGTTTCGCGGATGCGAAGATCGTCCTTTCCAACGACCTGGACGAGTACCTGGTGCAAAGCCTCATCGACCAAGGTGCCTGCTTTGACGCAATCGGGATCGGCACGCATCTCATCACCGGCAATCCGCAGCCTGCCTTGGGCGGTGTCTACAAGCTCTCTGCGGTGAGGGCATCGGCAGAAGATACCTGGACCCCAAAGATCAAGCTGTCCGAGAACACCGTCAAGCTCACCACGCCGGGTGTGCTCGATACCATGCGCTACTTTGACGAAGAGGGCATGTTCGCCGGCGACGTGGTCTTTGACGAGCAGAGCGGCTGCCCTGCGGATTGCGTGGGCGTGGACCCGATGGACGACACGCACCGCAAGCGCTACCTGGCAAGCCAGAGACGCAAGCGCATGCTCGTCCCCCTCGTGCGCAACGGGCGCGTTGTTGCAAAGGGGCTTACGGACGTCCATGCCGCCCAGCGCCGCTGCAAGGATCAGCTGGCGCATCTCGACAGCTCCATCAAGCGCTTCATGAACCCGCATCGCTACCCCGCGGGCATCGAGAAGGGGCTTCATGCCAAGCGCGCGGCGATGATCCGCGAGCTGCGTGGCGAGTCGCTGTACTAGCGCCTTGCCTGCGGCTGCATTGCCCCAGCTGGTCTGGCTTGCTGCCTCTCTTTGCGCAGAATGATGGCTGTTTGATGCCGCTTGCCGGCTGCGTCGTACGGGCGCGCTATACTCACAAGATTGACGTCAACATATCTCCACTCCCTAGGAAGGAGAGCGGAAATGGCCTTTACCATCAACTCCAAGTGCCGTCTGGTGCTTGATTCCTGCTGCGATCTTCCCCGCCGCGTCCTCGATGAGGCGGGCGTCGAGTTCTTGCAGTTCCCCTACATGATGAACGACGGCGAGCACTTCGACGATCTGGGCGTGAGCATGGAGCCCAAGGAGTTCTACGACCGCCTGCGCAACGGCGAGGTCTCCGGCACGGCGCAGATTCCCCTGCCCGTCATCATGGAGCGCTTCGAGGAGTGGGCGCGCGAGGGCTCGCCCATGGTCTACCTTGCCTTCACGGGCGGGCTTTCCGGCACGTTCGAGACGGTCGATCGCATCACCACGCAGCTCAAGGAGAAGTACCCGGATTGGGAGTGCTACGTGGTCGACACGCTGCTCGCGAGTGCGGCGGAGGGCCTGCTGGTCTACGAGGCCATCCACCAGTACAAGAGCGGGCTTACCGCTAAGCAGCTTGCCGATTGGGCGTGCGAGGCGCGTTGGTTCGTCCATGCGCTGTTCACCTGCGAGAACCTCGAGTCGCTGCGTCGCGGCGGCCGCGTGCCCGATGCCGCAGCGCGCTTTGGCGATGCGCTCGACGTCAAACCCATGCTCAGCTTCAACCCCGACGGCTCGCTCGCGTTGTCCGGCATGGTGCGCGGGCGCAAGAAGAGCCTCAAGGCGCTGGTCAAGGAGTTCGAGAAGGACCACGTCAAGGAATACGACCCGCGCGGCAACATCATCGTTGCCAGTGCGGATTCCGAGGAAGACGCCAAGTGGGTCGCCTCGCATCTGGGCATCCCCAAAGAGGGCGTGCCGCCCATGATGTGCAACATCGGGCCCACTATCGGCAGCCATGTGGGACCGGGTATGGTCGCCATCGTGTTCTGGGGCGAAGACCGCCGCAAGAGCCTCTCCATCGCAGACCGTATCGCCAACAAGTTCTCCAAGGAGCAGTAGACGATGTTCAGCTCTCTCGACACCAAGATCGCCTTCTTTGGCGGCGCTTGCAATATCGCGGCGCTCGAGGCTGTGGCCCGCTTCGTCAATGCAGGGTTCGAGGTGGTCGCCGGTGACCACGACCCGCGCGAGGGCGTGATCTTGGAGGATGCGGGCGTGCCCTGCATCTCCAGCCGCATCGAGGCGACCACCGGCACCAAGGTGGTTCTCACCAGCTGCGCTCATCCCTCAGAGGTCGAGGATCTCTACCTGGGCGACGACGGCCTGCTCGAGATCGCCGAGCCGGGCACCTTCTTCATCGACTTGAGCATCATCACGCCGCGCTTAGCGCAGGAGATCCAGGCGATGGCAGCTCTCAACGACCTCACCTACCTCGACTCGCCCGTCTTGAACGTGGGCGAGCAGGAGGAGTCCGTCTGCTTCATGGGCGGCGAGAAGGAGGGCGTCGACCTCGCGGCCCCGCTGCTGCCCTATATCGCCGATAAGATCCATCCGCTGATGTCTCCCGGCGAGGGCGCGCTGTCTGCCGTCATGGTCATCATCGGCCTGGCGGGAAGCCTCATGGGTACGATCGAGGCCATGGCCATGGCGCGCGTGTGCGGGTTCGATACGCGCAGCGCGCTCGATGCGCTGGCGAGCACGGGCGCGGCGACGCGCAGCCTGATCGACTACATCCCCCGCGTGCTCGAGGGCAATTACGCAGGCCGCATCCGCGTGCACGAGTTCCTCGATATGCTCGACACGGCGCTCATGGCCAGCGAGGACATGGACATCACGCTTCCCTCGACCGAGACCGCCTTCCAGCTCTATGACTTGCTCAGCGTCGTGGGTGGTGACGAGATGGGCATCCAAGCAGCTTGCCTGCTCTACCAAGACGAGCAGACCTGCGCCGATGCCGGCCTCGATTGGGCGCTGGCAGACCAAGTGCGCGAGCAGCAGGCCGCGGCGATGGACTTCCCGCTGGCGGGCGCTTACGACGACATCATGGCCGATGACCCCGATGCGGATCTCCGCTCTATGTTAGGGCCCATGTTCACCCAGCTCACCGCTACGGGGCAGTTGGGCACAGGCGACGCGGAGCTCGACCAGTACCGCAATCATCATCAGCGTCAGGACGGCGACGACAACTTCCCCTTGGCAGGGGAGTTCTTCTCTAAGAACTAGCAGGCGTTTTATCGGCAGCGCAGCTGGGCACGCGCCCAATTGGAGCTTTGTGTTAGGCAGCGGATTGCCGGGTCAGGTGCCGGTCGTGCACGCAGCAGGATGCATACGATAGCGAGCCCGGGTTGTTGGAGCCGGCAGGGCGATAAGGCCAAAAGGGAGGCCAAGAGATCATGACAATGGAGTTCTTCGCAACATGTACGCGCGGGCTTGAGAAGGTCCTGGGCGATGAGCTGCGCGCTGCGGGCGTGCATTGTGTGCGTCCGCTGAGCGCAGGCGTCACGTTTCATGGCAACGTCGAGGACGCTTATACGGCGCTGATGTGGTCGCGCGTTGCGAGCCGCATCTTGCTCAACGTGCAGCGCATCGACGCACATGATTCCGATGCCCTCTACGAGGGCGTCAAGTCGATCGCTTGGGAAGAGCATATCGGGACGGGCAGCACTATCGCCATCGACGCCCACGGCACCAACGACAACCTGAGGGATACGCGCTTTATCGCCTTGCGCACTAAGGACGCTATCTGCGACCGCCTGCGCGAGGTGTACGGTGAGCGCCCCGATATCGATGCGCGTCGTCCTGATGTGCGCATTAACCTGGGGCTTCGCGGCAGCAAAGCCACGGTGAGCATCGATTTGGGCGGCTGGTCGCTCGAGCATCGCGGCTACGAGAGCGCGAGCAAGCCGGCAGGAGCCCCCATCCGCGAGAACCTCGCTGCGGGCATGCTGCTCCTTGCAGGGTGGGACAAGCGCGCGCAGGACGGTGCGCCGCTGCTCAACCCCTATTGTGGTCCCGGGACCTTGGCTATCGAGGCGGCGATGATCGCGGGCGATATCGCCCCGCAGCTTTATCGCAGCCAATGGGGCTTCGAGCGCTGGCTGGGTCATGACGAGCTCGCTTGGCAGCGCGTCTTGAATCGTGCGGATGATCGCGCCGAGGCTGCGGCAGAGCTCGAGCATCCCCCTATCTACGCTTGGGATGCCGACGATGACGCCTTGCGCTATGCACGCGCCTGCGCCAAGAGCGCCGGTGTCGCATCCGTGATCGAGTTCTCGAGCGAGCCCCCCACTTTCCTTGCTGTCGGCAACGTCGCCACTGGTTGCCAGGATGGGGAGGCAGTAGGGGCGGGTCTTATCGCCTGCAACCTTACCGGTGACGGGCGCTTCGCATCCCTCGCGCAGATGCCTGCCCTGTATGCCCAGCTCGCGACAAGCGTTCGCACCAACCCCGGTGTCGACGCCTTGGCGGCGCTTGCGGCGGACTCCTATATCGATGCATCGCTTGGTCTGCCCTTGGCTGCGCATGTCGACGTGCGCAACGGCGCAAGCGAGGCGAGCGTGCGCATCTACGATGTGAACATGGCCTCCAATGCCGATGGAACCCCGGTGCCCGCCCCGGTCTTCGTGGAGGTCGCCGGCAAGAAGATCAATGTGAGCGATGCGGCGGTCGAGCAGTTCGTGGCACGTTTGAGCAAGGTCTACAAAGCGCGCCGCAAATGGGCCAAGCAGAACAAGGTGAGCGCGTACCGCATCTACGATGCAGACCTGCCTGATTACAACATGGCCATCGACCTCTACTGCGGTGCCGGCCCGGACGAGGGCAAGATGCTCGTCCATGTGGCGGAGTACGCCGCCCCCAAGAAGATCGACCCTGTCAAAGCCGCTCGTCGCATGACCGATGCACTGGCAGTGATCCCGGCTGTCCTAGGTGTGGATGCAAGCGACGTCTTCGCTAAGCAGCGCCTGCGCGCCAAAGGCGGCAGCCAATATGCCCGCAAGCCGCGCGAGGCAGCTTACGAGGGACGCAAGCTCATCACGCAGGAATACGGCCTGCTCTTCGAGGTCGACTTGGGCGACCGTCTGGACACGGGTTTGTTCTTGGATCACCGCGAGACGCGCAAGCTCATCTACCAGCTGGCAGCGGGCAAGGTGTTCCTCAACCTCTTTGCCTATACGGGTACGGCGAGCGTCTATGCCGCCGCCGGTGGGGCTAAGTACACCACGACGGTTGACATGTCCAACACCTACCAGGAGTGGACACGCCGCAACTTCGAGCTTAACGACCTGGTGGACAGCCATATGGAGCTCGAGCGTGCGGACGTCTTGAGCTGGGTCAAAGACCAGCGCCATTCCAAGAACCGCTGGGACCTCATCTTTGTCGATCCGCCCACGTTCTCCAACAGCACCAAGATGGGGCGCCGCACCTGGGACGTGCAGGCAGACCACGCAGAGCTGCTCATCAACGTGAGCCGTCTGCTCACAAGGACGGGCGCCATCGTCTTCAGCTGCAACCTGCGTGATTTCAAGCCGGATGTCGACAAGCTCAAGAAGGCGGGCGTCGTCATCAACGAGATAACAGAGCGCACGATCCCGGAGGATTTCGAGCGCAACAAGAAGATCCACCACTGCTACGTGCTGCGCCGCGGCTAAGGAGGCTGAAGGACATGGTGAGCTTTACCGATGAGGAGTTCGATGCCCTGGTCGAAGCTGCTATCGACAGCATCCCGGAGAAGTTCTTAGACGAGCTCGACAATGTGATCTTCGCCGTGGAGGGCGAGCCCGATGACGGCGAGACGCTGGGTTGGTACGACGGCGTGTCCCTGCTCGACCGCGGGGGCAGCTATGGCGCAGTGAGCGATTATCCGGATTGCATCACGATCTTCAAGGGCCCGCATGAGCGTCTCTCCGATGATCGCGACGTGATTGCCGAGGAGATTCGCAAGACCGTGGTGCACGAGGTGGGCCACTACTTTGGCATGACCGAGGAGCAAGTCGAGGCGATGGGCTATCGCTAGAGGCGGTTTTGGATGTCCGCACTTGATTGTGCTGTTGCGGGTTGCTCCGTACCCCTTGCTAGAACCATTGCCGTTGCGTTGTATGACCTGAGGAGACGACATGCTCGAAAACCTGCCTGCCACTATGTGCTGGGATGCTCAAGCCGCCTGTTTGCAGCTGCTCGACCAGCGCAAGCTCCCTCATGAGACGAGCTATTTGGAGTGCGCCGCCTCTGCGGATATCTGCGATGCGATTGCAGAGCTGGGTGTGCGCGGCGCGCCGGCTATCGGCGATGCCGGGGCTTATGCTGTCGCGCTTTGGGCGATGAACGAGCGCCCGGCTGCCGATAGCGAGTTCGATGCCGCTCTCGAGGCGCGCGCGTCGCAGATCGCCGCAGTGCGCCCCACGGCCGTCAACTTGAGCTGGGCGGTGCGCAAGTGCTTGGAACGCGCCAAGCGCCTGCGTGCACAGGATGCCAGCGCGCAACAGGTCGCGGATGCTTTGCTCGAGCTGGCGCATCAGATTCTCGAGGAGGACAAGGCCAGCTGCAAGAAGATCGGCGAGCTGGCCGTGCCCGAGCTCGAGCGCCTGGTGAGCTTTATCGGCCATCCCTTGCGTATCGAGACGCATTGCAACGCCGGGTCCTTGGCCTGCGGGTTTTACGGCACGGCCACATCGGTTATCTACCATGGCTTCGAGGCGGGGCTTGTCGAGAAGGTCTGGGTGGATGAGACGCGTCCTGTCGATCAAGGCGCGCGCCTTACAGCATGGGAGCTCATGCAAGCTGGCGTGCCCTACACGCTTATCTGCGACAACATGGCGGGAAGCCTCATGCAGGCAGGCGAGGTGGATATGGTGGTTGTGGGAGCCGATCGCATCTGCGCAAACGGGGACTTCGCTAATAAGATCGGCACGTACCCGTTGGCGGTGCTTGCCAGCTACCATGGCGTGCCCTTCTATAC
>CAVCDT010000030.1:0-20956 GCA_963600995.1 Akkermansia muciniphila | reverse complement strand
GGGAGAGCGACGCGTGCAAGCGCAGCGCCGCACGCAGCTCTCCCGGTAGGTTGCAGCGGCTTTGCAGGACAGGTCGCCCTTGTGGGACATGCCGCAAAGGCAAGACGGCGGACCCACCAAGGAAGCGAAGTGGGTCCGCCTTAAGAGGAACCATCGGCGAGTTCGAGGACGAGTAGTAAAGACACGGAGGGGCTATCTACTGCTGATCGCCGAGGAGATGGGAAGGTCGCTGTTCTTTTCTCGCTTTGACCGAATCGCCGCCTTCTTCCTGTTCAGTTCGATGCCAAATGTGCATCTGTTGCAACCCGTGCAGCGATAGCAGAGCTTCCCATGGGAGTCGCGCAGTTGCATGACGCGTTCGAAGTCGCGTTCGACAGCTTCAAGGCAGTTGCGGCTTTCCATGGGGTTTCCTAATTCTTAGCCAAAGCGGTACGAGACTCCGCAGTACGCTGCGGGCTGGTCCCATTTCTTGACGATGGTCCCTTCGCAGGCGATACGGCAGGTCCCGCATTCGAGGCAGCCGGCGTAGTCGAATGCACGCTTGCCGTTGTCGTCTTCGCGATACAACCCTGCAGGGCACACGCGGATCAGCTTGCCGAACTCAGTCGCATCGAGATCTGCGAGGTTGTCGCATGCGAGCTCGATATGGGCGTTTTCCTCGTCAACAGCGAATTTGTTGACGGAGATCAGCTCGTCGACGCGACAGGTAATGGGTTTGAGGGGCTTCATCATAGAGCCTTCACCGCCTTCATGACTTCTTTGCCGGTTTTCACGATGCCTCGCTTCTTGATGATGGGCATCAGGCGCTTCATCAGATGCTCTTGCGGCTGGCCGTCGACCACGAAGAGACAGTCGAAGATCTCTCCCAACATTTTGGGGTAATCCGTGAAGAGGCTCTCCCAATGCTCCATCGTGGCAGGCCAGTCCTTGAAGGTATGCAGGTCCCTGGTGACAAAGGAGCCGTCTAAAGCTGCTTTATACGGGGCGAGGGCTGCGGCGCTCACGTCCTCTTTGTCGATGGCGGCGCAGGCTGCCTCTGCTGCGAAATGCCCGGACGCGGTTGCGAAGTCCAGGCCCCTGACCTGGTAGCCCAGGTTCATGCAGAGATTCGCTGCGTCGCCTACGATCAGGCAACCAGGGTAGACCGTCTCTGGGATGCAGTTGTACCCGCCCTCTGCGATCATGTGCCCGGAGTGCTCACTCATCTTGGCATCGCGGATGATCGGGGCGACGACAGGGTGCTTCTTGAAGTCGTCGAACGTTTGGTAGATCGTCGTATCGGATTCCGAAAGTTCCTTTATGGTCGCCACCAACCCCAGGGATATGGAGCTCTTGTTGGTGTAGAGGAACCCACCGCCTACGTTGCCGTGCGTGCAGTCGCCCACGAAGAGCATGGCCGCGCCTTCTCCCTCGGGGCACAGGAAGCGGTCCTCGATCGTCTTGGGGTCGAGCTCGAACACCTCTTTGATGCCCACGGCCATCTGGTTGTCGCGGGTACGCGGCACGCCCAGGCAGCGCTCAGCGAGAAGCGCGTTCTGGCCTTCTGCGAGGATCACGACATGGCAGGTGAAGGTGTCCTCGCCGGCCCGGATCCCTATGACGGTGCCGGATTCGTCTTTGACGAGCTCCTCGACGGGAATCCCCAAGATGATCTCTACGCCTGCTGCCTCCGCCTTGTCGCAGAGCCATTGGTCCAGCGTGGTGGCAAGCACCGAGTAAGAGTCACTCGTGGGCTTGTGCAGGTTCTCCGAGCTGTGGTCGAAGGTTAAAGCGCTTTTAGCATCGAGAAGGCATAGGCGCTCGTGCGTTATCTTGCGCTCGAAGGGATTGTCGTTTTCCCAATCGAAATTCTCACCCTCGTATTTCTCGATCACTTTCTTAAGCGCATGCGCATACATGCGCCCACCTGTCATGTTCTTCGCGCCAGGGTACTCGCCACGGTCGATGAGCAGGGTGTTCTTGCCTTGCTTTGCCGCGACATACGCGGCTACGGCGCCCGCACAACCCGCGCCCACGACGATGACGTCGAAATCGCGCTCCTCCATATCAACTCCTTCTCTTGAATGCAGATACAGATGCCATTCGTGCAACGGTCCATGCATCTTGTCTGGGAATTGTGCGACCTCAAAGCGTTTGAGAGTCAATGCCGTTCCCCCGAAACACGCAAGAAACATTTCTCGGTAAACGGCGTTGACTCTCAACTCGCTTGAGGTTCCTAAATTTCGGCGAACGGTTTATCCGCTCGGGAAATGAAGTCAATCGGATTGGAGTTCTTATGTGGAAGAATGAGTCAAAGCCTGACTTCGGCTTGCTCAACGATCTCAAAGTCGTTCATGCCTCGTCGTCTCTTGCCGGTCCGTTGGGCCCGACGTTCTTTAGCGAGTACGGCGCCGACGTCGTCTGGATCGAGAACGCGGATGCTCCCGATTACACGCGCACCCTGCACAATATCCAGCCTGAGTCCGAGCGTCGCAACCAGCGCGCGATGGGCATTAGGCTCCGCTCCGAGGAAGGGCGCCAGATCGTCCTCGACCTGGTCAAGGACGCCGATATCTTCATCGAGTCCTCCAAGGGCGGGCAGTTCGACCGCCTGAATCTCTCCGACGAGGTGCTCTGGGAGGTCAACCCCAAGCTCGTCATCGCGCATATCTCTGGCTATGGCCAGACCGGCCTGCCCGAGTACGTGCACCGCGGCGGGTTCGACGCCACAGCGCAGGCGTTCTCCGGCTACATGTGGGAGAACCAAAACGGCGGCGCAACGCCTCCGTATGCCGTAGGCCCCTACGTCGCCGATTACATCACCGCCATCTGGACGGCCATGGCCTGTCTGGCTGCCTACCATCACGCAGAGAAGACCGGTCAGGGCGAGTCCATCGACGTCGCGCAGTACGAGCTCATGATGCGCTGCTCGATCTTCTCGACCGATTACTTCACCTTCCATAGGGAGTTCCCCAAGACGGGCGAGAAATCCATGATCGCCGGTTGGGGCGGGTTCCCCTGCAAGGACGGCAAGATCTTGTACTGCTGCTTCTCGGGCGCCTCCACGCTCGAGAAGGTCTGCAAGGTCATCGGCCTCGACTACGGCTCCGAGCTGTTCCCCGCCAAGATAGGCCTCTACAACGTCGAGACGGAGTCCGGTAAGGCCTTCGAGGCCGCTGTGCGGAAGTGGCTCTCCGAGCGCACCTGCGACGAGGCCGAAGCCGAGATGCTCGCCGGCGGCGCCCCTGTCTCCAAGGTGAACAGCTGGGAGGACGTCGAGAACAACCCGCATGTCCAGGCTCGCCACGTCATCGAGGAGTGGGAGACCGTCAAGGGTACCAAGCTGCGCGCCGTGGGCCCGCTGCCCAAGTTCAAGAACAACCCCGGGCGCGTCTGGCGCCCTGCCCCCAGCTTCGGTGAGAACAACGAGGAGATCTTGCACGAGCTGGGATACACGGACGAGCAGATCAAGGACTTCTACGACAAGGGTGCCATCAACAAGGACTGGGACCTGTCGCTTTCACGCTAGGAAATAAGTAACTAGGGCCCGGCCCCGCGGCTTGGCCCTGTTTGCAGTGCGCAAACGTTTAGGGATAGACCTTTGCGCGAGAAGGGGAGGGTTTGCCGGCAGAAAGGCAAGCTCCGAATAAGAACGAAAGGATCGGAAATGAACGAGCAAAAGAAGGGCGGCTTCCACTACGGGTGGGTAGTCTTCATCGCATCATGCCTCATCATGTTGTTCCCTTGCTGCTTCACCTTCAACGCTGCCTCGGTTTTCTACACCTCCGTTGCAGCAGAGCTCACTGAGGGCAGCTCTGCCGCCGTGGGTATGTACATGACCATCGTGTACCTGGCCATGTTCGTGTGCCTGTGCATTCTGCAGGTTGGGCGTATCTTCGACAAATACCCCTCTCGCTGGGTGTTGCTCGCGTGCGTCATATGCATAGGCGTCGCCTTCATCATCATGTCCCAGGCGACGACCATCTTCCTGTTCTATGTCGCAGGCGTCTTGCTGGGCATCGGCAACTCGATCATCTTGTACCTGCTGATTCCCGTGATGTTCGGCCGTTGGTTCAAGCGCAACGTCTCCACGTTGGTCGGCATCGGTATGGCCATGACCGGCATCGGTGGTATGATCTTCAGCCCTGTGGCCACTTCGATCATCTCTTCTTCCGGCTACCATGCCGCGTATCTCGCTTACGCTGCTGTTACCTTGATCGTCGGCATCCCATGCGCGCTGCTCATCGCCAGCCGCCCCGAGGACAAGGGCCTCATGCCCGTCGGCTATGACGCTGCCGCAGAGGCAAAGGCGGCAGAAGAGGCCAAGAGCGCCGTTGTCGAAGGCGTCACCGTCCACACTGCCCTCAAGCAGCCCGGCGCCCTCATCCTGATCGCCGTCTATGCCGCAATCGTCAACTTCGGTCTGACTATGAACTTCTACCTGCCCAGCTACGTCAAGTCCCTCGACGCTGCCCTGGTGGGCGCAGACCCGCTGATGGTCGGCGCGACCCTGTCCTCCGTTGTCATGTTCGGCTCCCTCATCGGCAAGCTGGTCCTGGGTTGGACCAACGACAAGTCCGTCAAGGGCTCGGTCGTCTTCGGCCTCTTGTGCGGCATCATCGGCCTGGCCCTGGTTCTGTGGGGCGTGCAGGTCAACTTCTTCTTGGCCTACATCGGCGGTGCCTTGTTCGGCGTGTTCTTCGCATCTGCGACCACTACCACCCCTGCGATCGCACGCCTTGCCTTCGGCAACCTCGACTACTCCAAGATCTACGCCTACATCACCGGTGTCTGCGCCCTGTTCGCAGCTTTCGGCTCGACTATCTGGGGTGTCATCAAGGACGTCACCGGCTCCTTTACCGGTGCCTACCTGGTTGATATGGGCCTCATGATCATCGCCTTCGCCTTTGCCTTCGGCGGGCTCGTCGTCGCAAAGAAGCTCCCGCGCGAGAGGCACTAAGGAGCGATTGACCTGCAGGCAGCCTTGGCTTTCGCATCGTAAGAGCCAAGGCTGCTTTTGCTTGGAGGGCTTGGAGGTTTCGTAGCGTGCTTTCTTTGCCGAGGTTCGCGCTCATCGCGGCTTCTCGCTTGAAAGCGGCGCTTGGGCGACCAACTGCGAACTAGAACGGAGGACTCGATGGAAAAGGCACAGCATCATGGCGTGCACAGGGGCTTTCTCGTCTTTGCTGCGTGCTGTCTTATCTGCTTCTCGACAGTGACCCTTTCTTTCAACACCATGGGTATCTTCTATACGCCCGCTGGTGCCGACTTAGGGATTGAGACAGGCACCTTCGGCACGTATATGTCCGTCCAATACCTTGCCATGGCGGTTTCGATGGTGTTTGGTGGCAAGATCCTCACCAGGTACAACGCGCGCTGGGTCCTCACTGCCTGTTGCGCCATGGTATCTGTGGGCATCCTTCTCATGTCCACTTACAACTATATCTGGCAGTTCTACTGCTCCGGGGTCCTCATCGGCTGTGCGAACTCCATCTTGCTCTATCTCATGGTGCCCACTATGATTGACCGTTGGTTCAAAGACCGCGTCGGTTTCTTCGTAGGCGTCTGCCTTTGCTTTACCGGTGTGGGCGCCGTGGTGTTCAACCCTGTTGGCGGCTGGGTCATCGAGAACTTCGGGTGGCGCACGGGTTATATGGTCTTTGGCGTGATCACGGCCTGCCTTGGTCTGCCCAGCGCGTTCTTCCTCATCCGCAGCGAGCCCGCAGAGCTCAACCTCACCCCTTGGGCCAGTACTAAGAGCGACTGTTCTGGTGCCGAAAGCGCTTTCGCGCCTATCAAGGGCGTCATGTTTAGCGATGCCATCCGCACGCCGGCGCTTTGGCTTGTCGCGCTGTATGCGGGGATGATGGACGTGGGAATCACCTTGAACTACTATATCCCCTCGTATGTCTCCTCTCTGGCGATGGGCGTCTTCACCGCGTCTACCGTCTCATCGGCGATCATGGTCGGGCAGATGTTCGGCAAGATGCTTTTGGGCTACATCAACGACATCAACGTGAAGTTGGGCGTGGTCACGGCTGTCTCATGCGGCATCATCGGCGTCTCCGCGATGACGTTTCTCGCTGGGCTCAGCATCGTTTTTTTATACGTAGGTGGGTTCTTCTACGGCATCTTCTTTGCCGGTGCCACGGTGACTACCTCGCTGATGACGCGCGGTATCTTCGGATCTAAGGACTACAGCCGCGTCTTCAGTGTGGTCTCAACGGTCGCGACCTTGAGCTCGGCGTTCACCTCTGCTGTCTGGGGAGCGATTATCAACGCCACAGGCAGCTACATCCTCACGCTCTCTATCGGGATCGGCATGATGCTGGTCACGTTCCTCATCGGATATCTCGCTTTCTTCTTTGGGAAGAAAGTCAGATACGAATAACCGTCAATTAGAAAACAACAGCTGCAGCTGTTTGAGCTGCAGCTCTAGCCCATAGTAAGAAGGTGCAAAGTGAATGCATTGGAACAAAGCCGAGCCTCGCTCGACGAGGCGGTTCGCTTATATGAGCCGCTTTGGGTGAAAGGCTACGACGCTGGTGTCGACAGGGGGTACAAGACCCCGGACTCGACGATAAAGCAGACCATGCTCGATATCATGCAGAGATCCGCTGCCGAGCCGCTCATGTACTTTGGCGACGAGGTGATCCTACGCGCGCAGGCAGACGAAACAGCTAACAGGCTGGGCAACGCCCTGCTTGGTTTGGGAGCCCAAAAGGGCGAGCGCGTGAGCTTGGTCGTCTCTAACAGGCCCCAGATTGTCTACGGCTTCATGGCATGCTACAAGACGGGCTTGGTTGCAGCGGCTTTCAATCAGCGCTGCACAGCCCATGAGATCTGTAGCTCGATAAACGCGGTGTCTTCCAGCGTTCTGATCATCGAGCAAGAGCATGTGGGCAAGCTGGTCGATGCCCTCAAGACGGGCGCGTGCCCCTCTGTCAGGGATGTGCTCGTCATCGATGAGGACCTGCCGCAATCCGCGCATCTCGGGGCGGTAACGTTTCATAGCTTCGAGTCCCTGGTCGCTAACGCAAATCCAGACGAGCCTGCCGTGGAGGTCGACCCTTGCGACGATGCGATCATTCTCTTCACGGGTGGTACTACGGGTGTGAGCAAGGGTATCTGCGCTAGCCATGCCGATATGGTCCGTGAGATCAAGACCATGCACCATTGGGCCGCTCCTGCTTTGAAGACCCCTGACCCCAAGGTGCTCATCTGCATGCCCTTGACGCATATCATGGGCATCAACTACGGGATCCACTGGCAGCTCATCAACGGCGGCAGCTGCGTCTTTGCCGAAGGCGTGCATTGCGATGAGATCATCGATTCGTTCGAGAGATACCACCCGACTATGTGGGCGGCGCTCCCGACGCTTCTGCACTCTGTGAGCTTGGACGATCGTCTGGGGACATGCCCTTACAAAGATCTTGAGTTCGTGATCTTCGGGGGATCGTTCATATCATCGGCGACGCTCAATACGCTGCGCAGCAACACTAAAGCCTGCTTCGCAGAAAGCTACGGTATGTCAGAAAGTTTTGGGTTCGTCAGTGCCAATCCTGTTTTGAGCGGCGGCAAGCTGGGAAGCATCGGGTTGCCGATAAGCGGTATCGATATGCTGGTCGTCGATGCACAAGACGGCACGAGACCATGCGATTTCAACGAGCGCGGCGAGATCGTCTTCAAGGGAAGCCAGATCGCAAAGGAATACTGGAACAACCCGGAGGAGACCGCCAAGGCGATCCAAGACGACTGGATGTACAGCGGCGACATCGGCTATATGGACGAGGACGGCTTCTTCTATATCGTCGACCGCAAGAAGGACATGCTTGTCGTAAGCGGCTTTAATGTTTTCCCCAAGGATATAGACGAGTGTTTGATGTCCCATCCTGCTGTGGCGGACGCCTGCACTATAGGCGTGCCCGATCCGCACTCCTGCGAGCGTCCCAAGTCCTTCGTCGTGCTGAGGGAGGGTGTGTCCGTGGGAGCAGAGGATCTCCGGGCATGGTGCAAGGAGCGCCTCGTCGCCTACAAGGTGCCCCGCTACGTCGAGTTCATCGACAGCATCCCCACTACGCGCAATCGCAAGCAGGACCGGGCCCTGCTGCGTCGTCGCGAGCTCGAGAAAAAGGGCGAAACATCTGCTTTCCGCCCTTGACTCTCAAAGTGTTTGAGAGAGCAACATCTTACTTGCGCAAGGTCTATCCCAACCTTTGTACGTACTGGTTACTTGACAACATGAATCTGTATTGAAGGAGGAAAAAATGATCGACTTCAGCATTACTGATGAGCAGGAGCTCATGCTCGAGAACCTTCGTGAGTTCGTGGCTCGTGAGTGTCCCGAAGACAAGATCAAGAAGTGGTACGAGCAGCGCTACATCGACCAGGATGTCCGTAAATCCTATCTCGAGGCCGGGTTCGGCTACATGTTCGTTCCCGAGGAGTACGGCGGAGTCTCTTCTGACGCTGTGACCTTGGCGCTGGTCGTCACAGAGCTCATCAAGAGCGCAAAGGCGACGATGCCCTTCATGTCCTACGGCCTGGCCATGTACGACATGTCCGAGTTCGCATCCCCGGAGCTCATGGAGCAGGCGATGAAGTACTACGAGGAGACCGGCGAGCAAGCCTACTCGCTCGCCTTGTCCGAGCCCTGCGCGGGATCCGACAACCAGGGCATGACGACGACCGCGCACTGGAACGGCGACGGCACCGTCACCCTCAATGGCACCAAGACCATGGTCTCTCTGGCCGAGACTGCTCCTTTCATGCTGGTCATCGCCAAGGATGAGGATCCGGCCCGCGAGAACAAGAACATGTCCATGTGGATCATCGACCCCAAGCAGGACGGTGTCACGCTCGCGCCGCTGCATAAGATCGGCCAGCAGATCACCAACTTCTCCGAGGTCTACCTCGACAACGTCGTTATCCCCGAAACCGCCCTCCTGGGCGAGCGCGGCAAGGGCTTCTTGCAGCTTATGAAGAACTTCGAGCTCGAGCGCATCATGCTCGCCTCGCACTCCTTGGGCCTGGCCAAGGCCGCTATGGAGGAGGCAGCTGCCTACGCAGGCCAGCGCATGGCGTTTGGCAAGACCATCGGCAGCTTCCAGCTTATCCAAGAGAAGCTCACCGATATGGAGATCGCCGTCCAGAACATGGAGAATCTCCTGCTCAAGACAGCGTGGGAGTTCGACCAGGGTATATCCGTCCGTTTGGACAGCGCCTTGGCCAAGCGCTACATCTCCATGCAGTCGACCTGGGTCTGCTCTGAGGCTTTGCAGATCATGGGCGGCATCGGCTACACCACCGAGTCCTGCGTCGGGCGCCTTTGGATCGACGCGCGCGGCTCGCAATTCGGCGGTGGCACGGACGAGATCATGGTCCATATCGCCGGCCGTCAGATCATCAAGAAGTACGCCCGCGACTAGAGAGTAGAGGCAAGCGGATCATGAACATCGTTACCGTCGCGAAGATCGTGCACGACGACCAGGACATCCAGGTCGCAGCCGATCGCATGCTCGATTACTCCAAAGCCCGACCTGTGGTGAGCACCTACGACCTCAACGCCATCGAGGCCGCTGCCCAGGCCGCCAAGGAGCAAGAGGCTTCGCATATCGTCGTCTCTGTTGGAGAGCCCTTCATCTACGACACCAAGAACAACAAGAACATCCTGGCTCGCGGCGTCGACTCACTTACGCTCGTGACCAATGCCGATTACGCTGACCTCGATGCGAAGGCCACGGCCGAGGTGCTCGCCTCTGCCGTGAAGGGCCTCGATGCAGATCTCGTCGTCTGCGGTGACGGCTCTGCGGATATCTATGCCCAACAGGTCGACGTGCAGCTGGCAGAGGCCCTTGGCCTGCCCGTCGTGACTGCTGTGAGCAAGATCAGCTTCGAGGGTTCGACCTTGGTTGCACAGCGCACGCTCGAAACCGAGGTGGAAATCGTTGAGGTGGCGCTTCCCGCTGTCGTCTCCGTCGTTCCCGATATCGCCTTGCCGCGCATCTGCGGTATGCGCGACATCATGCGGGCCGGCAAGAAGCCTGTGAACAAGGTCGACGGTCCTGCAGCTGGTCGCGGTATAGAGATCGTCGAGACTCTGGCGCCCGAGCCCGCTCCTCGCAAGAAGATCGTGTTCGACGCCGGCACCGATGGCGACCTTGACAAGTTCGTTGCGGCTGTTGCCGAGGCTATTCGATAGGGGGCCAAGATCATGACTGTTTTTGTTATCGCAGAGACCGAGAAAGGTGCATGCGGGCTGTGCGCGGGTGCACGCACGCTCGGTGGGGATGTCGCCCTCGTCTCTTTGAGTGATGAGACCAAGATCGCCGGCGTTGCGGATGTGGTCTACCACATCGATGTCCCCGGTGATGTGCTCGTCGAATCCGCCGCTGCAACGGTCTGCGCTCTCGTGGCCGATAAAGCCCCCGAGGTCGTCTTGGTGGAGCCCACGCGCCGCATGAAGGTTATCGCGGCTAAACTCGCTGCCAAGAACGGCGTCTCTGTCCTCACCGATGCCAAGAGCATCGTCGACGGCATCGCCTCGAGCCTGTACTTTGGCGGTATCGCGAACCGCAAGGCGAAGTCTGCTGGCTCGCTGTCGATCTATACCGTGGCGCCCTCTGTGTTTGCCGATGCCGTTGCCTCCGGTAGCGATGCTGTCGAGGAGATAGCCTATGTGCCCGACGGCGCCGTCAAGCTGCGCAGCCGCGAGGCGCTGCCGCCGGCAGGCGTCGATTTGACCGCAGCTAAGAACATCATCGCAGCCGGTCGCGGCTTCACTGCCGAGGAGGACCTGCAGATGGCCCGTGACCTCGCGGCCAAGATCGATGCCGAGGTCGGCTGCACGCGCCCCTTGACCGAGGCCGTCAACTGGATGCCGCGCGAGACCTATATCGGCGTCTCCGGTTTGATGCTGTCCCCCGAGGTCTACGTGGGCATCGGCGTTTCCGGCCAAATGCAGCATATGGTTGGCGTCAACACGGCCAAGACGGTTATCGCCATCAATAAGGATGCGCATGCGCCCATCTTCGAGCAGGCCGACTACGGCCTTATCGGCGATCTCAAGGAAGTCCTGCCCGATATTATCGCTAAGCTCTAGCTATCAGAGTCTTGCAAGGGCTTGCAATGGGCGCCTGTGTCGTGCAGGCGTCCATTGCTGTTTCGACGATGAAGGAAGATCATATGGCTGTCGACCAAAACGATTCCCTTGAGAAGGGTCGCCTGGCGCGGGATCGGGCCTTGCATGTTGCCTTGAAGTACGGCACTGCGCGCTTGGTGGCGCGCGATATCTACCAGATCTGCTCCCCGTTGCCCAACAACCCCCTGCGTTCGCTCAACTCCTATGTCGTCTTGGAGGGCAAACGCCCGCTCGTCATCGACTTGGGCTTTGGCGTGCGGGAGTGCTACGAGGCTCTAACCGGCGGACTTCATCAGCTGGGGATCGATTGGAGCGACGTCGACGTGTTCTTCACGCATGGGCATCCCGATCATTGCGGGATGGTCAACATGGTCAAGCGCCCGCAGATGAGCTTCTACGCCGGTTTCGAGGATTTCTTCGACTTGCAGAGGATCTACCACGTGGACAACCGCGGGTTTCGCGCATGGATGGGCGGCGGTTACGAGCTCTTGCCGCAAGGCTGCAGCAGACCGCAGATCACCTCTGAGGAGAGGCAGCAGATTCTGGACCAGTCCATCGACTACAGCTCGATGGCAGAGGTGCTGATTCCCGTAAGCGATGTTCGTCCCCGTCTTCTGCATGGAGGCGATATCTTCGAGCGTGGGAGCAGGCGCTTCGAGGTCATCGAGACCAGGGGTCATGCAGAGAACCATCTCTGCCTTTACGATAGGGAAGACAAACTGCTCGTCTGCGGCGACCAGGTATTGGCAAGGATCACCCCCGTCGTCTCCTCTTTCGCATTGGGCTCAACTGTCTTGAGGGATTTCATCTTGTCAATGAGGGCTCTGGGAAAGCTCGATGTCTCGCTTGCCCTCAGCGGGCATCGAGACCTCGTCTACGACGTGCCCAAGCGCGCAGAGGAACTGGTCGAGCATCATATGACTAGATGCGATGAGATTCTCGCCGCGTTGCATGATGGTCCGTTGGGTTTGATCGACGTGACCAAGCGCATAACCTGGAGGAGTCCCATCCTAGATTGGGACGGCTGGCCCTTGAAGCAGAAATTCTTCTCTGTAGGGGAGACACTCGCTCATATATCGTACCTTGAAATGAGTGGGAAGATCTTTCATCATGTGCAGGGAAAGGGCGTTGCGTTCCAAGCGGAGTGATGAACGCCGGACAACAGCAGTGCGTGCCGCGTGATATGTGCTGCGAGATATTGGTAGGAGATTTTATGAGGAAGCGCTATCGCATCGGCAGGATCTCAGATCTGATGGGTATCTCATCCGAGGCCATCCGCTATTACGAGCGAGAGGGGATTATCGCTCCCAAGAAGGACGGATCTTCGGGGTATCGTTCATATACGGCATGGGACCTTCATGTGCTTATCAGGACGAGGATGTTTCGTAAGTACGGGTACTCGCTCCTGGAGACAACCGAGGCGCTCCAGCAGCCGGACCTCAACATCCTCATGGACGGCCTGGCCGAGAAAGAGAAGGCCCTTGCGGATTCTATCCGCCATCAGAACCATATCCTCGAGCAGCTGCGCAGCGACAAGCGCGTGCTGGCAGACTGCATGAGCAACGTCAATAAATTCAGGCTGGTTTACTCGCCCACTATGTACTTCATCGATACGCAGCGAAGCTACAGCATCATGGACGACAAGGTCGACTTGTACAGGAAGTGGATCGACCGTGTGCCCTATGCCGCATCTGGCGGTATCTTCGACTATCCCTCCCCGGGTGATGGGAACCTGCGCTACGGGCTTGTCGTGGACGTTAGGAATATCCACCCGGATAAGCTCGAGGAGATTGAAAATTCGGGGGGGGGGGGGGTAATACAGGGGATATCGTCCTTATTCCCTCGCAAAAGTGCGTCAGCACATTCTTCCTGTCGGGCTCTGACAAGGAGCTTTGCCTCGATATGTTCCAGCCGACCTTCGAGTTCATGAGAACGCACGGTTTGGCGCTCGCGTCATCTCCTTTTGCTCGGATGGTGCATATGTCCAAAAGGGAGGACGGGAGCTATCTGAGCATCTACCAGGCTTGGACGCCGTATGAGGGCGAGACCAGCTTCTGCAACCCGGTCAAACGCGACAGGGACAAGCCATCCAAGTACTTGGAGGATAACGAGAACTACGAGTAGGCCACACCCGAATCGTTACGCCCGCACCCCGGCCTAACAATATCTCCCTATTCTTCTGCTCGACTCTTGTTAGGCCAAGGCGACTAGCTCGTTGTCGCATGCGCGCCTGATAAATGCAGAGCGCGAAATGCCCTCTGCGGCGGCGGCGCGATCGATAGCGGCGAGTTCGAAATCGTAGAGCTTCACCGAGGCTGACTTCATTTTGGGCTGCGGCCTGCCCTCGATAGGAGCGCCGAAAGCCATCTCCGACAGATCGCCGCGCTCGTATTTCTCGACATCGCTTGCGACCTCGTCAAGCGTGGTGTTGAACATCTTGCAGAGTTCCTTGTCGTTCATCGCTTTCTCCTTCCGAAACCGAGCTCTCGCTTTATCCGCTCTTGTGGTGGGGTTTGAGCGTGCTTGATAAGCCAAGCTCCGTTGTTTCCCCTTATTGCAACGACTTCTAACAACCTTCCCGAGGCGTCGTAACCGATTCCGACATGCTCCTCAGGCTCCTTTTCTAGGCGAGGCATGCTCTTGATGCAGAACCGCCAGGCATGGATTGCGTCCTCCTTAGTTATGTCGGGATGCCGTTCATGCACCCTATCGAGTGCGTAGATCATTTCATCATGGACGTCTTCCATGGTCACCTCCATCGGTATTACTTTTAGAGATTATCAGAGAATGCTCGATTTGCATATGCTTCGCCAATGCGCGCCTGATGGCAGTTAAAGAGGTTTGGGCCTGCGTAGCAGCTTAAGAGGGGCTGTTGACCATGCTGCCCCTGCGCTGTCGTGGCGCTCTGCTGCTGCGCGGCCTTGCCACGTATAATGGCCCGGTACATGTGCGCGCATGCGTGCACGCTAGAGCCAGAGTGGAAGGATCAACCTCGCATGACAGAACCCAAACCCGCGGGCAAGCTCAAGATCGCCATTATCGCCATCGCTGTCCTCTTGGTCGTTAACCTGTGCGGCACCGGCTATCTGCTTGGCACGCAGTTTACCGCCGGCAGCAACCAGCCCGCGTTACCGCAGTCCGAGCAAGCCGCCCCGCCTTCCGGGCAGCCCGGTCAGGGCGACGGCGGCGATCAGGCTAACCAGGATGGTCAGAACGGGCAGGATGGCCAGGACGACCAGGCAAGCCAAGCCAAGCAGGAGAGGCAGACCAAGTACGTCCTCTACATCGGCACCAACGACAAGGACACCTACAAGCAGGAGATTCCCTACGCGAAGTGCGTCAAGATCGTCACCAAGATCTGCACGCGCTACACGGACGGCTGTACGCTCGCGCAGGCCGACGGCTACTGGAAGGACGACAGCGACCAGATAACCAAGGAGCAGAGCATCCAGTGCATCCTCGAGGACATCACGCTCGACCAGGTGCATCAGATCGCCAGCGAAGTATGCGACAAGCTCAACCAGAACTCCGTCCTCATCGAGACCCAAGACGTCACCAGCGAGTTCTACTCCGGCTAGAGGTGGCGCATGCGGCGGCATTTGATCGCTTCTGGCCGCCGCGCAATCGAGGTTGGCACGAGAGAGGGGCTTCGAGGGAAGCCCTTGGGAGAGGGGGCTTGCTGTGGACAGCAAGGTCGCAAAGATCATCGCGCGCGCCCAAGAGGGCAGCGCGCCTACCTATGACGAGGTCATGTACCTCATGGAGCTTGATGAGGCATCGCCCGAGGCCACGGCCTTGCGCGGCGCCGCCAACGACATCCAGCGCCTCAAGAGCGGCAACGGCGCGGTGATCTGGGGACAGATCGGCGTCGACGTCTACCCTTGCGAGGCCGATTGCCAGTTCTGCAGCTTCGCCAAGAGCCACACCTTCTTCACGGAGCACGTCACTATGCCCGTCGAGGAGGTCGTGCGCCGTGCGTGCGAGTTCACAGCCGGCGGCGACCTTTACGGCCTGTACCTCATGACTATGAACAGCTACGACGAGGCGCATTTCCTGGAGTGCGTCAAAGCCGTCAAGGCAGCGATACCTGCGAGCACGCTGCTCTTCTCCAATATCGGCGACACGGATACGCCGTACTTTGCGCAGCTCAAGGACGCGGGTCTTGATGGCTGCTATCACGCCAAGCGCTTGGGCGAGGGCACGTGCACCAAGATTCCCATGGCGCGGCGCCAGAAGACGATCGACTCTGCCGCGGAGGCCGGGCTGCGAATCCGCGCGTGCTGCGAGCCCGTCGGCCCGGAGACGCCCTACGACGCGGTGGTCTCGCGGCTCTTCGAGATCAAGGAGGAGGCAGCGCGCTACGGCATCAGGGACGGCGTGGCGGTCATGAAGCGCACCGCGGTGCCGGGCACGCCTTACGAGGGCCTCGAAAACGAGATAACGGACCTGCGCTTGGCGCAGCTCAACGCCATCCAAACGCTCGTCATGTGCGACGACCCGCAGACCAAGTACATCGGCTTCCACGAGCCCAATATGGTGAGCCTCATGAGCGGCGGCAACTACATGTGTGCCGAGACCGGCTTCAATCCGCGCGACACGGCGGAGGACACGGCCGGGCACAGGGGCCTGAGCGTATCCGATGTGCGCGAGCGCTTCTACCAGGCCGGCTTCAAGTACCTGCTCTTGGCCGACGGCATGCGCATCCCCCTTACGGCTGAGTACATCGAGAGCAAACGAGCCTGATCGCGCCTGCGAGGCGCCGCCGGTGGGCTGCGGCTTGCTTGCTAGCCCGTACGCGGTAATGGCTGCCGATAACAGGCGGGCTAGCCGAGTCGCGCAGCGCAGCGTAGCGTAGCAGGTGTTGCTGCATGTTTGCCCAGAAGGCGAATCGCAGTGCAAGACTTTATTCTTCGCTTCGAATCCGTTATTTTGATGCTGGTTTCGGGTGAGCCAGAAACCCGCTGTATTTGGGCCAAGAGAGCCCGCTTTGTGTCAAGGGACAAGGAGTCCCAAGGAAAGGCCCGATAGGGGCCATATGTTGGAAGGGGCAAAGACCCCGGATTCGAAAGGAGGGTCAGCCAAGATGGCAAAGGATACGACCCCCAAATGTGAAGAAGCAAAAGACGTGTGCTGCCCCAAAGAGCAGCTGGCCGATGAGGGGCCGCGCGGTCCCCGCGGCCCCGAGCGCGGCGGCAGGCCCCAGGGCGGCCCCGGTGGTCCTGGCGGCTTCGGCGGCCCGCAGGGCGGTCCCGGCGGTCGTGGTCCGCGCGGGCCTCGCGGCCCGCAGGGTATGCCCCCTATGGGTGGGATGCCTCCGATGGGTGGCATGCCTGGAATGCCCGGTATGCAGCCTATGGGCATGATGCCGATGATGCCCGTCATGATGGTGCCCATGGTCCCCATGGTGCCGATGATGCCCATGATGCCGCCTATGGGCGCTATGCCCCCGATGGGTCCGCAGGGCCCCCAGGGTCCGCAAGGTCCTGGTCCTCGCGGCCCGCAGGGCCCCGGCCCTCGTGGTCCCGAGCGCGGCGGTAGGCCCGGTGGCCCCAAGGGCCCCGATCGCGAGGGCGCCGGCAGGCCCGATGGCGACCGCAAGCCCCTGCCCGTCATGGTCAAGGAACTCACCGAGCAGGTCGAGACTCTCACCAAGCTGGTCGAGGAGCTCGCCAAGCAGAAGTAGCTCGCTGGATAGTGGGCAGCAGGCCAGCTGATTGGCGGTTGGCTGATAGCTGTTGGGTTTGGCAACAGCATGTCTTAGAGATACGAGGCCCGGGCGCTCATGCGTTGAGCGACCCGGGTCTTGTTGCGTCGTCGTATGTCTGTGATGTAGCGCGTAGGAGGTGCAGGAAGGGAACCGATGCAGCTGAGGATGGTGTCGCAGGTGCGCGTAGGGGAGAGCGACGCACGCGAAGCGTGCAGCTCTCCCGGTCGCGGCGTTAGCCGCGACGTATCGGGGCGCAGCGTTAGCTGCGCCAAGGCTTTGCAATGCAGGCCGCAACGGCTGGTAGCAGGCGATTGCAACCTAGCGGGCGAGCTAGCGGGCCGCGCTGCGCGCGTCTCGCATCCGCTCGCCCCTACGCGGTTCTGCACCGTCACGACCCTCGAAACCATACGGTGTTAGCTGCGCGTCACTCTGCCACTCTCTCTCAAGCTGAAATTAATCTCCCATCAGAATATTTCTTAGCTAGAATTGTTACGAAGGGATTAATCCGCCTATGCTGCGCGCTCTTGCGCGCAGCTTCGCGATGAAGGACGCGATGGCGGTGTGAGAGGGGGCAGAGGATATGGGGAAGAAGACCCACGTCAAGCTAGCCGCTGCGCTGAGCGCCTGCGCGGCCGTTGTTGTTGCCGGAGTGCTGGGCGCGACGCTGCTTATGGCGCCGCCGGGCGGCAGCGTTGCGCTCGACAAGGTAGAGAGCCTATCGGATACAACGCCTGCAGCTGCTAGTGCGGCCCCTGGCTACCAGCAGTCGTCTGCAGACAAGTTCGCCGGCGTCATCCATATCGCAACCAGTGACGATGCCGCGTTGACCCTCGACGATGTCGACGCCAGCGAGTACAGCGGGTTTGTCCTCAAGCTCAAAAACTCCGCTGGGGGGGGGTTGCTCAATGCCCAGTCGCTCGCATCGGCTGCTGTTAAGCGCGGCGATCTAGAGAAGCTCCCCGGCGGCCTGTACGGCTGCCAGTCGCTCGATACCATCGCGGGTATCTTTAGCGCAGACCAGCTCGAATACGTCGAGCCGGACTTCGATCTCCAGCTTATCGGCGACTTGGATGCCCAGGGCGGTACGGCCGATAACCCCGCCCCCGATTATCCCACTAACGACACCTACTACGAGCAGGGCAAGCTCTGGAACCTCGACATGCTCAACGTGTCGAAGGCTTGGGAGCTGGGCCTCGACGGCGACCCGTATGTCTACAACGGCACCGCCCTCCACGACGGCGCGGTCAAGGTCGCTGTCATCGACACGGGCTTGTACGGCACCGGCGCGCAGGAATCCCAGCATGAGGATATCGATTACGCCAAGGTGAGCGGCGGGCACAACTTCGCCTCCGATGAGGCGGGCACACCCGATGCCAAGGGTCACGGAACCTTCGTTGCCGGCATCATCGCCGCAAAGGCGGGCAACGGCAAGGGCGTGGCGGGCTGCATGCCCGGCGTCACCATCGTCCCGGAGAAGGTCTTCGACACCTCCAACGCCAAGACGTCAGATGTGGTGAGCGCAATCTATCGCGCCGTCGATACCGATGAAGTCGACGTCATCAACATGAGTTTGGGCGGCGCCTACAACGAGCGCAGCCTGCAGACCGCGTGCGACTACGCCGTCTCGAAGGGCGTGCTCGTGGTCGCATCGGCAGGAAACGACGGCACCTCCACCGCCAACTATCCGGCGGCTTACGCCAGCGTGGTGGGCGTCGCATCCGTGGACAGCACCAAGACGCGTTCCTCCTTCTCGCAATACGGGTCGAGCGTCTTTGTCACCGCGCCGGGCGAGAACGTGACGAGCACCTACATGGGTGCCTCCGATGCCTACAAGACGGGCAGCGGGACGTCTTTCTCCGGGCCGGAGGTTGCGGCTGCGGCGGCGATGTGCAAGTCGATCTACCCCGATATCACCCAAGACACCTTCAAGCAGATGCTCATCGATACAAGCGTCGACCTGGGCACCAAGGGCTTCGACGATTACTACGGTTACGGCCTTATCGATTTCGGTGCGTTGGCGCAGACGCTCAAGGAGAGCCAGGTGCTGCCCTGGTACAACGTCTTCTTCGACGTGAGCGATGCGACCGGGACATCCGTGGGCGGCTATACCGCCGTATTGAGAGCTGCCGAGAATATCTCGTGGGAAGCCGATGAATCCGCCGGTATCGAAGCCGGCTCTATCACCAAGGGGGCCGTGGTCGACCCCCAAGCAGACAGCACGTACAAGCTGCATCGCGGCACATACAGCTATGAGATCGCGGCAGATGGCAAGTACACGGCGACGGGCACCTTCAAGACCTATGCGGAGTCCCAGTGCGTGCAGGTGAGTATGCAGGACGCGTACCAGACGAGCATAAGCGCCGTCGATGCGTCCGGAGCGGTGCTTGCTGCGGCCGATATCGAGATCAGCAACGCCGACGGGCGCGTCGAGGTCCCCAAGGGCAGCGATGCGGGTACGCAGGTGTTCGACTTGGCAGCGGGGCCGTACTCCTATAAGGCGACGCTTGCGGGCTATGAGAGCTCTGAGGGCAGCTTCGATGTCGCAGCAGAGCAGAAGGCCGTGAGCATCCCCCTGTACAAGGTTGATGAGCTCGCCAGCGTCAGCTTTGCGTGTGAGAGCAGCGGCAGTGCCGTGAGCAAGGCCTCTATCGCGGTAAGCGATGCTTACGGCAACAGCGTCGCGGCGCAAAGCGACGGCAGCTACCGCTTGTGCAAGGGCGCGAGCTACACGGTGCAGGCGAGCAAGATCGGCTACGAGCCCGCAACCCAGAGCTTCACGGTTGGAAGCGACGCTACCCAGACGGTGACAGTCGAGATGGCACGCTCTACCGCCCTCGTCACCTTCGCCGCGCTCAACGGCGATTACGAGGAGATCGATAGCTTTACGGTCTATGTTGCGGATGCCGACGGCAACGTGGTCGAGCCCAGCGCAGACAACGCGCATCGCTACTACCTCAGCAGCGGGGCGTATACCTATCGCGTTGATGCGGACGGCTACGAGAGCGCGCAGGCGCGCATCGATGTGGGCGTCGAGTCGAGGACCTACAAGCCTTTGCTCACCGCCATCCCCCAGAAGGTGAGCTTCGACGTGCGCGACGCTAATGGCGCCAGCATAGATGGTGCCTCGGTCAAGGTCTCCACCGCCACGCGCACGACGCCTATCGCCGCCAACTCCGACGGAAGCTACTCGCTTGCGCCCGGCAAGTACCGCTACAGCGTCTATAAGAGCGGCTACGAGCTTGCAAGCGGGAGCTTTACCGTTGCGGGCAAGGGCATGAGCATCGAGGTGACGCTCGCTGCAAAGGAGAGCATCGACACCGGCTACGAGAGCGGGTCGGGCACGCAGAACGACCCGTATGTGATCGCCAACCAGGAGCAGCTGCGCTACCTGGCCAGCCAGACGGAAATCGTGCGCATGGGGTCTACCAGCGCGGATACCAACAAGGCCTCCACGGTGGGCGGGTACTTCGAGCTCGCCTGCGACATCGAGCTCACGGGCGAGTGGATGCCTATCGGCAACTGGGAGAACTCGAGCAACTGGGTGTCCTTCAGCGGCGTTTTCGATGGAGGCGGGCATACTATCAGCGGCCTCAAGATCGACGGGCAGGATAGCGCCCAGGGCCTCTTCGGCTACGTGTGCGGCGCGACTATCCAGAACCTGAGCGTCGAGGGCGTAGTCAAGGGCGGCGATTTCGTGGGCGGCATCGTGGGCCGCGCGTACCATTATTACAGCGTCTATGCTACCGATGCCGAGGCCCAGGATATCCTCATTGCCAATTGCGCGAGCAAAGTCTGCGTCGAGGGGCGCTACGGCGTGGGCGGCATATGCGGCTCTGCGGCGACCAGCTTCACCACCACGGCAGACCAGACGAGCACCAGCGGCATCGTTATCAGCTCATGCTGCAGCACGGGGTCTGTCAAGGCGCGCAGCAACGGCGAGTATTCCAAAAACGCAAGCAACGCCGGCGGCATCACCGGTACGCTGCAGGCGTCTACGATCGAGCACTGCTACAGCAGCGCGACCGTCGATGCCGGCTACACGGCTGGAGGGCTCGCAGGCAACATGCAGCGCGGTGCAGTGCGCAACAGCTACTCGAGCAGCGTGGTGCGCGTGTACGCAAGTGGCAGCG
>CAVCDT010000029.1:0-21084 GCA_963600995.1 Akkermansia muciniphila | reverse complement strand
GCACAGAGCAGCGAAGCCCTGGGCATCCTCGATAGCCATGTTGGAGAGAACCTTGCGGTCCAGGTCGATGCCGGCGACCTTGAGGCCGTGCATGAACTTGCTGTAGGACAGACCGTTGATGCGAGCGCCAGCGTTGATGCGGGTGATCCAAAGACGACGGATCATGCGCTTCTTGTTGCGGCGGTCACGGTATGCGTACTGCAAAGAGTGCTGAACCTGCTCTTTTGCTGCACGGTAGCTGCGAGACTTGGCACCGTAGTAGCCCTTCGCACGCTTGAGTATAGTCTTACGCTTCTTCCTTGCGTTGAGTGCACGCTTGACACGAGCCATTTATATCAACTCCTAGTTCTTGTTTGTTGCGAGATAAGCGGAAAGCTTAGATGCCCAGGTTCTTCCTGACGACGTTCTTATCGGCAGTTGCGAGCTCGGTCTCCTTGCGGAAGTTGCGCTTGCGCTTTTGGGACTTCTTGGTGAGGATGTGGCTCTTGAAAGCCTTGGCGCGCATGATCTTGCCGGAACCGGTGACGCGGAAGCGCTTGGCGGAGCCCTTATGGGTCTTCATCTTAGGCATTGTTGCTGTCTCCTTCTTTGTTGCTAGCCTTGTTGCTCTTCTTCCTCGCGTCCTTGGGAAGCGGCGCGATGAGCATGTGCATATTGCGGCCTTCCAGCTTGGGCTGCTGCTCGATCACTGCGAGATCCCTAAGATCTTCTGCAAGCTTCTCGAGGATCGCCAGGCCTTGCTCCGGATGGGCCATCTCGCGGCCGCGGAACATGATGGTGATCTTGACCTTGTTACCCTTGCCCAGGAAGCGCAGGACATGGCCCTTCTTGGTCTCGTAATCGCCGACGTCGATCTTGGGACGGAACTTCATCTCCTTGATCTCGATCCTAGTCTGCTTCTTACGAGCCTGCTTTGCCTTGACCTCCTGCTCGTACTTGTACTTGCCGTAATCCATGATGCGGCACACAGGGGGTTCTGCATTGGGTGCAATCTCGACCAGGTCGAGACCTTGCTCGGAAGCAACGCGCTGGGCATCGGCATTAGCGAAGATGCCGAGCTGTGCGCCATCGACGCCGATCAGACGGACGGTGGCGGCGCGGACTGCGTCGTTGATCCTTGACTCTTGAGCGGCTATGCTGCTCACCTCCAAAATAAAAAGCCTGCGAGCACATGGCTGGCAGGCTTGCGGTAACCCTTAAGGTAAGTACCGTGTAACCAGACAACCAAGCAGTGCTCGTCGTAAGGTGGGGACGTTGGTGACGCCCCTCTTCTAAACACAGCCGTATATGATACAGCCCTCGCTATGCTATAGCAAGGGCTGATTTGGGATTTATTGGAGCTTAGTAAAAGAGAATCGTCGCGGTGCGCGTGGTGGCCTTATCGCCAGCTGCGTACTCGTATGTCTGGGTGAGCTGCCAATCCATGTAGCTCACCTGGATCTTCTTGACAATCTTCTTCTTGATCTTCTTGTGCTTCTTCTTGTTGTAGACCTTCTTGGTCTTGGCAACCTTCTTGAGTTTCTGGCCGGTTGCCGCCTTGTAGACGCTCGAGCGCTTATTGGCCTGGTTGCCCACGCTTGCCTGCGAGACCTGGCTCTCTATCGCGTTCTCTGCAATGGACTTGTCGACACCCACACCGTTTGCCAGCGAGATGGGCACCGTGGTATCTGCGGCGAAGACGGCGAAGTCTGCCTCGGATACGCCCAGAGCGTCGAGGTCGAAGGTATACAGGGCCGCCACCGACTTCTTGTCCTTGCCAAAGTAGACCGTAAGGCTCACGCCGTCTTGTGCTTTAGAAACAGCGCTTGCCGAATACTTGACCTTCTTTGCCTTAGCTTTGGGTAAGCCGCTGACTGATGCCTTGGTCTTCTTGAGCTTTACGTCGAACTTGAGACTGCTCTTCTTGACGGCCTTGAGCTGCTTGAGCGTCTTGCCATAGAGCTTGGTATATGAAGGCACGCCGTCGAGCTCAACCTCAGAAAACGTCGTGGTGGTCACGCCGGCGGAATCTTGGTTGAGGGCTTCTGTATCCGCCTGGTAAGCAGTGGAGAGCGTGCTGTTACGCCAGATGTACACGCCGGCAATCACCGCGATGGCAACCACAGCGACGACAGCGATGCCCAGGATGACTTTGAGACGGCCTTTGCCGGGGTCCTTTTGGGGAGGCTCTTCCGGTTGCGGATAGCTTTCGTAGCTTGCCATGCGAATCTCCTAATACACGCCGGCGATCTTGAGCGCCGCGGCGATGACGATGACGACAGCGATCACGATGAGCGCGATATTGCCGCCCGAACGCTTCTCCAAGCTGTCGAGGCCATGGAAATCCGCCTCTTTTTGGGACTCGCTCTTGGGGGCGGCGGCAGCGGGAGCCGCCGTTTGGGCTGCAGCCTGCTTGCGAGCGGCCTGTGGACTGGATTGCGGCGCTTGCTCGCGAGCAAGGCGGGCAGGTTGCGCCTCAGCCGTATGCCCGTTTTGCCCCGCATGCTTGGCAGGCTGGCTAGCAGAGCCCGCGCTCATGGCCTTTTGAGCCGCGCGCATCTCCTCTTGCTCCCGTGCGGCTGCCTTCTGCTTCTCGACGTCTTCGATAGTGGTGAGTCGTCCCACGAAACCCCCTCGCGTGTTCATCGTGCAAAGTAACCTATCGAGTATAACCCGCAGCTGGGACCAGCACCTGATGGAGCTTTAGTGCACAGAAGAGACACATATAAGTCGATGGAGTAAAATGCTTGGGTTTACTGCAACGGTTGCCGCGTGTGCCGCGGCAAAAAGGAGCTGCAAATCGCCATGACAGGTTTTGTCAACGCATTCAACATGTTCTTGTTCTTTGTGTTCAGCCTTTGCTATATGTACCAGGTGGTCTACGCGGTCTATGTCCTGATCGTCGACCATAAGCGCAAGCCCAACGACCAAGACGTCGAGCTCAGGCGCTACGCCGTGCTCATCTCCGGGCGCAACGAGGAACTGGTTATAGGCGAGCTGGTCAAAAGCCTCAAAGCGCAGGATTACCCCGAGGAGCTCGTCGACGTCTACGTGATCGCGGACAACTGCACGGACAGCACCGCTCAGGTCGCGCGCGACGCCGGGGCGATCGTATTCGAGCGCTTCGACCAAGTGCGCAAGGGCAAGAGCTATGCGCTCAACTACGCTTTGGACAAGATCCGCCGCGCAGAGGGCAACGAGGACGGCTATACCGATTACGCGGGCTACTTTGTCTTCGATGCGGATAACATCGTCGACCCCGGGTTCATCCGCGCAGTCAACCGCGAGATGGAGCTGTCGCCGGACTACGACGCCTTCACGAGTTATCGCAACTCGAAGAACTACGACGACAACTGGATCAGCGCCGGCAGCGCCATGTGGTTCTTGCGCGAGGCCAAGTTCTTGAGCAACGCGCGCTACCGTCTGGGCAGCAGCTGCGCCATCGGCGGCACGGGCTTTGTCATCCGCGCGCATATCCTGGAGGATAACGAGGGCTGGATCCACCATCTGCTCACCGAGGACATCGAGTTCTCCACAGACTGCATCTCGAACGGCTACCGCATAGGTTACGTTGCCGACGCCATCATCTACGATGAGCAACCCACCACCTTCAAAGACTCCTGGCGCCAGCGACTACGCTGGGCAAGGGGCTTCTACCAAGTGCTTTTGCGCTACGGCGGCAGCTTGTTCACGGGAATCGCGCGCAGGAAGGGCGGGCGCTGGGCATGCTTCGACATGTTCATGACCATCGCCCCTGCGATGCTGCTCACCTTGGTGGGCGTCTTCATGAACCTGGGCTTCTGCCTTGCGGGCTTGGTACAGCTCGTCAGCATCGCGTCCTCTGTGCAAGACGTGGTCGCGCAAAGCGCCCCCGTAGCCGTTGCCAACGCCAACCCGATTATGACTATCGTCGGATTGCTCACGGGCTCGATGTTCCATGGAGACGCGCTGAGCGGCATCACCTCCGACAACCTCGCGGTGTATTTGAGCTACGGCGAGGCGAGGTCGACCATCGTCGCATCCTTCACGAGCTTCTTGGGCTGCTTTGTCTCCTTTGCGGGCATCATGCTCCTCTTTGGCGCGCTCACGACGGCGACGGAATGGAAGCAGATCCACGCCAAACCCGCAGCCAAGATCAAGGCGATCTTCACGTTCCCCTTCTTCATGCTCACCTACGTGCCCATCGCGCTCGTAGCGGTATTTAGCAAGGTCGAATGGAAGCCCATTAAACACAACGTCGTCGTCAACGCAGCAGAGATTACGAGCAGGGGCTAGAGAGATTTGGCGAGCACGGCATCGCGCATCGCATAAGCCAAGGACGGCAGCTGGTAAATCCAACTGTCGTCCTTTTTTGATGCCCGCTTTATATCCCTGCGGGCCTTTGGGTTTTGCCTGTTCATCGCCTGCCATCTGCAAGCAGCGCCGATGAGACGACTGCTACTTGAAGATGACCTCGTTCGAGTTCCCATCGTAATCGACCTGCTCAAGCGTTATCGACTCGATAGCATCCGGGTCGACGAGCCTGTTAAAGGCAATCTTGGTGAGCTTGTCGAAGACACCGGAGAAGTAGTTCTTCACCATATCGTTGGACCCATCTCCTTCATCATCGGATTTGAAGACCTCGTATTGAGAGCCGTCCTTATACGTGATCGTGAGGGCTGTATCCATATCCGAACCCGTGCTGAAGCCGCTGCCGTTGTCATAGCTGTACGTAATACCCAAAGGCGAGATGCAAACCTGACCGCCGTCGCTTGCGAACGTGCGCTCGCTCACGACATCCGTGCACTCCAAAGTCGCAGCATCGCTGTACTTATGGACAGTCCAATAACCGCCACCGTACTTCTTGGAGGCCTTCTTGCCGTCGTCTTGGGTAAAGGCGTGCAAGATGATCGTCTGACCCGCAGGCACGGCCTCTTCGAACTCGCCGTAACCGTAACCGACAACCGTGTCATCGGTGCTCTTCTCGAGGTCGACGTAGATGTAATTTTCCATGAGGTTGCTGTTGCCCGAGAACAGGTCCTCATCCTGGAACGTACCGAGCTCCCAGTAGATCGAATTGCGCTTGTCTGTGAACCACGCGCCCTTATCGCGATTGGTGTCCTCGCTGTACGTAAGGCCCGTAACGCCTCCGTCGCGATGGAGCGTGAAGCTGTAGACGAGGAAGTTCTCGCTGCGCACGGACTTCTCGACAGTGAGCTCATGCCCGTCGGGGAAGGTAAGGCTCACCGGCTTGCTGCACACGGCATTGTCCAGCAGGCGTGACGCAGTCTCTTGGTCTACTGCCGCGTAATCGGTTGCGGGCCAGTAGAGCTCCTCTCCCTTCTCGGCGTTTTGGATTTGCTCTACGGGAAGATCGGCTTTGTCGCTGTTGCCAAAGGCATTATCGAAGAAGCTGCTGTTGTTCACGATGCCGTATGCGGCACCACCGCACAGCGCCAAGCACGCCGCAAAGGCGAGCGCCGCTTTGACCGTGCGCTTGGAGGACCTGCGCTTGGGCAGGGCATGGGGCCTTGCGGCCTGAGCCTCGATCTCTCGCGCCAGCAAGCTTTCGAGCTGCTCTTTCTTCGCTCTGTCCATGTCGATGCCGCGAAGGCTTTCTTTATAGCTGTTGTTCATCAAAACTCAACTCCTAGCATCTCGCGGAGCTTCTGGCGCGCACGCGAGAGGTTCTTTGTCACTGCGTCTTTGGATTTGCCTGTCATATGCGCTATCTCTTGGATGCTGTAGCCCTCGCTGTAGTAGAGAAACACCGGCTCGCGGTACGTGTCTGGAAGACTCTGCACGGCGAGAAGCGCATCTGATGTTGCAAAGGGGCTTGCTGCGGATGCATCGGCTTGATCGGCCACATGCTCGATACAGACGTTTCGAGCTCTTGCCGCGCTCTTGAGCTCGTTTTTGCAGGCGTTGATGGCAACGCGCACAACCCAGGCTTTCTCGTGCTCTGCGCTGTTGAACGGCTGATCATGCCTTACGAGCTTGAGCAAGGTCTCCTGGCAGAGGTCCTCGGCATCCTCTTTCGACTTGAGATACGAGTAGCCGATGCGCATGATAAGAGGAACATAGGTGTCTACCAGGCGTTTTGCCTCATCTTGCGAACTCATACAATCCTTTCTCCTCGTGTGCCGATATAAGCAGACGACGAGCTCGTCTACTAACAACACAAGCGAGGAGCGCAAAAGCTGACAAAGGGATCTGCTTTGCTTCGAGATTATTCGTAATACGGAGAATCTGCAAACGCAGCGCAGCAGATAAAGAGTGAGCAGAGAGATGCTGCCGATGAAGAGCGGGCTGTCTCTCGCCATAGAGCAGCTTACCTGCTGCCCGCAAGACCGCAGGCAAAGCAAGAGACCCGCACAGCTCCTGGCGGGAACTGCACGGGCCTTGAAGCCTTGCATTATGAAGCAAAGCGCTTGACGGGCGAGTCCACCTGCCCTAAAGGCGTTTGGCTGGGATACGAGGCGCTACTTGACCTTGACGGCCTTGACCTTGCCCCAAGCAGAGCTGTAAACCTTGCCGTCTACGACCTTGTAGGCGCGTATCTGCACGAAGACCTTCTTGCCCTTCTTGAGGTTCTTGAGCACGCGAGAGGTCTTTGCAGCACCCTTGACCTTGACGGCCTTGCCCTTATCCTTGGCGAGCTTGGCCTTGCTTGCGGCATAGCGAAGCTCGAAGCCGGTGGTCTGGATCTTGTGCTTGGTCCAGCTTGCCTTGACCTTGCCCTTGCCGGCGGCCTTGAGCTTGAGGCCGGCGACCTCGGTGGGCACGACCTCGAAGCTCGCGGTAGCGCTGTCAACGTAGTCGCCCTTGCCTATGACGGTCACCTTGTAGGTGCCGACATCCTTGGCGGTGGGCAACGAGACCTCGTAATCAGTATCGGCCTCGAGCTCTTGCCCGTCGACCTTGACAGAGGCAACCTGTGCCGCGATATCGCTGCCGGTATAGACCAGGCTCTCGCTGGCAAGCGTCACCTTGGCATTCGAGATGCTCGTCTTGCCCTTCTCGGTCCACTTGGCGAACAAGGTGATGTCACCCGTTGCCTTAGAAGAGAAGTCATAAGGCTTGCTGAGCTGCTTGTCCGTGCACCAGCCGGCAAAGGTATAGCCGTCCTTGGAGGGATCCGTGGGCCTCTCGAAGGGCTCGCCCGCCTTGGATACAGAGGAGTCGAGCACGACGCCGTCATCGGTGAAAGTGGCGAACAGGGCCGTATCGGTCTCGACCCAGCTGGCCTTGAGCGTGGTGTCGTGGTCGAAGGAGGTATCTACGTCTGCCTTGCTAGCACCGTCGTACCAGCCAGCGAGAACGTAGCTGGCCTCCTCGTCACCCGCGCGCGCCACGATGGGCAAGCTGCCGATCGCAGCGCCCTTCTCGACGGTAACGGGTTCGGGGGTCTCGCCGCCGCCAGCCGTGTCGAAGCTCACGGTAACGGCCTCGACCCACTTGGCATGCAGGGTAAGGGGCGCGGTAACCGGCGTATCGAAGGAGAACGCGGCAGTGAGATTGGAATCCGTGTACCAGCCCTTGAAGTAGTAGCCCTCGCGCGTGGGATGTTCGGGCTCGAAAGCGCAGGTGTCGTAGTCGACCGTCTGGGACTCGACGTTGCTGCCGCCCTCGACGTCGAAGAAGACGCTCACCGGCTCGGGGATCCACTTAGCGTAGAGATCGAGGCTGGATGTCACCATCTGGCCAAAGGTGAACGGCTGCTTGTAGTCCTCATCGGCATACCATCCGTCAAAGGTATAGCCCGTGCGCACGGGATCCTCCGGCTGATTGAGGGTATCACCGTAGCGCGGCAGGATGAAGGGCGTGTCGTCGTCGATGCCGTGATAGGTGATCTTGACCATCTTGGCCACCCAGCGCGCCGTGAGAGTCATATCGGAGTCGAAGGTGACCTTGCCGTAGACCTCACGGCCGTCGGCGCCGTTCCATCCACGGAATCGATAGCCCTCGCGCGTCGAATAGGGAAGCTCGCTCGAGTTCATCGTCGTGCCGGCCTCGATGACCATGGCCTCGACGGCAGAACCGGCGCCGCTGTCGAAGGTCAAGGTGACAGTGCGCGTCCACTTGGCATAAAGCGTGATATTGGCAGTGACGGGAGAAGTGAAATCGTAGGCCTGGGTAAGCGCCTCATCCGCATACCAGCCGTCGAAGCGGTAGCCGTCGCGCGTCGGGTCTGCGGGCTGCTCGACTATGGAACCGTCTGTCACAGCTGTCGTAGAGGCAGTCACACCCTCGCCGGCAAACGTGACGCCGCGACCCCATGCGGCTGTGGCCGTCACATCACCGGTGAGCGTTTGCGTAAAGGCGAAGGAGTTGCCATCGGAGCCGACCCAGCCGAGGAAGGTGTAGCCTTCGCGCGTCGGATCTGCCGGCTTGGTCACTTTGCCGTCGTAGTAGCCCTGCTGGCTGGCAACGGCGCTGCCGCCTGCGCTGTCGAAGGTCACCGTGCAGGGGTTGGCATTCCACTTAGCATAGAGGTTGATGTCGTCACTGCCCTCGCCGGTTGCGATGTTGAAGTCATACGCCTTGGTCAGGGCCTCATCGGAGTACCAGCCCGCGAACGTGTAGCCGGTCCGGGTGGGATCTTCGGGCTTGGCGAAGCGCTCGCCCGCATAGACGATGTCGAGGCCGATGGCAGAATCCTCGGAATGGAAGAGGATCACGTGAGTGGTGCGCTCGCCGTCGAGCAGCTCCCATTTGGCCACGAGGGCGGTATCGGCGGTGATGACCGTCTTCGAGTCGACCTTGGTGTCTGTGCCCTTGACGTACCAGCCGTCGAACTTGTAGCTCGCACGCGTCGGGGTAGGCAGGGTGCCGAGCTCGTCTCCGACCTTCACCTTGCTGGTGGTCTTGACATCGGAGGGCATGCTGCCGCCATCGGCGTCGTAGCTGAGGGTGACCTTGTTGTCGTAGGTGACGCTGAAGGTAAGAACCTGCGAGCCATCTGCAGCGACGGTCGCCTTGCAGACGTCCTCGCCCACATAGGAGCCGCTGCCGGTGCCGCACTTGTTGGAGAGCAGCGCCTCGCTGTCCTTCTTATCGTTGAAGAGGGCTTGGATCTGCGCAAGCGAGGTGTTGGTCGTGGCGAAGAAGTCGTCCTTCTCGAGCAGGCTCTTGTCGATGGTTACCTGATAGTTCACCTTGCGGGCGGTGACCAGGCCCTTGTCGTTGGTCACATCGGTCGCGCCAAGGCGCTCGACCTTGACGGCGTCTGCGGCCTTGGAGCCCTCGGTGATATGGTCGAAGCTATAGCGGCCGTCCCTGTCGACCAGACTGCTCTCGCCGAACCAGATGGTCTCGCCGCCGTCGTCGTGACCCCACTCGTCGACGTACCACTCATAGCGCGTGTGCTCGTACTCCCAGCCGGAATCGCACCTGGGGAACAAGGTCCAGAAGCGATCGCGAAGGTCGATGAAGCTCGTGGTAGCGCTCATGGTAGAGGGTGTAGCGAGCTCGTCGAAGGACGCGGTCTCGTCGATCTTGATGCCTATGCCGCTTGCGGGGCGGATGATATGGGGCACAGCCGTCGTATCGCTATCTGGCATCGTGAACGTGGCGACGCCGTCGTTTGTCTCGACCTTGGTCTCATTGCCATGGGCGTCGGTAATGGTCCAGTAGTCGATGCGGTTGCGCGTACTGAGGTTGCGGTGGTCGTTGATGATCGAGGTGTGGTAGGAATACCAGTTCCAGCAGCCGTTATCGTAGTCTGTGGACGTGAGGAAATCCGAGGTCTTGAGCGTGACGGTATCACCGATGGCGTAGCTGGAGCTCCTGTCCCTGTTCTTGAGCTTGACGTCGACACGGTGCCTGTCAGACCTCTCGGATGATATGTAGACGTAGTTGCCGTCGCTCGTGACGGAGATCTCGTTATTATCGGCGTAGAAGGCCTTCTTGTAATTAGCGCCGATCTTGGAGAGGGCAGCCTTGTTGCCCGTAATGCGGCGCGTGCCGTTGCCGCTAAAGTCATCGAGCGTCACGCCGATCTTGCTGTCTGCGGCAAGGGCGCTGTCACCGCTGGCAGAGCACACTTCCTGCTTGCCCTTGAGGCACAGGTTGGTGGTGATACTACCGCTGCCGGAATGGTTGTCGTCGATCACGACTTTGTCGATCAAGGTGAACGCCTTGTAGCTCGAGTTGTTGCACCACACGCCGCCACCCGTCCTGTTGACGCAGGTGTTGCCGGTGATGGTGAGGCCCTGGAGGGTCATCTCGCCCTCGAAGTAGATAGCGCCGCCCTGATCGTAGGAGCTGTTGTTGCAGATCTGACCGGTACCGTCTGGGGAGAGGATGCTCATATCGTCGGAGGAATAGACGGCACCGCCGCAGCCAGAGAGCCTGTTACGGTCCTGGGTGTCAATCGCGCTGTTGCCGCTGATCGAAGAGTTCTCTGTGAGGATGATCTTGGTATCGGCATCGTCGTTGTAGATGGCGCCACCATGGCCGTATGCGCCGGTGTGGCCGGTCTCGTAGATGGCGCTCGAGCCAGAAGTGGACTCGGTGACCTTGGTGCCGTTCTTGAGATAGACGGTAGCGGTGTCGTTGAGGCACATGAAGCCGCCGCGCATCCAGGTATGGTTGCCGCTGATCACGCAGTTGTCGAAGGTAAAGGTCGTATCGTCGTAGGCATCGTAGATGCCGCCGCCGCTCCAACCGGCAAAGTTACCGGAGAGCTCTGAGTTGGTGAAGGTGACAGTGCCCTTCTTGCCGTTATGGTAGATGCCGCCGCCACCGGACATCACGAAGCCTGTGCCGAACTGGGCCTTGTTGCTATGGATAGTCGAGTCGTCCACGTTGAAGGAGACGTCGTCGCCGTCGATGAAGACGCCGCCGCCGCGGCCGTACTGCGCGGTGTTGTTGTTGATGTTCGAGCCGTTCTTGATGTACACCTTGGAGTTATTGCCATCGACATAGAGCCCGGCACCGTCTTTGCGGTCGTATTTATCCTTAACCTTCTCGGCTTGGCTCTGCATACCGTAGTTGCCGCTGATGCTGGAGGCATCGAGCGTGAAAGTGGTCTTGTTGCCATTAAGGTAGATGCCGCCGCCATCACCCCATGCGCGATTGCCGTTGACCTCCGAGTTCTTGGAGATGTTGATCACGCTCGTGGAGTTGGTGTATATGCCGCCGCCATAGCTGTGCGTGAGATTGTTGGTGACTTTGGAGGATTCGATGTTGAGGTTGACCGCATCGTCCAAGAAGATGCCGCCGCCGTTGAGGACGCCCAGGTTGTTGAGGATCTGGCATCCTTCTTTGATAGTGACGGTGGTGTTTGAGTTGCGCACGTAGATACCGCCGCCGTAGCCCTCTGCATGGTTGTAGACAACAGCCGTATTGGCGAGCTCGAGTACGCTGCCGGAGCCGTGCACGGCGATACCTGCTCCGTGGCCGTAGCGGTTCTCGTACTGATCGGTGAGGTTGCCCGCAATGGTCGTGTCGCGGATGTAGGCCTTGGCGTTACTGCCGGAAAGCGAGATACCGCCGGCACCATGCCAGTCATCGCACGCGCCGCCGGTGATAAGACCGCCGGTCATGGACGTGCCGCCCGTGCCGTTGTACTTCCAGAACTTATTGTTGTCGAGCAGGTCGCCCTTGTGCTCGATTGCCCTGGCCTCGGGCGTGGAGCCGCCGTTGAGGTAAAGGGTAGCGTTGCTCTCGACGTAGATGACGTCGCCCTTGCCCTCTGCGTACCACATGTCCTTGTAGCTTAGGGCCTTGCCGCGGTCGATCATATGACCGTTGAGGTTGATGGTGACCTCGCAGCCCGAGGGGATGGTGATGCGACCCGCACTCTTGGTGTTCCAGTCGCAGAAGAGCTCGATGGTGACCTTGGTCTCGCGCCAGGGGTTGTTGCGCGACGAGGTCATATCCTCGAGCGCATGCATGAGATCCGGGATGCTCTTGGAGTAGTAGGTCCTGGGATGGTTGCCGTTGGGGCAGCCCACGGAGCCTATGGCATCGGTTGGATTGGTGTTGTACGCGTAGGCGCTCGTCGGCGCCGGTGCCGCGATGAGCGCGGTGGCAAGCGCCATAACCGCGATGGCGGCAAGCGCGATGCGCCGCAACGGCATGAGAACATGGGAGTGTTGCATGGCGGGCGATCCCTTCTTTAAAAACCCTTAATCGCCTTATTATCGCACCACTCGGTTGCCAAACCGTGAAGCAAATGACCATACGCACAAGGTTTTGAACCAACAGCCGCATATCCAAACAGCTGTAGTAACAACGCCACCCACGCGCACGTCGCCTGGATATGCCCCGGAGCGAGGGCTACTGCTGCAGCTTGAGGAGCTCGCGCCCTAGGTCGAGGAACTGCTCCACGTCGAGCGCCTCACCGCGCAGCTTGGGATCGATGCCGCAGTTGGCGAGCAGCGTATCCACCGTCTGCGTGTCGAAGGCGCTCTTCATGGAGTTGCGGATGTTCTTGCGGCGCTGCGCGAAGGCAGCATCGGCCACCTTGCAGGCCGCGGCGAGCAGCTCGCGATCGGCGCTCAGCTCGTGGCGCTCGAGCCTGATGACGGCGCTTTCCACACGCGGCGCCGGGTAGAAGCAGCTGGGGCTCACCTGGAAGCGCCCCGTGGTCTTAGCGAACATGCGCAGCTTGACGGTGTAGGCGCCGTAGTCCTTGCAGCCCTTCTGGGCGGCGATGCGATCGGCGACCTCGCTTTGCACCATGACCGTCATGCTCTGCAGGAAGTCGAACTTCTCGAACCAGCCCAGGATGACCGTTGCCGCCACCGCATAGGGCAGGTTGGAGACGAGCATGCTGGGCATGCCGCCCTTGATGGAGGCGAAGGCCTCGCTCACGTCGTCTTTGGTGACCTTGAGAGCATCTTTTTGAATCAAGGCGAAGCGGTCGCTGTTGAAGGCCGTGGTCTGGGCGAGGACCGGGGGCAAGTCGCGGTCGAACTCGACGGAGGCGACGCGTGCATGGTCGAGCAGTGCCACGGTGAGCGTACCCACGCCAGGGCCGATCTCGATGACGTCGCGATCATGGCCATCGGCATCCAAGAGGCCGGAGAGGCCGAGTATGCGCCCAATGATGTTGTCGTCGATGAGGAAGTTCTGGCCCAAGCTGTACTTGGCACCCAGGCCAAAATCATCGAGCACCTCGCGCGTAGCGCTCAAGTTGGCAAGTGGCGAATACGTCATGGCAATGACCTTTCATGGGCAGCAGGGGCAGGACAGAAGAGCAGGGCCAGGAGGCAGTAGGAGGAGGACAGCAGCTAGAGCTCGCGTTGCAGTTGGTCGATGATATCGGCCGCACGCGACAAGTCATAGCGATCACCCACGAAGTTGTGGACGCGGCTGGGCTCCAAACGCAAACCGGTGCTGTTGAGCGCGCTTTTGCAGATGGTGGCCAGCGGCTCGAACCCAAAGGGGTCTCCCCCATCGCCTACCGCCACGAGATGCGCCGGGCGCATGGGCGGCATGGGGCACTTGAGCATGTAGCGGCGCGCCCAATACACCTGGCAGCGGTCGAGCGCGGCCTTGAGCCAAGCACTGGGCCCCGCGAAGTACACGGGCGCGACGACGATCGCTGCAACGCAGGAATCCATATGACGGCTCAAGACCCCGAAGCCGTCGCCGGTGATGACGCACTCGCCGGTAAGCGAGCAGACCCCGCAGCCGTTGCAGGCCGCGACGGGGTACTTGGCAAGCGAGTAGAGGCAGCACTTAAAGCCGCAAACGTGGAGCTGTGCGCGCAGGGCTTGCGCCAGCTGCGTGCACTTGCCGTCCTCGCGCGGGGACCCGACGATGACCAGCACCTCCGGAGTATTAGGCGGGGTTTCGAGCATGGCGGCTCCCTATCTCGCAGCGGGGTTGGGGCGATCGAACAAGGCGACGGCATTGCTGTAAAGCTGCTGCGCCATCTGCAGCTCGCTCAGGCCATCCTGCAGTGTCGCAAAATCCGGCGGGGCGGCAAGCGCAGGCTGGGCACCGGCCTCTGCATCCTTGGGGCGCGGGGACATGAGCTCGAGCGCATGCTCCTCCCCCGCATAACCCATGCAGTCAAGCAGCATGCGCAGCGTATAGGCCGTATGCGCAGGCTCGCAGGCCACGCCGCGGCAGGGCTCGGGGGCCATGTAGGGCGCATCCGTCTCTGTGAGAAGATGCTTCGCATCGGCAAGCGCGACAGATGCGCGCGTCTCGTACTCCTTCTTGAAGGTGAGCGGGCCACCCAGCGATATATGGCATCCAAGCTCCACGAAGGGCTGCAGATCCTGCGGCCCCAAGTTGAAGCAGTGGAGCACGCAGCCGGCCTGCGGCACGCCCTCGCGCTTGAGGATCTGCACGGCCTCGTCATGTGCCTCGCGGATATGGAGCTCCACCGGCAGGCCAAGCTCATGCGCCAAGCGCAGCTGCTGGGCAAAGACGTCGCGCTGCACATCGCGCGGGCTCAAGTCGTAGTGGTAGTCGAGGCCTATCTCGCCGATGCAACTCGTAAGCGGATGGGCGAGCAGCTCCATAAGCGCCGGCTTTGCCTGATCCCACAGGCGGGCGTTGTGCGGATGCACACCGCACGCCATGCGAATGCGCGGTGCTTGCTCGCACTCGCTGCCAAAGGCACGCAAATGCTCGGCTGCCTTCTCTTGCCATGCGGGGACAGCTTCGTAGACGGCTTGGGCCTTGAGCTCGCCTTCCTCGTGCTCCGAGGGATCCGTTATGCACTCGACAAAGCGCATGCCGTGATAGGCAGCGCGCGCCAAGGCCAAAGGCGCATCGGGCAGCATACCCAGATGGCAGTGCGCATCCGCAATGGGCGCACCCTGCAGCAAGGCAGGGGCAGGGCGCACCTTCCCCTTGGAGTTGCGGAACTGCGCGTCCTGCGTATCGAAGTACTTGAAGTCGCTTAGGGCCATGGTTACTTGGCCAAGCGCGGGAAGAGAGCGTCGCCCTTGACGACCTCGTTGCCCACGGGCAGGCCGCCCCACGCGGCAGCAGCAGCGCCGTCACGGACCTCCGTCGCCTTGCCCAAGCCCAAACGGCTGTAGAGCTCGTCGCTAGTTGTGGGCATGAAGGGCGACAGCAGCAGCGCACTGATGCGGCAGGCCTCGAGCGCGTTGTAGAGCACGGCGGCCAGCTCACCTTGGGTCTGTTCGCTCTTGGCGAGGTTCCAGGGGGCGCTTTCCTCCACATAGAGGTTGGCGCGATGCACGAGCTCCATAATGGCGCCGGTCGCGCCGCCGAAGTCGACGTTGCGCAGGCATTGCGCGTACTTGGGATAAAGCTCATCCGCGATCTCTTTGAGCGGGTTTACCGCAAACTCTACCGGGCACTGCGGCACCTTGCCCTCGAAGTACTTGATGGTCATGTTGCTCACGCGACTGAAGAGGTTGCCGTAGCTGTTGGCCAGATCGGCGTTGTAGACCTGCGTCATACGATCGAGGCCGATGTTGCCATCGGCGCCAAAGGTCACGTCGCTCATGAAGTAGTAACGGTATGCATCGACCCCGAACTGCTCCATAAGGTCGCGCGGATAGAGCGCGTTGCCCTTGGACTTGGACATCTTGGAGCCATCGGCAGCCATGAGGAACCCGTGCGCAAAGACGTGCTTGGGCAGCGGCAGACCAGCAGCCATGAGCATGGCCGGCCAGATGACGCAGTGGAAGCGGATGATGTCCTTGCCCACAAAATGGAAGTCCGCAGGCCAGCGCTTCTCGAAATCAGCCTCGTCATCAGAGCCGTAGCCCAGGGCGGTGAGGTAGTTGATGAGGGCGTCGACCCACACGTAGGTGACGTGTTCCTCGTCGAAGGGCAGGGGCACACCCCAGTCGAAGGTCGAACGGCTAATGGAGAGGTCGTGCATGCCGCCCTTGACGAAGCTCATGACCTCGTTGCGGCGGATCTGCGGGCGGATGAAGTCCGGGTTGGACTCGTAGTACTCGATCAGCTTGTCGCCAAACTCGCTCAGCTTGAAGAACCAATTGTCCTCCTTGATGGCCTGCACGGGGCGACCGCAATCCGGGCAGCAGCCGTCGACCAGGTCCTCCTCCGCAAAGAAGGTCTCGCAGGGGGTGCAATAGAGGCCCTCGTAGGAGTCCTTGTAGAGATAGCCGTTGTCGTAGAGCGTCTGGAGGAACTTTTGCACGCCCTTGACATGGCGGTCCTCCGTGGTGCGGATGAAGTCGTCGTTGGTGATGTCGAGATCCATCCAGAGGTCCTTGAACTGCGGGACCTGGCTGTCACACCATTCCTGCGGGGTCATGCCATGCTCTTGGGCAGATTGCGCGACCTTCTGGCCGTGCTCGTCCATGCCGGTGAGGAAGTGCACATCCTGGCCGTCGAGGCGGTTGAAGCGCGCGATGGTATCGGCGGCGATAGTCGTGTAGGCGGTGCCGATGTGCGGCGTGCCATTGACGTAGTAGATGGGGGTGGTGATGTAGAACGGGGTTTGGCTCATGATGCCTTCTTTCTCTGTATGCGAATGATGCACGTAGGGCACGATTATACGCGCGAGGGAGATTTGCAGGGACCAAATCCATGGCGTGCGGGGTGCATGCTGTCTCAAGCGCGAGGGCGCGCAGGCGGGCCCTCGCAAGCATGCGCAGCAAGCCGCTGCAACCTAGCGGGAGAGCTGCGAGCCGTGCTTCGCGCGTCTCGCGTCGCTCTCCCCTACGCGGCTCCGCACCGTCAAGGCGGCCGAAACCTCACGGTGCCTCGATGTCGTTACGGACTGCGGGCAGAGAGTCGCAGTGGCAGCAGATTAAAGGCAAGGGAGCCTCGCAGGCACACGCAAGGCGATCGATGCGGGCAGGTCTCGGTGTGAGGCTACGTCGCAGGTGCGCGTAGGGGCGAGCGGACGCGGGCGCAAGCCCGCTAGCTCGCCCGGTCGCGCCGATAGGCGCGACGTTATTGGGCGCAGCGCCAGCTGCGCAGGGCTCCGTTGCGGCAGCGGCAGCTGCACGGGGCTTTATCGCCGTTACTCGCAGTTCTCGAACTGGGCGTTAAAGAGCTCTGCATAGAAGCCGTCTTGGGCCAAGAGCTCGTCATGGGTACCCTGCTCGACGATATCGCCATCGCGGATCACCAGGATGAGGTCTGCGTTGCGGATAGTGCTCAGCCTATGCGCGATGACAAAGCTCGTGCGACCGGCCATGAGATTGTCCATCGCCTGCTGGATGCGCTCCTCCGTGCGCGTGTCAACGCTGCTCGTGGCCTCGTCCAAGATGAGCATCGGGCGATCGGCCAGCACCGCGCGCGCGATGGTCAAGAGCTGCTGCTGGCCCTGGCTTATGTTGCTCGCGTCCTCGTTGATGACGAAATCGTAGCCGCCTGGCAGCGTGCGGATGAAGTGGTCCGCGCAACCCACCTTTGCCGCCTGCTCGACTTGCTCGTCGGTGGCGTCGAGGTTGCCGTAACGGATGTTCTCGCGGATGCTCGCGTTGTAGAGCCAGGTATCCTGCAGCACCATCCCGAACATCTGGCGCACCTGCTCGCGCGAGAGATCCTGCAGGCCGTGGCCGTCGACCTTGATGCAGCCGGCGCTCACATCGTAGAAGCGCATGAGCAGCTTGACCATCGTGGTCTTGCCCGCACCTGTGGGGCCCACCAGCGCAACGGTCTGGCCGGGCTCGACATGGGCGTTGAAGTCCCTGATGACGATCTTATCCGGCTCATAGCCAAAGCTCACATGCTCGAAATCCACCACGCCGCGCACAAGCGCCTCGAGCACGAGCGGCTCTTGGACGGGTTCCTCCTCCTCGTCGAGGAACTCGAAGATGCGCTCGGCAGCGGCGGCCATCTGCTGGAACTGCACGCTCACCTGCGAAAGCTCGCTTATAGGACGCGTGAAGTTCTTGACGTACTGGATGAAGGCCTGGATATCGCCCACGGTGATCGCGCCGTTGACGGCGAACCAGCCACCCATGAGCGCCACGACCACATAGCCGATGTTGCCGATGAAGTCCATGAGGGGCTTCATCATGCCGCTGGCAAACTGCGACTTCCACGCGGCGTCGTAGAGGCGGGCATTAGCGTCCTCGAAGCGCTCGCAGGCATCGGCCTCCTTGTTGAAGGCCTTGATGATGGCCTGCCCGGAGAAGCTCTCCTCGACTATGCCGTTGACCTGCCCCAAGAGCGTTTGCTGCGCGAAGAAGTACTTCTGCGACTTCTTGACGATCAGGGCCACCAGCGCGCCGGACACCGGCACGATCACAACCGTGACCAGCGCCATGAGCGGGTTGATCACGAACATCATGACCATGACGCCCACGATGGTGGTGGCCGACGTGATGAGCTGGATGGCGCCTTGCGAGACGCTCTGCCCGAAGGTGTCGACGTCATTGGTGATGCGCGAGAGCGTATCGCCCGTGGCCGTGCGCTCGAAGTACCCGAAGGGCATGCGGTCGATCTTGAGGTCGATGGACTCGCGCAGCTTGTAGCACGCGCGCTGCGTCACCCCCGCCATAATCCAGCTCTGCCCAAAGGTGCAAAGCGAGCTAGCGATATAGATAGCGAGCGTCGCCAGCAGGATGCGCGCGATGGCGTCGAAGTCGATGCCGCCCGTGTGCTGCTGCATGGCCACGGCGCCGTTGAAGACCTGGGTCGTTGCCTCAGAGAGCACCTTGGGCCCGATGATGTTGAAGAGCGTCGACCCGATAGCGAAGACGAAGGCCGCGAGTATGCCCAGCTTATAGGGCAGCAGGAAGGAGAGGACCTTCTTCAACGTGCCGCCAAAGTCCTTGGGCTTCTCGTCCGGCGAGAGCATATGCGGGCCGGGACCGGGGCCATGGGGGCCGGGCGGCGGGCCCTGCGGACGGCGCTCGTCATGCTGCATGGCGTTCTGCTCGCTCATCGCACACCCCCTCGCTCAAGCTCTTCGCGGCTGAGCTGCGACAACGCGATCTGCTGGTACTCCTCGCAGCTGGCGAGCAGCTCCTCGTGCGTGCCCATGCCCACCACGCGGCCCTCGTCGAGCACGACGATCTTATCGGCATGCATGATGGTCGCGATGCGCTGGGCCACGATGAGCAAGGTCTTGCCCGCCATCTGCTGAGCAAGCGCAGTGCGCAATTGGGCATCCGTCTTATAGTCGAGCGCCGAGAAGCTGTCGTCGAAGAGATACGCTGCAGCGTCGCCCGCCAAGACACGCGCGATGGAGATGCGCTGGCGCTGACCGCCGGAGACGTTGGTGCCGCCTTGGGATATAGGCGCGTCGAAGCCCTCCTCCTTGGAGGCGACGAGCTCTGAGGCCTGCGCGACGTCGATAGCCAGCTGTACGCGGGCATCCGGCATGTCGTCATCGGCGAACTTGACGTTGCTGGCGATGGTCCCGCCAAAGAGATACGCCTGCTGGGGCGAGTAGCCCAGAAGCGAGCGCAGGCGCGCCTGGCTCAAGTCACGCACGTCGATGCCGTTGACGAGCACGCTGCCGCCGCAGACATCGTAGAAGCGCTCCACGAGCTTGATGACCGTCGACTTGCCAGAGCCGGTCGAGCCGATGACGGCCGTGGTCTTGCCCGCATCTGCCGTGAAGCTCACATGGTCGAGCACGCAGTCGCTGCCCTCGCTGTACTTGAAGCTCACATCATCGAACTCGATGCCTATGCCGCCCGAGGTATCCCCCAGCTGGTCGTCTTTGGGATATGCCGGATCTGCCACGGCAGGCTCCATGGCGAGCACCTCCTCGATGCGCCCGGCGGCGACATCGGCGCGCGGCAGGGAGGTCGCCACCATGCCGATCATCAAGAAGCTCATGATGATGACCATGGCGTAGGTGATGAAGGCGATGAGGTCGCCTGTCTGCATGGCGCCTTGCTCGACGTAGTGGCCGCCCACCCACACGATGGCGACGGACACCAGGTTCATGACCAGCATGAGCAGCGGCATCATCATGACCATGGCGCGGTTGGTGAACAGCTGGGTCCTCATGAGCTGACCGCTAGCAGCGGCAAAGCGCTCTTGCTCGTGCGCCTCGCGCCCAAAGGCGCGGATGACGGGCATGCCAGTGAGGATCTCGCGCGAGACCTGGTTGAGGTTGTCGATGAGCTTCTGCATGACCTTGAACTTGGGCATCGTGAACGAGATGAGCGCGCCCACGACCACGAAGACCGCCACGACGGCCAGCGCCACGACCCAGCCCATGGAGGCGTTGGTCTGCACCACCATGAAGATGCCGCCTATGGCGAGGATGGGCGCGTAGAGGACCACGCGCTGGAGCATGACGGCGACGAACTGTATCTGCTGGATGTCGTTGGTGCCGCGGGTGATGAGAGACGCGGCCGAGAAGCTGTCGATGTTTGCCGCAGAGAAGGAGACGACCTTGTTGAAGAAGCGCTGGCGCAGGTCATGGGCGATCTTGGCGCCTGTGCGGCTGGCGATAAGCGAGATGAGGACGTTGGTGACGAGCATCCCCAGGGCAAAGAGCAGCATCGTGGTGCCCAGGGACACAAGCTCGGCGACGGAGTCCTGCTCGATGCCCACGGCCGCCATCTGGACGACGTTGTCGACGATGCTAGCCGTATAGCGTGGCAGGGACAAGTCGCAGAACGCCTGGGCCAGCAAGAGCACGAAGACGGCGGCAAGGGCGGCCTTGTGCCGGAGCAGGTATCTGAGTATCTGCATGTATCGCCCCCTCTGCCTTGCAGCGCTTAAGTTATCTCAAACCTAGATATACGAGTGTACGCCGAGAATGCGACAAAGCTCCTGCACGCAGATGACAGTGCGGTTACAGGCGCAGACGAAGGACCGCCCGGTTGCATTGCGGCAACCTGAGCGGCCCTTGCTGCTAGCCGTGAGCTTGCGCCGGGCGGGCCCGGCAGCTGGCTATTTGACCTTCACCTTGACCGTGACGGTCTTGACGAAGTTGTTGTAGTTGTTACCGCCGTTGACGGTCACCTTGTAGCGCAGCTTGTACGTGCCCTTCTTGGTGCCCTTCTTGACAGTGACCTTGCCCGTCTTGGCATTGACGGTAAGCGCCTTGTAGGCCTTGGCGGCAGAGCCCTTCTTGACCTTCTTGAAGGATGCCTTGGTGCCGCTGGCCAGGCCCTTGACCTTCACCGGCTTGACGGTGGCCTTCTTGAGCGCGACCTTGGCGTACTTGACCGTCTTGGCCTTCTTGGTGACGACAACGGAGTTGTCGGCCTTGAGGATGGTCCAACCCACGTC
>CAVCDT010000028.1:19447-21095 GCA_963600995.1 Akkermansia muciniphila | reverse complement strand
TCCGGGTTGGTGACGGCGCGGTTCTTAGCAGCCTTGCCGACGATGGTCTCGCCGTCCTTTTGGAAGGAGACGACGGACGGGGTGGTGCGGTCACCCTCTGCGTTGACGATGATGGTGGGCTCGCCGCCCTCCAAAACTGCCATTGCGGAGTTAGTGGTGCCCAAGTCGATACCGATAATCTTGCTCATGATGACCATCCTTTCTGATGTTCCAACATGGTTTTTGATGTACTCGATAAGCCTGTGTTGGTTTTATCTGATGTGACTAATATGAAATCTAAGTCAACCTATGTCAACTTACCTAATCGATACTACACTCAATCGTAACCTTTGCGACAACTCATGTTTTATGCAATCGCCGGTACAGCAGCTCCCCAAATTATTAATTCTTTGTTCAGATGATGCATTTTGGCGATTGCGCGGCAAAAGGGTATTGTCATAGCAGGCAAGGGAGTATATCGTGCAGGCACCGCGGCAAGAGAGAGGCCGCCTACAAAAGGAGAAAACACAATGCCTATCCCTGAGATCGATACCGACGAGTGCTCCGGCTGCGGCATCTGCATCGACACCTGCGGCAACGAGGTCCTCGACATCGTCGGCTCTGCCGCCAGCGTGGTCAACGAAGATGCATGCACCGCTTGCGGCGACTGCATGGAAGAGTGCCCCATGGGCGCCATCGAGGTCGAAGAGGACTAACCCCCTCCCCCGCACCGGCTACAGCACAAAGCTGAAAACGCAGCCCCTCGAGCGAGGGGCTGCGTTTTTTCTTGCCGCTCTACAGCCTGCGAGCGCAATGTGGTAGCAAAGAAAGGGCGCAGACCCTGCGGCCTGCGCCCCTCAGTCATACGGCATGATGCCGGGTTGCGAAGTAGATGTCCTAGCTGGCGTCCTAGCCTTGCTCGGCCCCTTCTGCGGGTTCGGGTTGCTCATCGGCTGCATCGGCGCTCCCGGCCCCTGTGGCTGCAGCGTCAGGTGCGCTAGCAACAGCAGCCTCGTCGGACGCGCTAGTAGCAGCCGCATCCTGGGCAGCATTGCCTGCAGGCTCCACAGGGGCAGTAACGGCTGTTGCAGCGGGCTGCCCATCGGCTGCATCGGCGCCGCTAGCCCCAGCAGCGTTGCCAGCTGCAGCAACATCACCGGCTGTAGCAGCGACAGGGGCAGCCGGCGCGAGCTTGCTACGACCCTTGCCGAAGGCGGCGATGAGCGCACCTACGATCATCACCCCAAAGCCGATCCACACGAACAGGATCAAACGGTTGATATAGACGCTGAGCGAGAAGTTGTCATCGTCGTCGACGCCGTTGTAGATGATGAAGACGTCCTCGAGCGGCGTGGTATGGACCGCAGCCACCGCCTGCGTCTGCTGGGTGTTGGCGATGAGCTTGAGGGCCGGCGTCATATGCCCCAGTGTCGTGTCGCCCTGCTTGAGGTCGAACTCGACCTGGTAGATGACGGCGGTGTAGTTGCTCGTCATATACGCGCTGTTAGCGGTGTAGTCGAGCTCGTAGCTGCCGATGGTGAAGGGCTCGCCCGTATCGGCATCTTTGTCGTACTGCACGTGGTCGGATACCTCGGTCACGTACATCGAGCTGCCGATAAGGCCCACCAAGCAGATCGCGAGGCCCGCATGCACCAGCCCGCCGCCGAAC
>CAVCDT010000028.1:11999-19437 GCA_963600995.1 Akkermansia muciniphila | reverse complement strand
CTGCGAGCCCACGTTGCGCGCATAGGAGAAGAAGGCCTGCACCTGGTTGATGCCCTTGGCCTTGGCGAACTTGCCCACGCCGCGCCCGATCATGAAGAGCGCGTTGAAGAAGAGCAGGCTTGCCACCAAGAAGCCCAGGATGGCGATGGCATGGTAGTAAGGCGCGGGGCCGTAGACGGTGAAGCCCTCTGCGATGGACCCGCCAGCGGCAACACCCTCGTTATAGGCGGGCAGCAGCGTCGTGGCCCAGTAGACCATGAGCACGACGAAGACTACCAACGCGAAGATCCCGGGCACGATAGCCTTCTTGAAGAACGCCTTGCCGTCGGTCTTGCCCCAGCCCAGAAGCGGGCAGCAGGCGACGATAGCCAGGTAGATGACGCCGATGGGGCGCGCGATGGCGTTGTAAGTGCCGCTCGAGATAGTCGTACCGCCAAAGGGCAGCCAAGAGGGCAGTGCCTGCGCGATGGTCATATAGGCGAGCAGGCAGGCGAGCACCAGGAGCACGAGGTTGTTGAGGTAGTAGGCGATATCGCGGCTGAGCATGGACTCGATCTGCTCATCGGATGCGACCTCGCTGCCGAAGTGCTTCCAACGGATAGCCAAGCCCACGACGCCCGCGACCACAGAGAGGATGATGAGCGCCAAGAAGAGCACCAGGGAGACCGTATCGCCCGCGAAGGCATGCACGGACTGCACCAGCCCGCTGCGCGTGATGAAGGTGCCCAAGATCACGAAGCTGAAGGTGATGCAGGCGCACATGACGCTCCAGCGCTTGAAGGTGCGGCGTTTGCGATAGACCGTGAAGCTGTGCAGCAGTGCAACGCCCACGAGCCACGGCAGCAGCGAGGCGTTCTCGACGGGGTCCCAGCCCCAATAGCCGCCCCAACCCAGGCAGACGTAGGCCCACACGGCGCCCAGGCCGATGCCGACAGTGAGGAACAGCCAGCTTACGACCGCATAGCGCGTCGAGCGGCGCACCCAGCTGTCGCTTGCGTCGTTGGCGATGAGGGCCGCGATCGCATAGGCGAAGGGGATCGTGAGGCCCGCATAGCCCGCGAAGAGCATGGGCGGGTGAATAGCCATGGCCCAGTGCTCGAGCAGCGAGTTCATGCCCAGCATCTGCACGGCGCTCGAGGAGATCTTGCCATCCTCGAGATAGCTGTCGCTCGTAACCGTGAAGGGCATGTTCGAGTCGCTAAAGAGCAGTACACCCGCAAAGGCGACGAGCACGGCACCGCACACCATGACGGCCATGTTGTCGATGACTTCCATCTTATCGATGCGGCGCAGGGAGACCAGCATGTTGAACAGCGAGATGAGCCATGCCCAGAAGAGCAGCGAGCCCTCGCGCCCGGCCCACAGGCCGGCGAGGCGGTACAGCCAGGCCATCGAGCTCGTGTCGTTGCTGTGCTCGTTGAGGACGTACTGGATCTGCATGTTGCCCGTCATAAAGCAGACGACGAGCACGCCGCAGCAAACCGTGAGGCAGATGAAGGCCAGCACCATGGCCACGCGACCGCCATAGGTGAGGTTTTCTGCCGCCCCGCCTTGGACGCGGCCGTCCGGCGTGCGCTTGGAAGCCGTGCCTCCCAGCAGATGGCCTATCAGCAGCGCAAGCACGCCGATAGCCGTGGCAAAGAAGCCCACGAGCAATCCGATGAGTCCGATAGTCGACATAAGGGTCCTTTCGACAACGTGAAAGCAATACAAGGCGCATACCGGCGCGCCTTAGAAATCAAGCAACGCGGGGCCTATCATCGGCAGCACAAGGCCCTTGGGCACCCCCGTAGCAAGGAGACCAAAGAGGAGCTGCCGGATAGCTTGCCGCAATGGCAAACTGCAAGCCGGGGTCTAGTCCTCGCTTGCAGGCTTGAGGCTTGCGAGCTCCTCTTCGAGCACGGCGAGCTCTGCCTCGGTCTTCTTGAGGCCGCGCGTGATGATGAAGACGTAGACGCCCAGCGCGATGAGGATGAGCGCGTAAGCCGCGATCACGAAGGGCGCGGAGGGCAGGATGGTGCTGTAGATATCAGCGAGAATGGGGTCCATGGCAAGGTCCTTTCCGGGGTTTCAGGTATATCAGCCTGCAAGCGGTTGCTAATCGTCTAGCTGCTCTTTGATCGCCTCGACGCGCTCGGCCAGGCGCACCTGCCTGAAGCGCAGGCGGTAAAGCGCGAAGCCCACCATCGCCAAGCCGATAAGGCAGACGACAAGCGCCACTGCCATATCGCCGGTCATGCCGCCTTCGCGCGTGACGACCGGGTGGAGGCTCGAGGGGATCATGCGCGTGATCATGAGGCAGATGGGCACGTCGATAAACGACACGATGGCGATGACGGCGGCATAGACGCTGCGGCGCTCCGGGTCGTCGATGGCCGATCGCAAGACGAAGTACGCGATGACGATGAGCATGAGAATGAGGTACGTGGTGAGGCGCGGCTCCCACGACCACCACACGCCCCACTCGAAGCGCGTCCACATCTCGCCCGTGCACATAGTGGCGATGACGAAGACGAGTGAGATCTCCATGGCGACGCGCGCACAGGTGTCGAAGCGCTGCTCGTGGCTGATCAGCACGCGCACGCTGTAATAGCACGCGAACGCAAGCGCCACGAAGGACACGAGCGCGACGGGCATGTGGAAGTAGAAGATCTTCTGGCTGATCAAAAGCTTGTTAGAGACCATCGAGTCGCCGATGAGCGCGGCTCCGTCCACCGATGCGCCGTTGACCGGTGGCACGACCAGAAACGCCATCAAGAAACCCGCCGTGGCGATGATCGCTCCTGCAAGCGCGAGGACCGGAGCGATCCTATCGGGCCATTGGCCGGCCTCGGGCAACTTGGGCTGCTTGGCCTTTTGCGTCATATCGAAACTCCTCTCGGGCAGCGGCAAGTGGCAGCTACCGGCTTATACGCTGATAACGAAGTCGTAGAGCACCCAACCGAGCAAGACCATGACGACGTCGTAGCCTGCGGCCAGGGCCATCGCAACGGTGAAGGTGTCCATGCAGCCCTCTGCCCCCACGAGCACGGCGGTGGTCGCCGATACGCACGCGTAGAGCAGCGGGAAGATCAACGGGATGAACAGCACGGCGAGCATCACGTCCTTGCCGCGCGTGTTGACGGTGATGGTAGAAAGCAGCGTGCCCACGCCGGCGATGCCCACAGAGCCCACCAGCAAGGCGGGCAGCGCAAAGGCCGCGCTCTGGCCCAGCTCGACGTTGGTCAAGAAGAAGAACCAGAAAAGCGGCACGGCGATGACCTCCACGGCCAGCAGGAAAAGCAGGTTGCTGGTAGCCTTGGCCAGAAACACCACGCTGCGGTCGAGTGGCACGAGCAGGATGCCCTCGAGGCAGCCCTGCTCCTTGTCATGCGAGAACGAGCGATTGAGCCCCAGCAAGCTGGTGAAAACGATGAGCGCCCAGAACAGGCCGCCTGCCAGCTGCAGGACGTCGAGGTCGCTTGAGGCCTGCGACATCGCAGCGCCGTAGACGATGAGCACGAGCAGCGCGTAGATGCCCATGGAAGTTGTCATCTCGCGCGTGCGGAACTCCTGCTGCAGGTCCTTTGCCAGCAGGGTCCTGTACTGCGCAAGCGTCGACGGCGTCTTGACCTCGACGGCTGCAGCGGATGCGCTTTGCGCAGCAGATTTGGGCTTGGGGCTTTTTGCGACAGCCATAAGCTAGGACACCCCCATCCCCACCGTCGAGCGGTACAGGTCCTCGAACTGCTTGAAGTCGAGGTTGTCCTTCTGGTCGAAGAGCACGACCTTGCCGCGCGCAAGCATGAGCACATGCGTGCACATCTCGAACCCCTTGGCCAGATCGTGGCTCACCATCAGGAAGGTGCGCCCTTCGCGCTGCGAGGCGATGAGCTCGTCGAAGACCTCGACCGCATGGGGGTCGAGACCGGAGTACGGCTCATCCAAGAAAACGACGTCAGGGTCGTGGATGAGCGCGCGGGCGATGGAGAGGCGCTGGGTCATGCCGCGGCTGAAGGTGCGCACGGCATCATGGCGGCGATGGCTCAGCTCGACTGCGCGCAGCAGGTAGTCGACGCGCGCGGCAGGGTCTTTGACGCCGTAGAGCTGGGCGAAGAAGAGCAGGTTCTGCTCGGCGGAAAGATCGGGGTAGAGCATGGAGTTGTGGCTGATAAGGCCGATGTGCGCCCTTGCAGCATCCGGATCCTCTTTGAGGTCGACGCCCATGAGGGTGGCTTTGCCGCTTGTGGGGCGCGCAAGCGTCGAGAGCACGCGCAGCAGCGTGGTCTTGCCGGCGCCGTTGGGCCCGAAGACGGAGAGGAAGGCCCCCTGGGGCAGCTCGAAGGAGACCTTGTCGACCGCCTTGCGCGTCCCGAAGGTCTTGGAGAGCTTCTTTGCCTCGATTGCCTGCATGCGCCTACCTGCCGCAGCCGCTAGCCTTGCTCGGCGACGTCGGTCGCACTGAAGCTGCCATCGGATTGCAGCGAGCCGGTGACGACGACGGCAGAGCCATCGGTAATAGAATCCGCCAGGGCGCCGTCGTAGGAGACCTTGAGCTCGTCGGAACCGCCGTCGTCGGTGATGACGAGGCGCGTATCGCTCGTGGCGTCTGCCAGGCTGCCGGCCTTGACGACGCCTGCCACCTTGACGGTCTTATCGGCAACCTTGTCGCCGTAGCTCAAGAGCTTCTCGACGCTCAAGGCGTCGGTAGCGCTCTCGTACTTAGAGGGGCACTTAGTCACGAGCTCCGTGCACACCAGCGTACCGGTCGAGTCGATCTTGCCGGTGCAGATGGCCGTGACGCCGTTGCCAAAAGTCGACGACGCGCCCTTGTCGTAGGTGACGTGCAGCGGCGTTGCGCTGGCGTCGTCCGGATCGTAGATATCGAAGGCAAGCGTTCCGCCGGAGGTGCTGTAGGAGTTGTCGACCACCGCGCCGCTTACCTGGACCTTCTGGTTCTCGTAGGAGTTGGAAGATAGATCGGCAAGCGTCACCGACTTGGCGGTGTTTCCACCGGACACGATGGCGAGCACGAGGATAAGGACGATGACGATCACGCCGCTCACAACGGCAAGGCGACGCTTCATCTTCTTGTTCATGCGCTAACTCCAAGCAGCTTGCAGATATGGGACAGCGCGCCTGCGTTTTGGCGCACTAGCTTTTATAGCACGTGCGAGTTTACCAAGTCGTGTCGCACTCTTTAAACAAACCTACCCAGGTCAAGGGAAAATCACCCGTGACGGGTGAACGTTTAGGGCTTCTAGCAGCGGTTTTGCAGCAGGATACCCCTTGGGCGGCGCTGCACGCGCTTGACGAAAACACCCAAACGTACAGGCCCGCAAAAGCACATCGCCTGCAGCAACATGCCTTTGCGGGCCCGCTTGCCCAAGTTAGTTGAAGCGGTTCATCGTCATAACCGCGCCCTGGTTGAGTATCGAGAGCGCAGCATCCGCCGCGACGCCTATAGCCGCCTGGAAGTCCTCGAGCTCTGCTCCCTTAGGGCTCGACAAGACGTAATCTGCGACGGGCTTGCGTCCAGGCGGGTGGTCGATGCCCACGCGCACGCGCGTGTAGGCGTTGCTACCGAGCTTGTCATGGATGGAGCGCAGGCCGTTGTGGCCGCCATGGCCGCCGCCGACCTTGACGCGCACCGTGCCGCAGGGCAGGTCGAGCTCGTCGTGAATGACGACGATCTCTTCGGGCTTGATCTTATGGGCAGCGGCAATCTTCGAGACAGGGCCGCCGCTCGTGTTCATGAAGCTCTGCGGCTTGGCCAGGATAAGCTCCTCGCCCTTGTACTTGACATGCGCCGCAAGCGCCCCGAGCTCGCTTTTCCAGTAGGTAGCACGCAGCTCCTCGGCCAGCTTGTCGATAGCCATGAAGCCGGCGTTGTGGCGCGTGGCCTCGTACTGGGCGCCCGGATTGCCCAAGCCCACGATGAGCTTGACACCCATTAGGCGAAGATCCCCGCGACGGAGCCGTTGGCGAAGACGGCGTTGATAGTGCGAGCGAAGAGCGGAGCGATGGAGAGCACCTTGATCTTGCCCGTCTGACGCTCCAGCGGCACGGGAACGGCGTTGGTGACGACGACCTCCTCGAAGCAGGAGTTCTCGATGCGGTCGAAAGCAGGGCCGGAGAAGATGCCATGGGTAGCGCAGGCGTAGACGGCCTTGGCGCCGCGCGCCTGCAAGGTTGCGGCAGCTGCGCACAGCGTGCCGGCGGTGTCGATCATATCGTCGTTGAGGATACAGACCTTATCGGTGACGTCGCCGATAAGCGCCGTGATCTCTGCTTGATTGTGCTTGGGGCGGTCCTTGTGCATGATCGCGATGTCGCACTCGAGCATCTGCGAGAACTTCTTGGCAGCCTTGGCGCGGCCCACGTCCGGGGACACGACGCACAGCTCCTCGGAGGTAAAGCCCTTCTGCTTGAAGTAGTCGACGAAGATGGGCATGGCGGTCATGTGGTTGACGGGGATGTCGAGGAAGCCCTGGATGGCGTCCTGGTGCAAGTCGAGCGCGATGACGTTGTCTGCGCCAGCCACGGTAAGCAGGTCTGCCACGAGCTTGGCGGTAATCGGCTCGCGCGGGGCGGCCTTGCGATCCTGGCGGGCGTAGCCGTAATGGGGGATAACGGCGGAGATATGGCGGGCAGAGGCGCGCTTCGCAGCATCGATCATGATGAGGAGCTCCATCAGGGCGTCGTTGACGTCGAAGCCGTTGCCGGCGCAGACCGACTGCACCAAGAAGACCTCTTTGCCGCGGATGGACTCGAGATAGCGGGTGTAGATCTCGCCGTTGGCGAACTTCTCCAGCTTGATGTTGGAGAGGTTGACGTTAAGCTCGCCTGCGATCTCCTCGGCCAGGGCATGGTTCACCGAACCGCTGAAGATCATCATCGTCTTAGTCATTTCCATGTGCTTTGCTCCTGTAGGCTCATGCTCGAAGTGCGTTTCACCCGCTTGCGCGGTGTTCTGATGATTTTAGCGCACTGCGCGCGGCAAAAACGCCCTATGCCGCAAGTGACGCAGGCTGCCGTCCGACGCGAATGCCGTGCCTTACAGGATCTTGAACTTGCGCTTGCCTGTGACCATGCCCACCTGCTCGCGCAAGATGGCCTCGACATCGCGGCCGCCCTCCTCGAGAGCAGCACCCAAGTCGCCATCGTCTTTGCAAGACAGGCTCTTGCCACGGTCCTCCAAGAAGAACTTGCGGGTGACGAAGTTGAAGATCGTCACCAAGAAGGTGGCGACCACCTTGGAGATCGCTGGCAGGATACCCAGATAGGTGACAAGGAGATAGAGATACAGCTCGTTGAGCACCAGGCCGACGGCGCTGAGCCCCAGGAATATCCCCAGCTGCTGCGCACGCGTCTGCGACGCCTTGCCCGAGAAGACAAAGCGCATGCTCAGCACGAAGTTATAGACCGTCGAGATAGTGTAGCTGGCGATGTTTGCCAC
>CAVCDT010000028.1:1446-11989 GCA_963600995.1 Akkermansia muciniphila | reverse complement strand
GGGCACGCCCACTAGGTGCAAGACCAAGAAGAGGGCGTAGTCGATGGCGAAGGCGCTCAAGCCCACGGCGGCAAACCTCAGCATCTGTCTGACAAGCCTCTTCATAATGGCCAATTGTACCCGCAGTGCACTCCGCGCCACACGCACGCAGCGGGCTATTCCGCCGCGCAGCGGCAACCCGTGCACAGCTCATAGCTGCACAGCCCGAGACCGCGCAGAGGGAGGGCGGGGCGCCTAATGCTGCTTCTTGCGCGCTATCACCATGAAGACGAGCGTGTGCTCGGTCACCAGCGGGCCCTTGCACGTGAAGAACACCACGCCGCCTGCCGGGGCGCGCACCTCGTCGATCACGTTGCCGGTATAGGGGTCGATGACCTGCGCACCCACCTCCCCGCGGCTGATCACATCGCCGGGCTTGACCAGGCTGCGGATTATGCCGCCGCGCGAGGTATGGGCCACAACCAGCTCGCCGTCATCCATCACCGTCGAGCGATAGCCCAGATGGCAGTTGTAGTCGATGGCGCCCACGCTGTTCAAGAAACGCAATATACCGCGCAATGCCTCCTGAGCGCTCTCCTCGTCGATGTCATCGGTCTTTCCCGCGTACAGCGAGTACGCATCCGTATCCCATAAGCGCCAATTGTAGTTGAGCGTCGTCGTATCGAAGGGATCGGGCTCATGCGTCATCACGTAGCGCATGCCAAAGCTCGTCGCATTGTCGATGCCAGGGCCAGGGGCGTTCATCACACGTACATGCGGCAGGAAGTCACCCGCTGCATGGAAGCTCGCCAGCTGCACGCCGTACTTGAAGCCCTGCACCGCCTTGAAGATGCCCGCTGCGATGCGCTGCGTCGTCTCTCCCTGGTCGTAGCCGGGAAACATGCGGTTGATATCCGTGTTGTCCATCGTCCAGAAGCGCTTGCCCACGTTCATCGATATATGATTGGCGCAGGGGATGACCAGGATGCGCTTGCCCGGCACGATGCCGCCGCGCGTCTCGAGGCGCCCCAGGCGATGCACCAGCAGCGAGCATATGTACATCTGCTGCACCTCATCGCCGCGCAGCGCTCCCACCACGCATACCGCGTCCTCGCCCTCGCCAAAGCTGAAGCCCTTGATGTCCAAGCGCCCGCGATAGGGCATATCTATACCGAAGATGTTCTCTTCTCTCATTGCAAGCCTCCCAGGATACGGGCGATAAGCGAGCCGGGCGTGACCACAGGGTACTCGCGCAAGGTGAACAGCAAGCCGTCTGCCGGGCTCACGACGCGCTGCTTGATGTCGCCGGTCATCGCATCGGCGATGATACCCAGCTCCTCGCCCGCCGCGACCATGTTGTTATGGCGCACCGCCGGCAAGAAGATGCCCGCCGCGTCGGCGTTGATGAAGGAGACCTTGCCGTCGGTCGACACGATGGGTTCCTTGATGTCCTGCGGACACGGTCCCGTCCAGATCCCCTGGTCTGCCAGCAGGTTGAGGATGCCGTCGCACAGCGCGTCGCCGTACTCCTCGGTAATGCGCATTCCGACGCCCATCTCGACTACCAAGCAGGGGACGCCTATCTCGTTGAGGCTGTAGGCCAAGGTGGACTGCAGGACCGTCGCGGCCGAGTGCACCCAGATGAAGTCGATATTGGCCTTGCGCGCAAGCGGCACCAGGCGCTCTGCCGTTATCTCGTTGATGCGGATCTGCGGCAGCTCGCGCAAGAAGAGGTTGCTCGCGTGGATATCGAACGCCAAGCACGAGCCGGCGATGTCGTCGACGATCTTGCGCGCCAGATGCTCGGTAAGCGAGGCATCCTCGCAACCGGGGAACACGCGGTTCATATCGAGGTCGAACAAGGGCACGCCGCGCGTGATGGTCGACACGCCGCAAGGGTTGAGCGCCGGGTAGATGTCGACGATGCCGCGCAAGTGCTCCGGGTGCGACCTGATGATGCTGGCGAGCTTGAAGGCGACGTACTGGCCCTCGAGCTCGTCGCCGTGGATACCCGTCACGATACTCGCACGCGGCAGGTCCTCCCCAGCACCTACAGGCGCCAAGCGGTTCTTCCAGATGCGGATGCGCTCGTCGGCGAAAAGCTCCGCGCTGGCTACTTCTAGTTTCATTGCTCCATCACTTTCATGAAAACGGTTTGCAGCTGGTCGGCCACTCCCAAGAACACGCCGCGCTCTATGGGACAATCCGCCCAGTCGCGGCCACGAGCCAACACCAGGTAGTCGTCGTCAACGCAGCGGTCGCGCGTCGGGTCGAACCCATGCCATGCGCCGTCGATGCTCGCCTCGACCCAGGCATGGGTAGCGCCCTCACCCAAGGTGAGACCGCTCGCATAGCGGGCGGGGACGCCCCAATAGCGCAGGATGGAAACCATGATCTGCGCATAGTCCTGGCAGACGCCGCTTCCCTGTGCGAAAGCCGCGGCAGCGCTCGTGCTCACATGCGTGGCTCCAGGCGCGTACTCCAGGGCCTCGTTGACGATATGGGCGAGCTCGCGCACCCTGGCAACAGCCTCGCCGCCCGGCAGCCCACCCGCCTTGCCGCCCTCGAAACCATGAGCATCGGCAAAGGCGAGCATCTCCGGGCTGGGGATGCTCAGCTGGCCGGGATAGCGATACATCGCATGCGGCTCTTGCGCGAGCGGCACGCTGCCGTCGACTGTCGCGTGCCCGGATACCTCGTAGGAGAACGAGCTGTGGTCGGGCTGGATATCACCCGCCGCGAGCACGTTGCCGAAGGCGTCGCGCTGCCAGAAAACCTGCGCCGGTGGGTCGAGGGCAAGGCTCGCCTCAACACGCTGGCGTGCATCGCTAGCGGGTACGCAGCGCAGCACGAAGGAGTGCCCGTACACCGGATTGCTGAACTCGACCTTGGTCGAGAACTTGAACTCGAGACGCTTCATCGCAACACGCGCGCCCTAGACGTCGAGCAAGAGCTTCTCGACGCAGTCGAGCATGATCGCCTTGTTGGACTCGACGTTGGGGCTGCTCACCAAACCCCCGAGAAGCTGCATGCGCTGACCATCGCGCGCCAGATGCGTCCGGCGCAAGCGCCCGGTAAGGCGCTCGTACTCGGCAGAGAGCTTGTCCAGGTTCAGGTCCAGCCTGAGCATCATATCCATGCGCTCGACGGTGATGCCGGCCTTGAGCGTATTGCGGCTCGACTCGTCGTCGATGCTCTCGTTTGCGCAGCCCCTGAAGGCCATGAGGTAGTCGCGCACCTGCTGCAGCTCGAGCGCAGGGGCGTCCTGCTCGCGCGCAGAGTCCATCACGTTCTTGGCAAGCTGCAGGTAGCTCAGGGCCTGCGAGGTGATGACCTCGCGCAGCACCACGCCGTTGTCGAATGAGCGGTTGATGCTCGACGGCACGGAGTTGGGGTTGTCTGCATCGAAGAGATAGCTCTCCAAGAACTCCTCCGCGTTGGCGTACTCGCACGGAATCTGCAGGCGGGCGCACCAGTCCTGGTAGTCGACCGCCTTGCCGTCGAGGGAGTCGTCCCATGCCGCGCTCACGAACTCGATGGTGAAGAGAGCGCGCTCTGTATAGCGCCCCAGCCAGTAGAGGCGGTTCTCCTTGCTTAGTCGCTGAATACCCATGTGTCCTTGAAGCCTCCTCCTTGAGACGAGTTGACGATTGCGTTGCCCTCCTCGCGCGCATAGCGCGTAAGCCCGCTGGGCCAGGCCTCGACGGTGCCGTCGGTGAGGACGAAGGCACGCAGGTCCGCCTTGCGCTTGACGATCTCCCCGTCGATCAGGACCGGCAGCTCCTCGAAGTCGACGACCTCCTGGGCGATCCATCGGCGCGGCTCGTCCTTGATGCGCTGGGCCATATCCGCGAGCTCCTCTGCGCTCAGGTTCTCGCCGAAGAGCACGCCGTAGCCGCCGGCCTCAGCCGTGTCCTTGATGACGAGCGAGTCGAGATGTTCGAGCGTGTAGGCCAGGTCGTCGGGGTACATGGGCAGGTAGGCGGGGGCGTTTTTGAGGAGGGGCTCCTCGTGCAGGTAGTATTCGACCATCTTGGGGACGAAGTAGTACAGGCCCTTGTCATCGGCCGCGCCGTTGCCAGGTGCGTTGATGATGGCCACATTGCCCGCGCGGTAGGCGGCCATGAGATTGGGGATGCCGATGACGCTTTCCGGCAAGAAGCAGGTGGGGTCCAAGTACTCGTCCGATATACGGCGGTACAGGGCGCCCACGCGCACGTCGCCGCTGTAGCCGCGCAGGTAGAGCTTGTCGCCGCAGACGAAGAGATCGCCGCACTCCGCAAGCGAGGCGCCGATCTGCTCGGCCAGGTAGCTGTGCTCGAAGTACGCGGCGTTGTAGCGCCCGGGCGTGAACACGACGTTGGCCCCGCCGCAGTTGACGTGGTCCATCACCTGCTTGAGCATCGTCTTGTAGTTGCGGTTGTCCACAAGCGAGGTCTTTTGGAAGGTGCTGGGGCTGCAGCGGCGCGTGATGCTGCGCGCGATGAGCGGGTAGCTGGCGCCGCTGGGGATGCGCAGGTTGTCCTCGAGCACATACCAGGTCCCGTCCTTGCCCTTGACCAGGTCGATGCCGGATATATGCGAGTAGATGCCCTTAGGGGGAACGATGCCGTCGCATTGCGCCAGCCAACCCGGACACGAGAAGACGAACTCCTGGGGCACGACGCCGTCGCTGATGATGGCGCGCTTGGAGTAGATGTCGGCCAAGAAGGCGTTGAGCGCGCGGACGCGCTGCGTTAACCCGGCAGAGAGATGCTCCCACTCGTCCTTGCCGATGGTTCGCGGGATGGCATCGAAGGGGAACAAGCGCTCGTTGAACGCGCCGTTCTTGTAGATGCCGAACTTGACGCCCCAGCGCGCAAGCTCTTTGTTGATGCGCGCGGTATGCGCGACAAGGTCCTCCATAGCAGGCCCCCTTTCGTGATCGGGGTGCGCGAAGCGCCGGCTGACCAGGGGTGGGTGGGTGCGGCCGGCATGCGCCTTGATGTTGACCCCAAGGTATAAGCGCCGCATTGCGAGGCTGTTTCGAAGCTATTTCGATTTGAATACCCGGTGAAACATCTGGCGAGCGGAGAGACGCCCCGCCAGTCACGGCAGTCACGGCGGGATGCGAGCGCCAAGCCGCGGGCCACGGTAGCGCATGCAAATAACGAGCTTGAAGACGAGGGGCTGAATTGCGGAAGTTTCCTATATAATGCGTTGAGTTCACCGCACTGGGGCATCGTCCAATGGCAGGACTGCGGTTTTTGGTGCCGCCTATGGGGGTTCGAATCCCTCTGCCCCAGCCATCCGCTCATCAAGCGGCGCACGTTGCGCCGCTTTTTTGTTGCACGCGAAAGGCTGGATATATGAACGCGAAGGCTTTGATCTTGGCCGCAGGTGCCGGCACCCGTATGAAATCCGCAAAACCCAAGGTTCTGCACGAGCTTTTGGGCAAACCGCTCGTGCGCTGGGTGGTCGATGCTGCAAAAGCCGCAGGCTGCGAGGAAGTACATGCCGTCATCGGCACAGGCAAGGAGCTCGTCGAGCCAGTGCTCGGCGACTGCGTCATCAGCTACCAGCTCGAGATGCTCGGCACGGGCCACACCGTCATGTGCGCAGCCGATAAGTTCGAGGGCTACACGGGCAACATCGTCGTCTTGTGCGGAGACAGCCCCCTCATCCGCCCCCAGACCATCGCGTCGCTTGTAGACTTCCATGAAAGCGAGGCGGCAAGCTGCACCGTTATGACCATGATGCCCCAAGACCCCACCGGCTACGGGCGCATCGTGCGCGCGGACAACGGCAACGGGCAGGTCACGGGCATCGTCGAGCAAAAGGACTGCAATCCCGGCCAGCTCAAGATCCGCGAGTGCAACTCCGGCGTCTACTGCTTTGATGCGCAGGCCCTGCTCGAGCGCCTGGGCCGCCTCACCACCAACAACGCCCAAGGCGAGTACTACCTCACAGATATCCTAGGGCTCATGGTGTCGGACGGCCTCAAGGTCGCCGGCTACGTGGTGCAAGACGACGCTGAGTGCCTGGGTATCAACTCGCGGCGCCAGCTCGCGTTTGCGACCAAAGTCGCACAGCAGCGCATCAACGAGCACTGGCTCGACCAAGGCGTCACCATGCTCGACCCCGCAAGCGTGTGGATCGGGCCGGACGTCACCTTGGGCTGTGACTGCGAGCTTCTACCTCAGACCATGCTGTGGGGCGACACGAGCATCGGCAGCGACTGTTTGATCGGCCCCAACAGCCGCCTCACCAGCTGCACCGTCGCCAGCGGCTGCACGCTCGATGAGACCGTCGCCATCGAGGCCACGCTGGAAGAGGGCGTCACCTGCGGCCCGCGCGCGTACTTGCGCCAGGGCACCTACCTGTGCCGCAACGCCAAGGCCGGCACTCACGTCGAGATCAAGAAATCGCGCATCGGCGAGGGCAGCAAGGTGCCGCACCTGAGCTACATCGGCGATTGCGAGATGGGCAGCGGCGTCAACATCGGCGCGGGCTCGATCACCTGCAACTACGACGGCAAGGACAAGCACAAGACGGTCATCGGCGACGACACCTTCATCGGCAGCGACACCATGATGGTCGCACCGGTGAGCATCGGCAGCGGCGCCTTGGTGGGCGCCGGCAGCTGCATCACCAGCGACGTCCCCGATGACGCGCTGGCCTTGGCCCGTGCTCGCCAAGTCAACAAAGAGGGCTGGGGCAGCCTCAAGAAATAGCGCTGGGAAGGCGCGCTGCCCGCGACGATGCGGACAGCCGCCAGCTTGCGATGCGCAGCTGGCGATCGCAGTGGCGCCCCGCTCGCTTCGCTGTGCTCGCAACGCGTCTGAGGCAGCCAAAGCCCGCAGACAAGCAGGCGGCCCTAGACGACCTTGGTGTAATACGAGACGATGCTGCCGTTTGAGGCATTGAGGGTGTAGTGGTAGCGGAGCTTGCGCTTGAAGGTGAAGTTCACCTGGTAGACCTTTTTGCCGGCCCTGCCGCGGAGTGCGATGCTGATGCCGGAGCAGTTCCTCTTCTTACACCCTGCGTCCCGCAACGCGATCCTGCGCGCCGCCTTCTTGCCGATAAACCCGGCACTGCCCGCTTTGGCAGGCGGCTGCACAGCGCTATCGGGGTTTGCCTGATAGTAGACAGGGGGTCTGGTTGCCGCAAGCGCTGTGCTGGCAAGGGCGCCGCTGAGCGCCATGGCCGCAAGCGCGCTCGCGCCAAGCAGAATGATCTTGCGTCTCATCGGCACCCCCTCTCCCGTAGACAGCGGCGACTCAGGTCGCCGCCTCCAACATGAGTCCAGCGTACGCGCTCGCGATTAAAGCGCTGTTAAGCTGGCGCCTTGCGCCAAGGGGAACCTGAAGCTGAAGGTGCTTCCCTCTCCCAAATCGCTTGTGCAGTCGATGCTGCCGCTGTGGCTCTTGACGGCGAAGACGACCATCGACAGACCCAGGCCGCTACCGCGATCGACGCCGCTACGAGCGCTATCTGCCTGGTAGAAGCGCTCCCAGATATGCGGGAGGTCCTCTTTGGCAATGCCGATGCCGTCGTCGGCGACGACGCCGACGGCCTCGCCCTCGCCTACGGTGAGCGAGACCTCGATATGGCCGTCCTGGACACCGTAGCGCACGGCGTTCTCGAGCAGGTTGAGCACCATGCGCATGAGAAGCCCCGTATCACCCATCACGTGAACGTCCGGCTGGATATCTGCGCGGACGGCAATGTTCTTCTCTGCGCCAAGCTCGCTTGCGGTCTCGCACACGAGCTCCATGAGCTCGCTTAGGTCGACATCCTCCATGCTGATGCTGACATCGCCCCTATCGGCGCGTGCGAGCATGAGCAGTTGGTTGACCAGCGCGCTCATATGCGCCGCCTGCGCATGGATCTTAAGCAGCGACTCCTCGCGCTCCTGCCGCGTGCGCTCCTCGCCCAGGGCCATCTCGCTCTCGCTGAGGATGACGCTGATGGGCGTGCGCAGCTCATGCGAGGCGTTGCTCGAGAAGCGCCGCTCTTTCTCGAACGAATCCTCGAGCCGGTCCATCATCTCGTTGAAGCTCACGCCCAGCCTGTAGAACTCGTCTTTGGATTTGCCCAGCTCGATGCGCTCGCTTAGGTCCGTGCCGGATGCGATGCGCTGCGCCGTTTGCGTCATGCGCTCGACCGGCCTGAAGAAGCGCCGCAAGACGAGCATGACCACGATCACCACCAGCAGTGCAGTGCAGATGAGCGCCACGGCGGCGAGTTTCTTGAGCAAGGCCACGAAGCCCGCCGTCGTCTTGGCGTCAGCCACGCTGCGCACGTAAACCTTGCCGTAGCCGCTTACGTCGACGCTCACGTCGAGCACGGCCCACGACTGATAGCGGTGCAGCTCGCCCTCCTCGAACTCGATCTTGTCGAGCTTGGCCGTGGGCATGTGCCCGCATAGGAAATGCCCCTTGCCGTCGTATACCGCGCTGAAGGTCCCCTTGTTGACGAAGACGTCCTCGTCTTGCGAGAGCAGCACCCCGTCGTCGACCACAAGCGACGACTCCACAGATGCGCTGGCGGCATAGAGCTTGGACTCGATCGACTCGTCGTTTGCCCTGTCTACCGCGCCGAGCATCAGCACCAACACGGCAGATACCACGGCAACGGTCACGACGGTGACGACGAGCGCGATCTTGGTCTTTACGCTAAGCGAGCGCACTAGTCTTCCCGGACGCAGTAACCCACGCCGCGCACCGTGCGGATGAGCTTGGTGTCATATCCCTCGTCAAGCTTCTTGCGCAGATAGCGCACGTAGACGTCTACGATGTTGGAATCGCCCATGTAGTCGTAGCCCCACACGCTCGAGCCGATCCTCTCGCGCGACAGGACCGTGCCCTTGTTGCGCATAAGGCATTCGAGGATGGAGAACTCCTTGGCAGAAAGCTCGACCTCCTTGCCAGCGCGCGTGACGACGTGCGTGTCGAGGTTCATCGACAGGTCGCCTACGGTCACGACGTTGTCGACCAACCCGCTGCTGCGGCGCATGACAACGCGTAGGCGCGCGAGCAGCTCCTCGAAGGCAAAGGGCTTGACCAGGTAATCGTCTGCACCGGCATCGAGGCCCTTCACGCGCTCTTCGATGCCGTCAAGCGCAGTGAGGAAGAGTACCGGGGTGGGGTAGTCCTCCTTGGAGCGCAGGTACTTCAAGACCTCGTAGCCGTTGGCCTTGGGCATCATGATGTCCAAGATGACGGCGTCGTAGCACGAGCATGCAAGGTAGTCCATGGCCTCCTTGCCATCCAGGCAGCTGTCGACCACATAGCCTTCCTCGCGCAGGCGCTTGGCAAGCGTCGCGTTGAGCTGGGGTTCGTCTTCGGCGATGAGTAGATGCATGGCCTGGCTCCTTACTGGGCCGCTTGGCAAACGGCCCGATGGGATGCGAGAGCGGCTCTTGCGCTGCTGCTCGAAATCCCCTTCACCTTATACCCTAGCTTCGCAATTTAAAATATCGTCCTTAAGCGACGATTAAAAGCCGAGCCTCATCCGTATCCTCTGCTGCCGATAACGGCGGCTTGCCACAGCGCAATGCGGCTGCCGTCAGCAAGCCGATTAAGCCAAAAACCCTGCTGCCAGCTCGAGCGCCGCCTTGATGCAGGGGGCCATGTCGTAGTACTTGTACCTATACACACCCAGCCTGCCGCCGAAGGTTACGCCCTCCTCGGCTGAGGCGAGAGCTTCGTAGTGTGCGTAAAGCGCGTTGTTGCGGTCGTCGTTGACGGGATAGTAGGGCTCGTCGCCGGGTTTCCAGGCGCTCGAGTACTCGCGGCTTATCACCGTGTCCGGTAGCTCGTTGCCCTGCGCATCGCGCCCGAACTCGAAGTGCTTGTGCTCGATGATGCGCGTGAAGGGCACATCGTGGCTCGTGTAGTTGACCACGGCGTTTCCCTGCCAGTTGGGCTCGCCCTCGATGAGCTCCGTCTCGAAGCGCACCGTGCGCCACTCGAGCTGCCCCAGCTTGAAGTCGAAGTACTCGTCCACGGGCCCGGTGTAGACCACGTGGCCCCAGGTGTCGCTGCCTGCGGCTGCGAGCTCGCGATACTCGGTCGAAATGTGCACCTCGATGCCGTCGAGCATCGCGGCGAGCATCTTGGTGTAGCCGCCCATGGGGATGCCCTGGAAGCGGTCGTTGAAGTAGTTGTTGTCATAGGTGAAGCGCACGGGCAGACGGCGGATGATGCTGGCCGGCAGCTCCTTGCAGTCGCGGCCCCACTGCTTCTCCGTGTACTCTTTGATGAGCTTGGTGAAGATGTCGCGGCCCACCAGGCTCATAGCCTGCTCCTCGAGGTTCTTGGGCTCGCCCTCGATGGCCGCCTGCGCCTTCTGCTCCTCGATGATCGCTTGCGCCTGCACAGGTGTGGAGATGTTCCACATCTTGGAGAAGGTGTTCATGTTGAAGGGCAGGTTGTAGAGCTCGTCGTGGAACTTGGCCACGGGGCTGTTGACGTAGTTGTTGAACTCGGCGAAGCGGTTGACGTACTCCCACACGCGCTTGTCGCTGGTGTGGAAGATATGCGCGCCGTATTTGTGCACGTTGATGCCGTTGACTTTTTGC
>CAVCDT010000028.1:0-1436 GCA_963600995.1 Akkermansia muciniphila | reverse complement strand
AAATCGAAAGAAGCCATGAGGGGTCCTTGCTGTTGCGGATTGACGTGTGCGTGTATTGTACGGCACGCCCGGGCGGCGATGCGGGCGCATATTCGGCAAAATTACTTGCATTTGCGCAGGTCAGCGTTTTAATCTTTGCTTAAATCGCATTTTTTACACTAAACGCAATAACGACGGGCGGGCCTTGCGCGGGTCCCGGTGGAAGGAGACGACCATGCATCTGTTGCTTGCAGAAGACGAGCCCGAGCTCAACGAGCTTTTGACGCATCGCCTTACGGACGCCGGCTACAACGTGGACAGCTGCCTCACCGGCTCGGAAGCCATGGCCTACATCGATTGCAGCGAATACGACGCCATCATCTTGGACATCATGCTGCCCGGCGCGGACGGCTACATCGTGCTCAAGCACCTGCGCTCGCACGAGAAAACCCCCACGCCGGTGCTCTTCCTCACGGCGCTCAACTCCGTGCAAGAGCGGGTGAAGGGCCTCGACGCCGGCGCGGACGACTACCTCACCAAACCCTTCAGCTTCAACGAGCTGCTGGCGCGCCTGCGCGTGATCATGCGACGCGGCAGCGGCATGGTCGACAACATCTGCACCTGCGCGGACCTCACGGTCAACCTGGACACGCGCCGCGTGACCCGCGCGGGCAAGGAAGTCAGCCTCTCCGGCAGGGAGTTCTCCATCCTGGAGTGCCTCATCCGCAACAAGGGCAACGTGCTCTCGCGCGAGAAGATCGGGCACAGCGTGTGGGGCTACGATTACATGGGCGACAGCAACATCGTGGACGTGTACGTGCGCTACCTGCGCCGCAAGCTGGACGAGGGCCACGAGCAAAAGCTCATCCGCACGGTGCGCGGCATGGGCTACACCCTGCGCGAGGACTAACGCCCGGTGCGCGTCAGCGTCAAGATAAAGACCTGCCTCATGACCACGGTGTTCAGCACCGTGCTGGCCGCCGTGGTGCTCTTCGGCATCGTGGGCAACGTGGAGCGCATCAGCTGGGACAACGCGCAAGACGATCTGCAGAGCATGTGCTCGCAGGTGCTCTCGGAGCTGGTGGTGGACGGCAAGGCCGTCTATGCGGAGGATTCCGTCTTCGTCGAGGACGGCATCTATTCCGCCGTGTACGGCAAGAACGGGCGTTTCCTGTGCGGCTACGTGCCGGACGCCAGCATCGACAACGTGCCCTACACCCCCGGCCAAATGCAATATTCCGGCAGCTGGATCATCTACGATGATATTTACCAGCTGAAAGGCTACGGCGAGGTCCACATCCGCAGCATCACGGACATGCAGGACGTGGAGTGGGTGATGCAGAAGTCGCGCCTCATGGCGGGCGTGGGAACCGCCGCGATCGCCCTGCTCACGGCGTTGGGGACCTACTTCATCATGCGCCGCAGCCTCATGCCGCTCAGCAACATCATGACCACGG
>CAVCDT010000027.1:0-21163 GCA_963600995.1 Akkermansia muciniphila | reverse complement strand
AGGGAGCCAGGGAGCCAGGGAGCCAGGGAGCCAGGGAGCCAGGGAGCCTAGCTTATCGAACTGCAAGTCACCAAGTGAATAATCGATTATTCACGATTAAAGGAGAAACAGGAATACTCGCGGAGATTACCCCGCACAGAGCAGAAGAGAGCCATTTAGTACATACATATCTCCGTCTACAGTTGCAAAAGTCGCATAATCACCGATAACAACGAACTTGATAAGAAAATCAAGCTTATATCTCCAGGTTATCGATCTAAAGGAAAAGGATGAGATACTGAGCGCCTCATCCTTACATACATCTCTATATTTGAGTAAATCTTACGTAATTTCGCTAAACAAGAGGTTTTTTAGAAGCATACCCAGGATGTCTAGGGAGCTTAATCTTAGGTTTAGCCACCTTTTGGAATACACAAATAGATCGCATATAATCCCTGTTCTCACCAATAGTGAACTCTCTGCGCTCGATTAGCTTCAATCCAAGCAAAGCTGCTGCCTTATTAGCTGTATCAATATCCTCTTGGGTATCAACTCCGCGCATAGCAATAAGATACCCATCTTTGCAAAGCAGAGGTGCCGCAAGCTCTTCAACGGCAGGAAGCGAAGATACAGCTCGAGCAGTAACCACACCAAAGGAGCCAGGACGCTCTTGGGCGAGCTCTTCAGATCGCATACCTGTAGCCTGTAGACGATTAGATAAACCCAGTTGGTCGATAAACCCTTGGACTGCTACAGCTTTCTTTTTTACAGAATCAAGTAAGACTCCATGACGCTCCGTGGTGATTCCCAAAGGGATACCAGGAAAGCCAGCTCCGGTACCAATATCAAGATAATCACCGGATGTTTGTCTGAAATCCTTGTATACAGAAAGAGAGTCCTCAAGGTGCAGAACAACAGCATCCTCAAAAGAGGTAATGCGAGTAAGGTTCAGAACTTTGTTCTTCTCGACAACGAGATCGAGATAATCAAGGAGCATATCTTTTGTCGTCAGGTCAAAATCAAGACCCAAGCGACCAAGGGCCGCATCTAATGCGGCCCTTTTAGAATCGGTCTGTTTCACGTGAAACCCCAGTCAAATTACCTTGTAAGAAATTACAAAGGACGAACAACAACATAACGACCGGGATCAACACCCTCAGAGAAGGTCTCAACACGGTCATCATCACGTAGGTACATATGGATCAAGCGACGCTCATAAGGATTCATTGGACGAAGCTTCACCTCTCTATCCTGGCGATATGCACGAGAAGCAGCAGAGGAGGCCATCGCCTCGAGCTTTTGACGCTGGCGATGCTTATAGCTCTCGATATCAACCGTTACCGGATAGCGGAACCCGAGCTTGTGGAAGCTAATCGCAGTGAGCATAGTCTGCAAAGAATCGAGTGTGCGGCCACGGCGGCCAATGAGGATAGCAAGATCATCGCCGCCGACGATATCGAGGATAATCTCGCCTTCATCGCCTTCATACTCGTTGATCTCTGCACCGTGGACATCGTAGAAACCCAAGAGCGTCCTCAAGGTGTCGATAGCAGTATCGGCGACAAGATCGAGCTCTTCATCGGTAAACTCACGGTCCTGATCATCTTGAACCTCTGTGCTTTTCACAGGGGTCTCCTCTTCGAGAATCTCCTCTTCAGGCATTGCGCCCTCCTATATCCCAAAAGATTGCCGTCGGTCTATGCGGAATGTTCGAGACGCATCCGGCTACAAACGTACTTAAAGATAATGAAGGACTTTCAGGTTTTTGCAAGGCGCAAGGACAAAAGAAAAGGCACCTGAGCGGGTGCCTTTTACCAATATGTTTAAAGCGAGAGACTAACGGGATTTATGAGGACGCTTCTTCTTGGGCTTGCGCTCGACCTCGATATCAAGAGGCTGAGGGATGTTCTTCTCGGCCTGCTCTTCCTCTTTGTTGCGCTCGAGCTTGCGGTTGGTGATGATCTGCTGGACAAAACCAAAACCGGAGGACAAAGCCCAGTACAAGATAACGCCAGCAGGGGAAATCCATGCCATGTAGATGAACATCAAACCAAAGAAGATGAGCATCATCCAGTTCATGGACTCCGACTGCGGGTTGGCGTTCTGCTTGATGAGCTGGTAACCCATGGGCCCAACAGACAAAACGATGAAGAACACGGCGAAGACGCAGTAGGGGATACTGAAGCTTGCCTCGGGGACGGTAAGCGTCAGATCAGGCAGGATATGGAAGAAACTGATGACGTTGCCCTGATTGGCAAGATCCACGAGCTTCCAACGCAGCGTCTGGAACAAGATGATGAAAATGGGCATCTGGATAAGCATGGGGACGCAGCCGGCCAGCGGGTTGAACCCGATATCCGCATAGACCTTCATAGTCTCCTCAGAGATCTTCTGCTGGTCCCCAGCGTACTTCTCTTGGATTTTGGCGATCTTGGGCTGCATCTCCTTCATAGCGAAGGAAGAGCGGTACTGCTTTGCCTGAAGCGGGAAAAGCACCAGGCGGATGACGAACGTGACGATGATGATCGCCAAACCCCAGTCACCTACGAGCTGCGCAAGCTGGTAGAGCAGCCAAGCGCACCCGTTAAGAATTCCATCCCACATTTGTCTTTCCTCTCAGCTAGGGCATGACGCCAAAGCCAACATATCTCACTAAGGGACCGGGTCGTAACCACCCGGATGCCAGGGGCCGCATTTGACGAGCCTCTTTACAGCAAGCCAGCCACCTTTGAGAAACCCGTAACGCTCGACAGCGACAACAGCGTACTGCGAACAGCTGGGCACAAAGCGGCAGGTCCTGGGAAACAGCGGCGATATCGCGCACTGGTAGAACCTCACGAACCTGATGAAGCCTTTTTTGGGCAGAGCGGCAAGCGAGCCAAGGAAACCAGATTCCCCTTGCTTCCCAACGTCGCAGGTCTGCGCTCCATAGAGGTCCTCGGGCTTGAAAGCAACAGGGTCATCCCTGTGCGAACAAGACCGATGCTCCTCACTCACTGCCAATCACTCCAAGGTTGAGCAGGCACTTGCCCATCTCCTTGACCAGTTTTTCATGGTTCGCATGCCCGGTTTTATGCCGAGCGATGAAAACAACGTCCACTCCTGGCCAAGGCGCACCCAGCTGGGCAGCCGCTGCTCGCATAACGCGCTTGCAGCGACAGCGGTAAGGTGCGACGCCGAGCTTCTTTCCCGCGATGAACCCGAGCCTACCGGATGGCGTGCAACCAGCAGGAGAAGGTAAGCACAGGACGCTCAGCAAATACGAAGAAGAGCGCCTCCCCTCACGGAAGAGGCGCTCCATGTCATCCTTGGATTTGACAGTGCCCTTCAAGGGCTATCCAACCAAGCGCTGCCGCTGTTTAGACAGTGAGGCGCTTGCGGCCCTTGGCGCGGCGGGCCTTGAGAACGGCGCGACCGCCCTTGGTTGCCATGCGGGCACGGAAACCGTGGGTCTTGGCGCGACGACGCTTATTAGGCTGATAAGTACGTTTCATTACAACATTCCTCCTAGGGGGACTAACTTAAACCCCTTGTATTTACATAAGCCCCAAAATTATATTTATGAGGTCCCAGCGCGTCAAGGAGTCAACTCAGCTGATAAACGTTCGTATTTGTTCAGACGCACTGCGCACCTATCCAATCAAGTAGATTTCTCCAAAAAAGTCCAAAATTGTGGAAAAAGTGGAAAACCCTGTGCGCAACGCAATTTTAGTGGGGATAACTTTGTGAACAACTCGCATTCGTCGTTTTTCCATGAGAGGAAAGGCTCTGAGGAAAGAATTTTCCGCTGTGTATCTGCTCCCTTGAATCAGAATCAAGCTTTCCTCCACAGCTTTCCGTTTTCCATTCCGGCGTTTTCTTCCACAAGGGAATGAGGAAAAGGTGTAAAAGTGCTGTTCAAGCCTTATACAAACTCAAGATAAAGCCTCTGTTAGTTGAGTTTTCTCCATTGTTTTCCACTAAAGATTCCGCTTTCCACCACGGTTTTCAACATGAGTGGAAAGTCTTGTGAATAACTTGAAAAAGCGCTGGTAGAACGATTATTCATCGGTGAAAAAATATGGGACAAACTGAAACGTGCAGGTTATTTCGGATAAAATCGGCAAAGAAGATTGTGAATTTCTTTGTGGAAAACTACACTCGTTTCCACTCTAATTTACGAAAGGAGGAAAGGTGGCACCGCAAAACACACCCATAACCGCAGCTCAGGTAGCCAGGATCGCTGCTTATGACGATCTCCTTTCCGCACCAAGGATGGTGGAGATACCTCCGTCAGACATCGCCTCATATATAGATAAGATCGCATCGACTACCTATGAGATGGCGCTCGCGTTGGGAGGCGTGATCCCCTACACCGTGATCCGCGAGGTATCGGAGAACTTTATCCATGCCCAGTTCAAAGAGATCACGGTGAGCATCCTCGACCATGGCTGCACCATACGCTTTGCCGACCAGGGCCCGGGTATCGAGAACAAAGACAGGGCCCAGCTCCCCGGCTTCTCAAGCGCGACGAGCGAGATGAAGGAGTACATACGCGGCGTGGGAAGCGGGCTTCCCATGGTCAAGGAGTACCTCAAGTTCTCCAACGGGCGCTTGGTCATCGAGGACAACATCCAAGACGGAGCGGTGGTGACCATCGCCGTCGACCGCAACGCCGTGAACCCCGGGCCCGTCGTCTACCAGGAGTCGCCCGTGGTGAGCCTGCCTCTGCAGCAGGCGCAGTACGCGCAAGCCAACCCGCAGGCGATGCAGGGCTACACCCAGATGCCGCAAAGCGCGGGGATGCAGCAGGCAAACACGGCACAGGTTGGGCAGGGCACCTGGCAGCAGACGCAAAACCCTATGCAGCCGATACAACAGGGTGCTTACCCCGCGCAAAGCGCATCCGCATCGATGCCGGCATATGCATCCCCGGCCACGCAGCCGGCAGCAGGCGTGAGCACTCTGGCAGAAAACGAAGCGGACATCCTCATCCTGGCCACAGAGGGAAGCATCGGGCCCACGGACGTCAAGAACTCGCTGGGGCTTGCGAGCACGACCGCGTACCGCAAGCTCGAGAAGCTCGAGCAGGCCGGCTACCTCATGCCGGACGCCTCGCATAAGGGCAAGCGCATCCTCACACAGCTTGGCCAGCAAGTCTTGAGAGAGCAGGTGTAGCACATGGACAAAGACGAGCTCTGGAGCAAAACGCTAGCCATGCTCCTCGACGGCGTGCAACCCACAGACCCCAAGAACTTCTTCTTGCCGCAGCTCCATCCGCTGGGCGTCTTTGGCGATCAGTTCATCCTGCTCGCCAACAACGAGCAGGTCGAAGGCTGGGTACGCATGAGCTACCTGGGTGAGATCTCTGCCGCAGCGGCGAGCGTGAGCGGCGTGAACTACACCGTGCAGATAGCATCCAACCCGGCAAGCGAAGCCCCTGCCCAGACAGCAGCGGTCATGCCCACACAAGCAGCACAGCCATCCCAGGCGGTGCAGCCCACTCAGCCTATACAGCCCTCCGGTTACACCCAAGAGCAGCAGGCGGGCAACGCGGCGGTGAGCAGCGGGCAGTTCGCCGTGCCCTCCTTTATCGAGGAGAGCTCAGGCCAAACCATACAGCCCCAGCAGCAGGCGCCGCAGGGCGGCTCGCAACCCGCGTTCCTCAGCACCTTCGTCCAGATGAGCGACCTGCCGGGGCAAGCACAGCCCGCGCAACAGGCAAGCGCCCCGCAGGCAAGCACGCCCGACCAGATACAGCAGGCGATAAGGCAGAGCCGCGCCGGCAACGAGGCGCTCTTCTCCAAGTGCACCTTCGAGACCTTCGTCGTGGGCGAGTCCAACAAGTTCGCGCGCGGGGCGGCGCTCGCCGTGGCCGAACAGCCCGGCACCGCCTACAACCCGCTGTTCATCTACGGCAAAAGCGGCTTGGGTAAGACGCACCTGCTGGTCGCCATCGCCAACTACGTGCAGAACAACTACCCCAACATGGCAACGCGCTACGTGAGCGCCAACGACTTCCTCAACGACTACGTCGAGGCAACGCAGCGCAACCAATGGGCAAGCTTCAATGCCAAGTACCACCATGTCGACATTCTGCTCATCGACGACGTGCAGTACTTGGAGGGCAAGGACGAGACGATCAACCAGCTCTTCAACATCTTCAACGAAATGTACAACCAGAACAAGCAGGTGGTCTTATCGGCAGACCGCGCCCCCAAGGACATAGACATGGACGAGAGGCTGCGCTCGAGGTTCGCCAGCGGCATGCTGGTCGACGTCAAGCCGCCCGACTACGAGACGCGCCTGGCCATCATCCGCAACACCTACCAGCGCGTGCAGCAATCCACGACCTTCACCGGGCTCATCCCGGAAAATGTCTTGAACTGGCTGGCGCAAAGCGCAGGCACCAATATCCGCGAAATGGAGGGCGCGATCACAAGGCTGGTGGGCAACATGAACCTCACGCACAAGCCGGAGATCAGCGTCGACGAAGCACAGGAGATCCTGCAGGATTTCTTCCCGGACATGGAAGACGCCAAGGTCACCATCGCATCCGTGCAAGCAGAGGTCGAGCGCTACTTCAAGATCTCGCACGAGGATATCGTGAGCAACAAGCGCTCCAAGAGCATCACGCAACCGCGCCATATCGCCATCTACCTGAGCCGCATCATGACCAACGAGAGCCTGATGACCATAGGGAAGAAGTTCGGCGGGCGTGACCATACGACGGTCATGCACAGCTACAAGAAGATAGAGGAGGACATGCAGAACAACCGCCTGCTCTACGACCAGCTCGAAGAGCTGCGGGCGAGGATCATGGAACGATCGTGACAGATGCCACAGCAAACCTGCGCTACAACATGTGTCGCACCATGGGGATAAACTCGTGGAGAAGCAGTGGACGGGCCGTGGGGAAGTGGAAAGGGTGGAAAAGCGCTTGTGGAGCAACGGCGCCCTTATCAACAACGATGTTGACGGGAGCATGAGCTGCAAGCGGGGGATAAGCAGGTTTGCCCACATTTCCACCTGCGTTATTACTATTACTATAGGTATATATAAAATATTTAATACATAACATGGGGCACGAGAACCCGAGACCAAGGAGCTTATGACATGAGGTTCAACATAGCCAAAAGCGAACTCAACGAGGTTTTGAATATCGTATCCAAAGGCATGAGCTCTCGCTCCACGCTGCCTATCCTGTCTGGCATTTTGGTGAGCGCCGAGGATTCGTCGGTTACCTTCCAGACCACGGACCTCGAGATCTCGATCAAACACTCCGTTGTGGCCGATGTGGTCGATCCCGGGCGCACCGTCATCCCCGGCAAGCTCTTCAACGACATCGTCAAGTCGCTGCCCGATGCCGCCGTGAGCGTGACCACAGACGGCGAGCAGGTGATCATCAGCTGCTTGGACAGCGCGTTCACGCTGTCGACGCTCAATCCGGTGGACTTCCCGTACTTCCCGCAGGTCGAGGCTGGCACGGAGGTCGTGCTTCCCACCAAGAAGCTGGCAGACGTCGTCAAGAAGGTGGGCAAGGCCGTGAGCCGCGACGAGAGCCGCGCGATACTCACTGGCATCCTCTTCAGCGTCGAGCAGGACAAGGTGCGCCTCGTTGCAACGGACAGCTACCGCTTGGCTGTGGGCGACATGGTCATCGACGCAGGTGACCCCTACGAGCCTTTCAACGCTATCATCCCCGGCCGCATCTTCGAAGACGTAGCCAAGCTCGCAAGCGGCTACGACACTATCAAGGTGGGCTTCTCGGACAACCAGGTCGTGTTCTCGTTCGGGGCATGCATCTTCGTGAGCCGCAAGATCGAGGGTACCTATCCCAACTACCGTCAGCTGCTGCCCAAGGAGTGCGCATGCAAGGTGCGCCTCGACGCGGCAGAGCTCATCTCGTGCGTCAAGCGCGTGTCGCTGCTGGCCCAGGCGCATACGCCCGTGCGCTTCGCCTTCGACATCGACGAACAGCGCGTGTCCGTGAGCGCCAAGACCCAGGACGTGGGCGCGTCCAAGGCGGCTCTGTCCGCAGTGGTGGAGGGCGAGAGCATGGAGATCGCCTTCAACCACCAGTTCCTTCTCGACGGCTTGACCAGCGTCGATGGCGACGTGGTCATCGAGCTGCAGACAAGTCTCAAGCCCGGAATCCTCAAAGCGGCCAAAGACGACAGCTTCATGTACCTCGCCATGCCCGTGCGCTTGGCCTAGCCGCGCCTACCCGGTGCTTGTGTGGCGCTCTCTGTTGCCAACATACGCTTTGACGAGTACCGCGGGTACTCTCGCCTCGAGCTGGCCGACCTGGGCCGGCTCGTGGTGTTTGCAGGGCCCAACGCCGTAGGCAAGACCAATATCATCGAGGGTTTGCAGCTGCTCACGGCTGCGGAGTCGTTCAGGAAGCCTGTATGGCCTCAGCTTGTGAGCTGGGATGCGCAGGCTGCGTGCATCAGGGCGCAGCTTGTCGACATGCAGGGCAAACGCGATATCCTCCACAAGATGACGGTGGCAGACGGGCGTCGCAGCTACGAGGTGAACGGGAAGAGGAAGCCCGCATCTGCCGTGCGAGGGACCTGCCCCAGCGTTTTGTTCATCCCCGACCATCTGCAGCTGGTCAAAGCGTCCTCATCGCTTAGACGCGACATGGTCGACGCGCTTGGCTGCCAGCTCTCGAGTAACTATCAGGCGCTCAAAGCCGACTACCAAGCCGCGCTCAAGCAGCGGAATCTCCTCATCAAGAACGAGGTGCACGACGGCGCGCTCTTCGAGAGCTGGGACGAGAGCTGCGCTATCCACGGCGCGCGTCTGACAGTCAACCGCTTGAGGCTCTTCGAGCGCCTGGCGCAGGCTGCGCGGGAGGTGTACGCCCAGCTTGCGGATGGGGAGCTGCTCGAATGCGTTTACGTCCCCAGCTGGTCGCGCTTCGACGACCAGGGTAGGCAGCGCGCCGATGCGGCCAGTGCAGCCGAGCTGCGAGGGTGGTGCGATGATGCATCCGAGCTCGACGTGGACGCATGTGCCGACGCGATCCTCGAGGCCTCTAAGCGCCTGGCCTTGCAGGAGCTGTCGCGCAAGACATCGCTCGTGGGGCCGCACAAGGACGAGATAGCGTTCTTTATCGGCGGGCGTAACGCGCGCTTGTTTGCGAGTCAGGGCCAGCAGCGTACGGTCGTCTTGGCCGAGAAGCTCGCCGAGGTCGAGATCGTGCGCCAGATAGGGGGTACGGCGCCGGTGCTCTTGCTCGACGACGTCATGAGCGAGCTCGACGCGCACCGCCGCGATGCGCTCACGCAGTTCATCGACCGCAGCACGCAGGCTTTTGTCACCACCACCAATCTGGGATACTTCTCCGCAGAGCTCTTGGGGCAGGCGCAGGTTGTCGAGCTGCCTATCGAGGGAACGCGACGCAGTTATTAGGGGGCGGTCCATGGCTCAGATGAGAAGCGGCGGCGTCGGCTTGGGCCAGGCGCTGGGCGATATGATCGGGCAGGCCAAGGCGCGCCAGCCCGAGATGGTGCTCGCTGCCCGCAACGACGATGCCTGGAAGAAGGTGGCAGATCCGGCTGCCGTGAACCATACCGATGCCGTCTACACGGTGTCCGGTACCGACGGCTCCAAGGTCGTGGTCTACGTCGACTCGAATATCTGGGCAACAGAGCTCAATCTCCAATGCGAGCTTCTGCGCCTCAAGATGAACATGGCCATCGCAGATGCCGGGTTCGCCCGCGGCGATGCAGAGCCCGTCAAGCAGCTCAGGTTCGCAGCGAGCAAGGAGAAGTACCGCGGCAAGCGTGCCTGCGACGTGCCTGTGAGCCAGCAGCTGCTCGACGAGGGCATGCGCTTTGCAGGCGACCCCGTTGCGCTGAGCGCTGCCGAGGAGCAAGAGATCGAAAGCCAAGTAGCGCAGATCGAGGACGAGCGCTTGCGCAAGGCAGCGCTCGGCGCCATGCGCGCGAGCGCCGAGCTGCGCAAGGGGCAAGGGAAATAAAGGCTCAAAATTTGGGCCTCTAAGGCTTCTTGACGCTTGCTTGCGCCTTGGGCAACGCTAACAGCCTTGAAAATGTCATACAGGGGCTTTCTAGGCGCTCAAAACAAGACAAATAAGGGTTGCTGCGGTACAATTTGCAGACGATAACTCTCTAGGAAGCGCAGCCCGTTTGCGGGTGCGCTTCGATTGATGTTAGGAGTTGAATTGGCAACGTCCGAAGAATCCTACTCTGGAAAAGACATCCAGGTGCTCGAGGGCCTCGAGGCCGTTCGCAAGCGCCCTGGCATGTACATCGGCTCAACCGGACCGCGCGGCCTGCACCATCTGGTGTGGGAGATCGTCGACAACTCCGTCGACGAGGCACTGGGCGGCTTCTGCACCAAGATCGACATCACCTTGAACGAGGACGGCTCCTGCACCGTGGTGGACAACGGCCGCGGCATCCCCGTCGATGAGCATCCTAAACTCAAGATCCCCACACTCGAGGTCGTTTTGACCGTGCTGCATGCCGGCGGCAAGTTCGGCGGCAGCGGCTACAAGGTCTCCGGCGGCCTGCACGGCGTGGGCGTATCCGTCGTCAACGCGCTCTCCACACACGTCAAGGTGCAGGTGCGCCGCGACGGCGAGACCTACGAGATGAACTTCGACCACGGCAAGACCGTGGGCAAGATGGAGTATCTCGGTAAGGCGGAGGGCACGGGAACCACCGTCACCTTCTGGCCCGACCCAGAGATCTTCGAGACTGTCGAGTTTGACTACGTCACTATCTCGCAGCATATGCGCCAGACGGCGTTTCTCAACAAGGGCCTGCATATCACCTTGCGCGACCTGCGCCAGGTAGAGGAGAACGGCTCTGTCAAAGAGGACGCCTACCAGTTCAACGACGGCTTGCTCGACTATGTCAAATGGCTCAACGAGGGCAAGACCGTGGTGGGCGATGACACCCCCGTCTACTTCGAGGCGGACAGCGAGCACGGCGAGGTCGAGGTCGCGCTGCAGTGGAACGAGTCTTACTCGGAGAACACGATGTCGTTTGCCAACAACATCAACACCGTCGACGGCGGTACCCATCTCGAGGGGTTCCGCAACGCGCTCACGCGCACCGTCAACGAGTACGCGCGCCGCGCGGGCATCCTCAAGGAGAAGGACGAGAACCTCTCCGGCGAGGATATCCGCGAGGGCCTGACGGCTATTGTGTCCGTGCGTTTGCATGAGCCGCAGTTCGAGGGCCAGACCAAGACCAAGCTCGGCAACACGGAGATGCGCGGCCTGGTGCAGGCGGCGGTTATGAAGTACCTCGCAGAGTACCTGGAGGAAAACCCCAATCCGGCCAAGGCCATCACCAAGAAGGCCGCCCAGGCAGCCAAGGCCCGCGCCGCCGCACGCAAGGCCCGCGAGGCGACCCGCCGCAAGGGCGTGCTCGACGGCGCCTCCATGCCCGGCAAGCTCGCCGACTGCTCCATCAAGGACCCGGCTCTCACAGAGCTCTACATCGTCGAGGGCGACAGCGCAGGCGGCTCTGCCAAGCAGGCCCGCGAGCGCAGCTACCAGGCGATTCTGCCCCTGCGCGGCAAGATCCTCAACGTCGAGCGCGCGGGCCTCTCGCGCTCGCTTTCCAGCGAGACCATCATCAGCCTCATCACCGCCATCGGCACCGGTGTGGGCGATGAGTACGACGGCGACAAGGCCCGCTACCACCGCATCATCATCATGACCGATGCCGATGTCGACGGCGCGCACATCGCCATCCTGCTGCTCACGTTCTTCTTCCGCTTCATGCCGGACCTCATCAACCGCGGTTACATCTACATCGCCTGCCCGCCGCTGTACGGCCTCAAGAAGAAGAACAGCCGCACCGGCAAGATCTTGCAGTACCTCTACAACGACGAGGCCCTCAAGGAGTGCATGGAGAACCTCGACGACCCGACCAAGTACGAGGTCCAGCGCTACAAGGGCCTAGGCGAGATGGATGCCGAGCAGCTCTGGGAGACCACCATGGAGCCCGAGATGCGCACGCTGCGCCAGGTGCGCATCGAGGATGCGGCCGAGGTCGATCGCGTCGTCAATGAGCTGATGGGCACCGACGTCGAGTGCCGCAAGAACTTCATCACAGAGCACGCCAAGGACCTCGACCCGCGTTTCTTGGACATCTAAGGAGGGAGATAGGACATGGCAGACAACGAAGATATGTTCACTGGCTTGGACGAGGCTCCCGAGCATATCGTCAAAGCCGATGACCTCGAGAGCAAGATCAACGGCGCGATGGGTACCAACGACGCCAACGTGGGCAAGGTGACCGAGACCAACTTCGCCGAGGAGATGCGCTCGAGCTTCCTCGAGTACTCTATGAGCGTCATCGTCGCCCGCGCGCTACCCGATGTGCGCGACGGCCTCAAGCCGGTTCACCGCCGCGTGCTCTACGCTATGCACGAGAGCGGCTGCAACCCCTCCAAACCGCATGTCAAGTCCGCGCGACCCGTGGGCGATTGCATGGGTAAGTATCACCCTCACGGCGACGCCGCCATCTACGACACCTTGGTCCGCATGGCGCAGGACTTCTCGATGCGCGTGCCCTTGGTAGACGGCCATGGCAACTTCGGGTCGGTCGACGGCGACAGCCCTGCGGCCATGCGTTACACGGAGTGCCGCCTGGACAAGCCCGCGATGGAGCTCTTGAAGGACCTGGAGAAGGAGACCGTCGACTGGCAGCCCAACTACGACGAGTCCCTGCAGGAGCCCAAGGTCCTGCCTGCGAGGTTTCCCAACCTGTTGGTCAACGGATCGGCCGGCATCGCCGTGGGCATGGCGACTAACATGCCGCCGCACAACATGGGCGAGGCCATCGACGCCACCATCGCCGTCATCGACAACCCCGATATCGAGCTCGACGAGCTGATGCGGGTCATTCCCGGCCCGGACTTCCCCACAGGCGGCATCATCATGGGCCGCCAGGGCATCCGCGAGGCTTACGCCACCGGCCGCGGCAGCCTGTCCATCCGCTCTAAGTGCCATATCGAGAAGACTCAAAGCGGCAAGCAGCGCATTATCGTGACGGAGATCCCCTATCAGGTGAACAAGCTGCGCCTGATCGAGAAGATCGCCGATCTGGTCAAGCAGAAGAAGATCACGGAGATCTCCGGCCTCAACGACGAGTCCGACCGCAAGGGCATGCGCATCGTCATCGACATCAAGCGCGGCGAGGAGCCCGAGGTCGTCTTGCAGAAGCTCTACAAGCACACGCAGCTGCAGACGGGTTTTGGCGTCATCAACCTCGCGCTGGTCGACGGCGTGCCCCGCGTACTGTCTCTCAAGGAGATAATCGGCCATTACATCGAGCACCAAAAAGACGTCGTGACCCGCCGTACGCGCTACGAGCTGCGCAAGGCGGAGGAGCGCGCCCATATCCTGCAGGGCTACATCATCGCCCTCGACAACATCGACGAGGTCATCCAGATCATCCGCCACAGCCGCGATGACAACGAGGCGCGCGGCAAGCTGATGGAGCGCTTCGGGCTGTCCGAGCCGCAGACCAACGCAATCCTCGAGATGCGCCTGCGCCGCCTCACCGGTTTGGAGCGCGACAAGATCGAGACCGAGCTCGCCGACCTCATGGAGAAGATCGCCGAGTACAAGAAGATCCTGGCCGATGTGCACGAGGTCGAGCGCGTCATCAAAGAGGAGCTGTTTGAGACCAAGAAGCGCTTCGCAGACAAGCGCCGCACGGAGATAACGGACGCGGCGGCGGACTTCGACGCCGAGTCGCTCATCGCCGAGGAAGATATGGTCGTCACCGTCACGAGCGACGGCTACGTCAAGCGCGTGCCCGTGGACACCTACCAGCAGCAGAAGCGCGGCGGCAAGGGCATGAGCGGCGGCAACCTCAAAGACGACGACTGCGTCGATCAGATACTCGTGGCGAGCACCCATGACTTCTTGCTCATCTTCTCGAATTTTGGCAAGGTCTACCGTATCAAGGTGCACCAGGTGCCGCTGGGCAGCCGCCAAGCGCGAGGCACTGCGCTGGTGAACCTTATCCCCTTCGAGAAGGGCGAGCGTTGCGCTGCCGTCATCAACACGCGTACGTTTGCCGATGACGAGTATCTGCTCTTCGGCACGAGCCACGGCATGATCAAGAAGACGGCGTTCAGCCAGTACAAGAACGTGCGCGCATCCGGCCTCATTGCCATCAACCTGCGTGACGACGACGAGCTGGTCTCCGTCCACAGGTTCCGTCCGGGCTACCATATCGTCATGGCATCGACCGCCGGCAAGGCCATCAAGTTCGACGACTCCAATATCCGCGCGACAGGCCGCGATACGAGCGGTGTGCGCGGCATGAAGGTCGACCTCGATGCGGGCGTGCGCGTCTTGGGTATGGAGATCGTACCCGAGGGTAAGGACGACGACTTGTTCGTCATCACCGAGCGCGGCTACGGCAAGCGCACCAAGCTCTCTGAGTACACCCTGCAGGGCCGCGGCGGCCAAGGCGTCACCACGATCAAGATGACTCCGCGCAACGGCAACCTGGTGGCCATGATGGTGGTGCCCGACGAGCACGAGCTCATCATCGTGAGCGAGAACGGCATGACCCTGCGCTGCAAAGCGAGCGACATCTCCGAGCTCGGCCGCGCGACCCAGGGCGTCAAGGTGATGAACGTCACCGACGACGACCGCGTCACGGCGCTAGGCCGCGTCATCGACACAGAGGGCGGCAAGAAGGCGTCTGCCGCGATCGCCGGTCAGACCCAAACGCTCGACACCGAGGTCTCAGGATCCTTCGACACCTCGACGGAGTCTGCGGATGAAGAGCTGGAGGAACTCGACGAGGAGTAGCTTCTGGTAATTGCGTCGAACTGCAGGTGCAGACGACTGACAGAACGACGGATGGAGGGCGTCCCGAAAAGGGCGCCCTCCTCTGTATATGACAAGGGTTGACGAAAGGATTAGGGGAGGATGGGCCTTTCGGTTAAGTTGGGACAATTAAAAACGCATTAAAGCTAAGAAACTCTTAAGCTGCCCGTGCCTTATGCTGTTCATGTTATGAGAATGACAACGAGGAAGGGGTACCATGCGCTTTAAGAAGCCTTTGAGTGTCTGCATGTCGGCTGCGATGCTGATGGCGTTCACGCCGGCTACGGCAGCGTTTGCAGCCGGGCAAGACCAGTTGCTCGGTTCTGCCGCGCAGGTTCAAGACCAAGCGACCCAACAACAGGAGATGGCGGGGCAGGGCGAGACCTTGGGTACCTATGCCGTCATCGACAAGGATGCGAAGACGGCCCAGCTCGTCCAATCCCAGGTGACGGGTACCGAGGCAACTGTTCCCGCAACGATCACCTTGGCCGACGGCCAGGAGTACAACGTCGTCTCCATCGCCGACAAGGCGTTTTGGGGGATGCAGAAGCTCACCAGCGTCAAGATAGCCAGCGGCGTGCAGAGCATCGGCGCCAAGGCCTTCGAGGAGTGCGTCAAGCTCAAGACGGTCGATATTCCCGATAGCGTCACTGCGATAGGGGAGAAGGCGTTCTTCTACTGCACGCGCCTTGTCGATGTGACGCTGCCTTCGCAGCTCAAGGAGGTAAGCAAGGGCACCTTCTTTGGCTGCGAGAAGCTCAAGAGCGTCAAGATTCCTGCAAGCGTGACCTCGATAGACAACTATGCCTTCTCCGGCTGCACCCATCTAGCTGAGGTAAGCGGCATGGACGGACTGACCTCGATAGGTGCGCGCGCCTTCAAGCGCTGCGGCTCTTTGGAGAAGTTCGCTTTCAAAGACGGTCTCCAGTCGATCGGCGACCGCGCCTTCGAGTCTTCTTTGGGCCCCAAAAACATCAACCTCCCGGATTCCGTCACGTATCTGGGCGAGCACGCGTTCTATGATTGCGGCGGTATCGAGAGCGTTTCGCTGGCAGTGAAGGATATTCCCAAAGAGGCTTTCAGCGGTTGCTACGGCTTGAAGTCGGTCGAGCTGCGCGAGGGTGTTGAGACGGTTGGGCGCATAGCCTTCAGCGTCGACGCCGATGGCGATACCGCAGGGATCAAGATGACGATTCCCGCATCCCTCAAGACGATCGATTCCCTCTCCTTCGACAACTCCTCTATCAGCTCCTTCGAGGTGGCGAAGGGCAACGAATCCTTCACTGCTGTTGACGGCGTCTTGTACACAGCCGATAAGTCGACGCTTGTCGCCTATCCGGGTGCAAGCAAGGTTGCGAGCTTCACCATCCCGGCTTCGACCAGCAAGGTGGGAGAGGATGCCTTCCGCTCTGCAGAGCATCTCAAGAGCGTCGACCTGGGAGATGTGAGCGAGCTGGGTAAGGATGCCTTTGCCAGCGCGTCGCTTCTCAAGAGCGTCACCTTCTCCAAAAAGCTCACCTCTATTGCCGATGAGGCCTTCACTTCGACCAACATCAGGACGCTGAGCCTTCCCTCCAACATCAAAGAGATCGGCGAGAGCTCCTTCAGCTCGATTCCCGTCAAGACGGTCGATCTGGGCAGTGTCGAGAAGATCGGCCATAACGCCCTCGGCAATACCTACAAGCTCAAGGAGGTCACCATCCCGGCAAGCGTCACGAGTATCGCGGGTGACTTCGCATCTAACGCGAAGGTCACCAAGATCAACGTTGCCTCTGGGTCGACATCGTACAAGGCTAAGAACGGCTTGCTGTATTCTGCCGATGGCAAGACGCTGGTAAGCGTTCCCTCTAACTACAACAACTCCAAAGAGGGGACGGTTGCCAAGATCGCCAAGGGCTGCGAGGTTATAGGTTCGAATGCCTTTAGCAACTACCTGAACTCCAAGGTGACGATCCCTGCATCTGTCACCACCATCAAATCCGATGCTTTCGATAACTGCGAGATGCTCTTCACGAACAAAGGCTTCACAGTTCCCGCGACGGTGACTACTATCGAGGAGGGTGCTCTGGGGTACAGCGGCTCGCATGACAGCTCGGATCGCGTGAGCTCGGTGCTTATCGTCGGCAAGCGCGGCTCCGCTGCCGAGCAATATGCCGTGAATAACGACTTCGCGTTCGCTACGACCACGCCTAAGATGAAGATTGCCAAGGCCAAGCTCGCCAAGAAGGGCAAGAAGACCACGGTGAGCGTCACGGGCATGAAGAACGGGCAGGTCAAGTACTACTCGAGCGATAAGACCGTGGCCAAGGTGAGCAAGAACGGCCGCGTTACCGCCGTGGGTGCCGGCAAGACCGCTATCGTCGCCGCGATGGGCACGTACTACAAGCACGTCTTCGTGACGGTTGGCGGCAAGAAGGCCGCTGCCAAGACCAACCCCTACAGCTCCTACACCAAACTCGACGGCAAGAAGCAGCTCAAGGCTTGGGAGAAGAAGTACTACGCGGCCAACAAGGATGCCTCCTTCACCATCGAGGACAACCCCGGCATCAACTGCTACACGAGCAACGACTACGTGGCGATCAAGTGCGCACAGGGCGATACAGGCTACACGGAGCGCTCCAACGAGACCTACGGCAAGGACATCGAGGAGTACTACGAGATATCGACCCTGCTCAAGTGGGAGCTCTCCAAGTTCAAGCTCCCGGTGAGCACAGAGCTCTACAGCGGTATCGGCAGCGTTAAAGCCTATACGGGCGCTGCAAGCACGCTGGGTGATATGGAAAGCTCCCTGGGCAAGACCCTCACGCATCCCATCTTGATCTCTACTGCGATCTTCTCATCGGTTGCCGAGGGCTTTGGATCGGGCACTTACGGTACCGTTATCCACATCTATGCCCCCAAGAACAAGACTCTGGGCGGCTATCTGTACAAGTTCTCCGAGTATCCCGACGAGTACGAGCTGCTCTTGGCCAACGACGCACAGTTCAAGGTTGTCGACTGCGGTGTCAAGTACGCCAAGGGCACCAGCCCCTACAAGGGCAAGCGCTACAACGGCTATCAGCGTTACTACACCCTGGAATACCTAGGTAACAGCGCGTCGTAGCGCCTGTTGAGCAGGGTAGTAACGTTGTTTGAAGGCGGCGGCGCATGTTTCGCGACTGTGCCGCCGCCGAGCCGAAGGCGATAGGTGGTGGATGTTTTCCCGCTGTTTGCGCTCGTATAAAGCAGGTACCGACAAATCTCCGATTTTTAGAGATTACTGCTTGCCAAGAGGCAAATCGTCTGGCATTATACCGTCTTGCGTGTTAAGGGCCTTTAGCTCAGTTGGCTAGAGCGCACGACTGATAATCGTGAGGTCACAAGTTCGAATCTTGTAAGGCCCACCATTTCCCAATGGTTCATGCAGTTTTCCTGGGGGTATAGCTCAGCTGGGAGAGCGCCAGCTTTGCAAGCTGGATGTCAGGGGTTCGAGCCCCCTTACCTCCACCATCGACTGATTAAGGGCCCTTTCTCAAGCGGGCCCTTTTCATTCAACAAGGGCCTTTAGCTCAGTTGGCTAGAGCGCACGACTGATAATCGTGAGGTCACAAGTTCGAATCTTGTAAGGCCCACCATTTCCCAATGGTTCATGCAGTTTTCCTGGGGGTATAGCTCAGCTGGGAGAGCGCCAGCTTTGCAAGCTGGATGTCAGGGGTTCGAGCCCCCTTACCTCCACCATCGACTGATTAAGGGCCCTTTCTCAAGCGGGCCCTTTTCATTCAACAAGGGCCTTTAGCTCAGTTGGCTAGAGCGCACGACTGATAATCGTGAGGTCACAAGTTCGAATCTTGTAAGGCCCACCATCCAAAAGCAACCCCGCGAGCTTCTCGCGGGGTTTTCTTTACCGCCCGGTTGCTGCTTCCAAGACCGGCCGCAGCATTGCCGGCGCTACAATGCGATGGATTGCGTTTAGAAGAGAGATTCGATCACCTCGGCGGTGGTTAAGAGGGAGACTGCGATGGTCATGACAGCGAGCGTTAACTACTCGGCATTCGTCGTGTTCCTCTTGCTCGTCGATGCGGTCTTGATCTACCGCCTGAGCCGCACGCCGGGTTTTGGCCGCGAGGAGAGCTGGATTACCAAGCTGATGGTGGCCTCTTTTGTCTGCGCTTTGAGCGATGCCCTCTGCGTTGGAGTCGGTGACGCCGCCGGAGTAGTTGGCAACTACATCTTCAACGCCGCATTCGACCTTTCTACGATCTATATCGCCTGCTTGTTCTTCTTTTACTGTGCAGAGCGTTTCGACTCGCCTGTGGCGAGAAGGCGCTGTTGGCGCTTGCTCGTCACCGTTCCCGTATTCGTCTTCATCGTCATGTTGCTGGCATCGATCTGGACGGGCTGGATCTTCTCGATCATGCCGGATGGGACCTATGTGCGCGGCCCTCTCTTCTTCCTCTTCGTGTTCGTGTTGGCCAACGGCTATACCGTCGCGTCCATTGTGGTGTGCCTCGTGGGTTACACGCGCCGCTACAACGAAGCGACGCGCGCGGCCCTACCCCAGTGCATCAAGTATGTGATTCCCTTGCTTCTGGGCACCTACCTGCAGTTCTTCTTCACCCAGGTGCCCAGCTCCAATATGGGTCTCACCTTCACGTTGCTCTTGATCTTCATGGACAACCAGGAGCGCCTGCTCAAGAAGAAGATCATCGAGGCGGATAAGGCCAACCTTGCCAAATCGGAGTTCTTATCGCGTATGAGCCATGACGTGCGCACACCTATCAACGGTATCGTCGGCATGATCCGCATCGCATCGTCTAATGCCGATGATCCCGATCGAGTGCGCGAGTGCCTTGAGAAGGTCGACGGCGCAGCCGAGCAGCTCTTGACCTTGGTCAACGATGTGCTGGACATGAGCAAGATCGAGGCAGAGAAGATAACCTTCACCAACGAGGCCTTCGACTTGGTGGATATGCTTGCGAGCGTGGACAACCTCCATATGCTGCTGGCCCAGGAGAAGGGGGTCGAGCTGATAAGCCACGGGGCCGATGAGCTGCAACATCGCAAAGTCGTCTCGAGCCCTGTCCATGTGCGCTCTGTCCTGGTCAACCTCGTCTCCAATGCCGTGAAGTACACAGAGCCCGGCGGTAGGATCGATTGCTCGACCCGCGAGCTGCCCATGCACAAAGGGCGCCTGCTCTACGAGTTCAAGGTCAGTGACACGGGTATAGGTATGAGCGAGGATTTCGCCAAGCGCGTCTTTGAGCCCTTCACCCAGGAGAGCCGCACGAGCCGCACCTCGTATGAAGGGTCCGGCTTGGGGCTTGCCATCGTCAAGCGCATCGTCGATGAGATGGGCGGTACCATCACCCTCGATACCAAGGCGGGGGAGGGTTCGACGTTTATCGTCGTACTTCCCTTTGATGTGCCCGATGAGAACTCGCAGAAGGTATACAAGCCCGGTTCTGACGCTGCGAGCTTGAACGGCATGCGCATCCTTCTGGTTGACGACAACGAGCTCAACCTCGACATCGCGCAATTTGTGCTTGAGGAGTCCGGCGCGCAGGTTACCGTGGCTCTCAACGGCCAGGAAGCTATCGACCTGTTGCTCGATGCTCCCAAGGAGAGCTTCGACGCTGTGCTCATGGACGTTATGATGCCCGTTATGGATGGGCTTGAGACGACGCGCCGCATCCGCAAGCTCGATCGTACCGACATCGCCTCGATACCTGTCGTGGGTATGAGCGCCAACGCGTTCTGTGATGATATTGCCTCCGCTAAAGCTGCCGGTATGGACGAGTACGTGGTCAAGCCCATAAGCAGCGAGAAACTTCTCATAGCGCTCAACAGTACCCGCCAGCACGCATAAGCTGCCCCGCTCCCTCCCTGCAAAGGTGCCTGTCTGCGCCGCTTGCAGGGGTGAAAGCCAACAAAGGGGTTGCCAAGCACAGTAAGGGGCGTATAATCCGTAGCACTTTAGCACGCTAGAGTGCTAAATCAACAAAGGACATACAAGGGAGAGACGTTATGAAGAAGAAGCTTGCAGCGATTGTCGCAGCTGGCCTCGCGGTTTGCCTGAGCGCTTTCGTGCTCGCAGGCTGCGGCTCCAGCTCCAATGACACGAGCACGGCATCCAGCGATTCCGGCGAGGCCAAGACCTTGATCGTCGGTTTCGACGCCGAGTACCCGCCCTACGGTTATGTTGCCGATGACGGCTCCTACACCGGTTTCGACCTCGAGCTCGCGCAGAAGGTCTGCGAGATGGAGGGCTGGGAGTACAAGGCAGAGCCCATCGACTGGGACGCCAAGGACGCGTTGCTGGGCAGCGGCTCCATCACCTGCATCTGGAACGGCTTCACCATCGAGGGCCGCGAGAACGACTACACC
>CAVCDT010000026.1:0-21208 GCA_963600995.1 Akkermansia muciniphila | reverse complement strand
TGACATGCGGTCCTCCCTTTCCCGGGATGCCGTTGCTGCCGGCGACCCCGAACTCCTCGGATCGCGATTACACAAAGTATCTTACACACCCTTCGTTGCCCGCGCGATCTCGTTCTTCGAGGGCCTCGGCGTCGCGGTCGAGCGCGTCATGACCGACAACGGCCCGGCCTACCGCTCGGGCGACTTCAACGACATGCTCGCCGCCCGCGGGATCTCGCATAAGTACACGAGGCCCTTCAGCCCGTGGCAAAACGGCAAGGTCGAGCGCATGAACCGCACGCTGGCCCAGGAATGGCAGTACGCCCGCGCATGGGAATGCGAGGAGGAGAGGGCCGATGCCCTCCCGTCGTTCATCGAGCACTATAATTGGGACCGTCCGCACAGTGCGTGCGGGGGCTTGCCCCCGATGTCGCGCATCTTCGGTGTAAACAACGTCTTGGCACATAACAGCTAGCTAAAAGCCTAACTTGAAGTTACACCCCCATCCCAAAGGCTCGAAGCCCCCCTCTTAAGAGGGGGCTTTTTTGTAAGATTAACCATTGTTAAGGCGTTAACATGTGTTAAAATATAGGCACCAAGTAAGGGGGTGACATGCAGAGACGGGTACTTGTGAAGATCCTCACGGATAACGGCTTCGTTCCGGCAGGCGGCACCAAGCATGAAAAGTTCACCAACGGCAAGGTTACTGTGATGGTGAAGCGCCACAGGGAGATAGCGGACCAGACAGCCAAGGGGATTCTGAGGCAGGCGGGGCTTCGGTAGCCCCGCTCCCTTCGGGGCGCTCTGCACATGATGAAAGGACATGGAATGCTGTATATATGCGAGTTCGAGTTCTACGGCGGCGATGATGGCTACGTCATAGCCGATTGCCTAAACGAGTGGGGTGGCGGCACGTTCGGAGACGACTTCGACGACGCTGTGGAGTGCGCAGCCGACTGGCTGAGGATGATGGTCGAGGACTGCCTTATGAACGACAAGCCCTTCCCGCCGATGAAGGCAGGCCACAAGCCCCAGCACGGCGGTCAGGTTATCGCGGTGGCGGTCGTGAGGGAGTTGTCAGACATCAAGGCCGTCACTGCGGCGGATGCGGCGAGGATGCTGGGCGTGAGCCGTGCGAGGGTCACTCAGCTGGCGAAGTCCGGTATGCTCGACTCTTGGATCGACGGCACGAAGCGCATGGTGAGCCTCGACAGCGTGAACGCGAGGCTCGAGTACGCCGACTGCCGCGAAAAGCCGAAGGCAGAGACGTTGAAGATGGCTGCTACAATATAATCCGCTGGTACCCGTCCAGCATGTCGAGGCCCCTCACCGAGGGGCTTTCTCTTTGTGACCGCCGGGGGACAATGGACATGGCGGTGGGGCACTGTGCGACGCAAACCATCAATGCAAACCAGAGCCGGTTAGACGAGCCTGCCGCCTACAACCCTATGGAGGAAGCAATGGACGGCAGCATAGCCAACGGCTCAGACGCAGAGCCGACGCAGGCCATGAGGAAGAAGGACACGGCGATGTGCTTCAAAGCTCTGCGCCAGACCACCGAGTATTCGAGAATCCTGCATGGCAGGTCGTTCGAAGAGCAGATGCAGATAGAAGCGAAGGGCTTCAAAATCTAAAAAACCCAGCTTTCTCAATATATATAATGCTATATTATGGTATTATATATATGTCGGAAGGGAATAAGCCCTCCGGCGAAGAGAAAGGACGGGATATGAGCTTTACGGTTCGCATTTGGCGTTTAAGCATCACGTTTAGCGTCAAGTTCAAGCTCCTCAATCGTTAGATTCTGAGCTAGAACCACTCACGAAGCCAGCCCTTGCGACATCAAGGGCTGGCGGGTGGGGAGTGAATATCCCGTCCTTCTGTTTGGAGGATAGCATGACGACCGAAGCCCAGAAACGCGCATCGATGAAGTACTTTAAGAAGAACATCACGCAGAAAGTGCTCCGCTTTGGCGTGAACGACAAAGACATACTCGCGCACCTTGAAGCCCAAGAGAACATGAGCGGCTATCTCAAGGGTCTTATACGCGCCGACATGGAGCGCAGCCAATCGGGTGAGCGTGACCGCTAGCGGATAATCGCCCTCGCAAGGAGGACGATGCTCACACCGAAACAGGAAACATACTGCCTGAAGCGCAACGAGGGCCTGTCGCAGCGGCAGGCCTATCGCGCTGCCTATCCGGCGGCGTTGAAGTGGAAGGACGCGGCGGTAGACGCTAGTGCTTGCCGTCTTGAAGCGAATAGTAAGGTTCTCGCAAGGTTAAACGAGCTGCGCAGCAAGACCGCCAAGAAGGCCGTCCTCGACAAGAGCAAGTACCTCCACGGCCTAGACCAGCTCTTCAACGCCAGCGCAAACGTCATAGGAGCCAACGTCAAGGACGGCAACGGCATCGACAGCGAAGCCAGCCGCTCCATGCGCGAGGCCGCTAAGCTGCTTTTGCCGTATGCCGAGGCTATGGAGCAGGAGGAAGCCAAGCCCGACTTCTGCGCTGACTTCGCTCTGCTGATACAGCCCGATTTCTTCGAGTTCCACCGCGCCTTCTGCCTGGGCGACCAAGACGACTACTGGCTTACAGGCGGGCGCGGCAGCTGCAAGTCATCTACCGCCAGCCTTGAAGTAGTGCGCCATCTTGAGCAGCACCCGCAGGAACACGGCCTGTGTCTCATGAAGTACGGCACGAACCTGCGGACGGGCGTTAAGGGTCAGATTGACTGGGCTATCGACGAGCTGGGCGTGGGCGATCATTGGGAGGGCACCACGCAGCCCCTCGAACTCACCAACACCAAGACGGGGCAGAAGATATACTTTCGCGGCTGCGACGACCCCAAGAAGCTCAAGTCATCCGTCAAGCCGCCATTCGGGCACGTGGGCGTTGTGTTCTACGAGGAAGCTGACCTCTTCAAGGGGATGCAGGAGATACGCAACGTCAACCAGACGCTATCACGCGGCGGTCGCACCAAGCGCATCTACTGCTTCAACCCACCCAGAAGCCGCCTGAGCTGGGTCAACAAGCATATGGACGACCTGCGGGCCATGGGCAAGCGGGTATATAGCTCCAACTACAAGAACGTGCCCGCAGAGTGGCTCGGGGAGACGTTCATCAACGATGCCGATGAACTGCGCCGCACCGACGAGCAGAGCTACCTTCACGAGTACATGGGCGAGCCTGTCGGCATGGGCACGGAGGTCTTCGACCGCGTTGAGTTCCGCACCATCACGGATGACGAGATCGCGGCGTTCGACAACCCCCGCGCAGGTCAAGACTTCGGCTGGTATCCCGACCCGTGGGCGTTTACCCTCAGCGAGTGGCGGGCAGGGCAGAGGACGCTTCTCACGTACTACGAGGACGGCGGGCAGAAGCTGCAACAGGTGGAGCAGGCGCAGCGCATCGAGAGGGCGTTAGAGCGCTTCAGGTTGGTTAATGAGCCGGTGTTCAGCGATGACGCAGACCCGCAGAGCATAGATGCCCATAGGGCCTACGGCATCAACGCCCGCAAGGCCAACAAGGGCAACCTCCGAGAAGCCAGCTACAAGCACCTACAGCGCTGCACATGGGTCATAGACCCGCAGCGCTGCCCCAAGCTCGCCGCAGAGGTGCGGGCTATGGAGTACGAGGTCAACCGGGACGGCGAGGTGCTGAACAGCATCCCCGACGGAAACGATCACTGGGTAGACGCGACGCGCTATGCCATCATGCGGGACGCAAGGCGCGGCAGGGACGCGGTGTGACCGTTGGCGGACAATCCTAGCAGCCGAGTTTAAGGAGCAGCATGGATTCCGTCTACACCATCCCGAGCCACGTCCGCAAGGCCATCGAGGACATGGGCTACACGTACGCCTACGAGCCTATGAGCGGCTACATCACGCAGTGGTTCGACGTTCTGACAACCAAGGGCGACTTCTGGGACTACGACGAGGTGAGCGGCGGCATCCACCGCAAGGTGCACCGCATGACCGTGAAGCCAGCGCAGAAGGTCGTGAACGAGTGGGCGAGCCTCATCTTCAACGACGCGACCACCATCAGCTGCGAGGACGCGGCCTGCAACGAGTGGTTGAACGACACCTTGTCGCGCATCCATTTCCTCAGCCGCAGCCAGGGCATCATCGCGAAAGGCTTTGCATTGGGCACCTGGGCGTGGGTCGTATGGGTTGACACCGAAGCTCAGAAGCTGCAAGTGCGCCGCTACGATGCCCGCATGATACTGCCCCTCAGCTGGGACGATGACGGCATCACGGAATGCGCCTTCGCAACGCGCGTGAGCGTCAGGGGAGAGCAGCTGGACCAGCTGCAAGTGCACGTGCTGGACGGTGACACCTACACCATCAGCACGCGCTTCTGGACGCTAGACGGCAACGAGCGCATCGTTGAGGGCGTCGTGGCCGACTTCGACACGGGCAGCTCGGTACCGTGGTTCGCCGTATGCTCGCCTATGATCGAGAACACCCGCGTAGACCTCAGCCCCTACGGGCAGAGCATCTACGCCGATGCCATCGACCCGCTGCGCAGCGTAGACCTCTGTTATGACGCGATGATGAACGAGGTTGACCTGGCTAAGCTGCGCATCTTCGTCTCCGACATGCTTGTCGAGTACACCACCGTCGATGCAGACGGCAACAAGACCACGCACAGGAACGCCCTGCCCTTCGGCAAGGACAACACCGTATTCCGCAAGGTCGCCAGCAACGATGACCTCATTACCGACTACGCGCCGTCCATGCGCACGGAAGAGCAGCTGAAGGCCTACCGCAACGCCTTGCAGACGATGGGCGATTCCTGCGGCTTCGGGCTTACGTACTTCGACATAGACACCAGCGGCGGCATCCGCACGGCAACGCAGGTGAGCACCGACAACAGCCAGCTCATGCGCAACATCAAGAAGCACGAGAACCGCATCGAGGAGAGCGTTGTGGCTATCTGCAAGGCCATCCTGCAATGCGGGCGCGAGTTCCTGGACGCTCCTAAGAACGACGAGGGCGAGATAACCGTCAAGTTCGATGACAGCATCATCACCGACACCGCAGCCGAGAAGGCTCAGGACATGTCCGAGGTATCCGCAGGGCTGATGAACGAATGGGAGTACCGCGCCAAGTGGTACGGCGAGGACGAGGAAACCGCCAAGGCCAACGTGCCAGGTGCGGACATGGCGGACGAGCAAGACCTGTTCGACGGCGAGAACCCGTTCGGAAAGCCCGCCGAGGATGCTCAGTAAGGAGCAGCAACAGGCGCTGGGGGACGATGCCGTTGCGATCGTGCGCGAGTACGAGCAAGCCCTGCTCGACCTGATAGCCGAGCAGCTGACAAACGTTGATATGCAGAGCCAGCAGCAGGCTATCGCAGCTCAGGCGGTGGTAGCCGTCAAGTCGCACTCCCTGGCGCGGACGTACCGCAAGAAGATTCTCAAGGCCGCGCAGCGCGAGCTTGACGCAGCCTTCTACCTCAACGAAGCCCAAGAGAACGCTCATATGCCCGTCTAAGGCGGTTTCAATGCCCAAACACACAGACACCCAATCAGAAGCGGCAAGGCTGTCACAGGAGGCATACAAGGCCGCTAAGGCCAATCTAGACACGATCACCTACGCCATGAGCAAGCGCACCGTGTCCCTTTTCAACGAAACCCTCAACGAAGCCCGCGAGAGGGTCAACGTGGTGGGCGAGAAGGCCATGGCGGAAGCCGTGCAGAAGCTCGCCGCCAACGGCATCTACGCCAGCACGCACACCGACAAGAACGGCAAGGGCTACCGCGTGCCCGCTGACGTGGCGGTAAGGCAGGCCGTCTACACCAGCGGCAGGCAGCGCTTCAACGGGCAGGTGCTGGGGATAGCGCAGCGCACGGGGCAGGACCTCATCGAGGTGAGCAGCACCCCCAACTGCCGCCCCAGCCACGAGGTCATCAACGGGAAGATATTCAGCCTGAGCGGGCAGGACAGCCGCTACCCCAAGTGGACGGCAGACCTCGAAGCCCTCACGCACGACTACAACTGCGGGCACAGCGTGGCGATATACCACGAGGGGCACGAGCGCGTGTTCAGCAACCCGCTAGAGGGCACGGGCTACACGGTCGAGGAAGCCCGCAAGGCATTCTCCAAGCAGAGGGCATACGAGAACGAGATACGCAAGCAGAAGCGCGTGGTGGAAACGCTCAAGGCCGCTGGCTTGGACACGCGGGAAGCCAACGCGAAGCTCAACACCCTGCGCCATAGGCTGCAAAGGCACATCGACGCCAACAACAAGATTCTGCGCCGAGAGCGCCACCGAGAGCAGCTGTACGACAGCGCCCAGAGGATGAAGAAGAAGCTAAAGGCGGCGTTCGCGAATAGGGTTAAGACGGGAGCGTTTAATGGCGCTCTTAACAATAAGAATGACCCATATTTTAGGCGTAGGGATGAGCACGCAGAACGTTATTACGCCGCCGTTCGAAACAGGGATAAACAAATTGAGATTGCGGCTGTCGCGTCGGCATCAGCTAAATATGGTGTTTCTAAGGATGAAGTCTTTGAGGCATATGAGCACTTGTTTGAAGACAAGCACGAGCTTGATGGGGTCGTGCGTTACTTCGATCCTAGCTATGATATTGCAGCTTCATGGCAACGGCTTAGGGAAGGAAAAGACGTGAAGCCTCACGACATCACGTTGCTGAAGCATGAAGCTCTTGAGCGTAAGTTTATGGCACGGGGTATGAGCTATGACCAAGCACATGAGGAAGCTGAAAAAAGTTATAATTACGCTAAGGAAGCAAACGAGTTCAACGCTAGGGGGGACGATGGTTTACGTTGACATCAAGAACATAGACGGTGACACCGTGACCGCTTCATATCGTCCCGAACGCAAAGATGCAGAACCGGGTACGGTCATCTTTGATATGAAGACTCAATGGCTTACAGGCTATGAGAAGTCTCCAGACGACGAGATGGGTCTTGGCTGGTATATCGCCCATGCCGCCGTGGCTTTGAAGCGCATGACCTCGGAGACTCCAATTCGATTGTCCGGCATGTCTGCCTGGTACTAATTCAAAGCCCCTCGCCGAGGGGCTTTTCTGTGACCCGTGCCAGACAATCTCCCTGACGAAGGGAGAATCATGCAAGAAGCCGACGATATGAGCGTTATCACCTACAAGGTGCTCGCATATATGAGCGATTGTGCCAAAAGGGGCGCTTGGCCGACTGTGGAGGGTGCCTATGCGCTTGTCGGTAAGCCGTTCCAAATCTATTGGAGCATGGTCATAGAGTCGATGCTGGACAAGAACCTCATCAAAGGCGCTCAGGTTAACGAGTACATGGACGGCTCATGCGTCGTGAGCGGCGATCGTCTCAAGCTTACCTTGGACGGGGAACAGTACCTTAATGAGAACGCGACCATGCAAAAGGTGAAAAGAGCGCTGGGCGTGGCCTTCAAGAAGAGCCTTGAGCTTGCCGTTGCTGCGGCGATGCCGCCGTCGATGTTGGTCTAGCCATGAGCCGCCAAACATCTGGACGCCGCTGGGAGCCGTATGAGCGAGCATGACCAGCAGGTGGCCGTGGTCGATTGGTGCGACCTCAACGGCATACCGGTATTCGCAATCCCCAACGGCGGGATGCGCTGCAAGCGAACCGCTGCGATGCTCAAGGCCGAGGGCGTGAAGGCTGGTGTGCCGGATCTGTTCATACCGCTGCCCAAGGGCGGCTATGCGGGGTTGTTCGTGGAGATGAAGGACATCAACGGCAGGAAGCCCAGGGAGAGCCAGATGCAGTGGCTAGACCTGCTTAACGCCAACGGGTACGCCGCCTATTGGGCCAAGGGCGCTGAGGCCGCTATCAGGCTAATCGAGAGCTACGCCAGTTTGTGACGCGCGTGGACAATGGAGTGGCGGGGGAGTTCGCCTACTCCATGTGGCACCCCTTCCTCCCCCGCTACCACACGGAGGAAACATGAAGCTCACCCTTAGCACCTACACCGCGCCGCTCGTCATCGAGGTGTTCGACGACCAGTCCGTCTCGCCCGCCGACAAGGCGGAGCTGCTGTTCCGCATGTTGTTCCCCAAGCCCGAGCAGATACCGCCTGAGAAGGCTCTGGAAGCCATGGACAGCGTGCTGTGGGACATGGCGGGCGTGGATGCTGGGCACCAGGGAAGCGCCATCAGGGGGCGCTCAGGCGTTCGACTGGCAAGAGGACGCGATGCGAATAAGGGCATCACTGCTCATGGCCTACGAGCTTGACTGGGAGACAGCCAGCCGCGACCTCACCTTCGCAGAGCTATGTGACCTGCTTGCTATGCTGCTCGAAGCAGACAGCAAGACCCCGTTCGCGGAAGCCGTCTACTACCGTACAGCCAAGCCCCCGGCGTTCGACGGCCACAACAGGGCCTATGTGGACACATGGAAGGCCAGCCAGACCGTGCAGGACAATGCAGACGCGGCGTACCGCACGGCGGGCATGAGCGCCAACAGCTACATGGAGAGCATGACGGGCTTCTCAGCCGCGCTCATCAACTCCCTCAGCGGCGACACGCAGAAGGCGGCGGACCAGGCGGACGTTGCCATGAGGGCCATCAGCGACAACGCCAACACCTTCGGCACCGATATCGAGGGGTATAGGCAAAAAAGTGTGTCCGAACTACGCTTGACGCCCCAGGTCAGGCCGCGGATTCGAGCCGTTTAAAAACGGCGGGAGGGGACACGCATGAAATCGATGAGATGCCCGTCTTGCGGCGGCGCCATGGAGAAACGGAGTCGACTAGGCTCCGGACACACTTTTGCCTATATGCCTCTTTATGGTGACGCTGCTTAGACGGCAGAATGGAGAGAGCCGCCCAGTCTGCTGAACTGAGCGGCTCCTCACAAGCTAAAAGCTTGGAACCAAGGCAGCCGCTGTAGGAGCAGCAGCCGACTCCTAGTCTATTCTGCACATCAAAGTCCCTTATAGCGGCGCAATCGCGTGGTGCTTACGTTATCCTACAAGGACTGTCTTCTAGCTTTGAGGGATATCGATGGCTGATTCGATCAAACATACCGGCGAGCGCGAGCGCTTCGCCTCGAGGCTCGGTTTCATCCTCATCAGCGCGGGTTGCGCGGTGGGATTGGGCAATGTCTGGCGTTTCCCCTATATCACGGGCGAGTACGGCGGAGCCGCCTTCGTCTTGATGTACTTGGTTTTCCTGGCTGTGTTCACACTGCCCATCTTGGTGATGGAGTTCGCTGTGGGGCGCGCTTCGCAAAAGAGCACGGCGCGCGCGTTCGATGTGCTCGAGCCTGCGGGGACCAAGTGGCATGTCTTCAAGTGGGTCACCTTGGTGGGAAGCTATCTGCTGATGATGTTTTACACCGTAGTGGCCGGATGGATGCTCGCCTTCACGGTCAAGAGCGCCCAGGGTATCTTCATGAGCGCTTCGAGCGAGCAGGTCGCTCAGGTGTTCGCAGACCTCATGGCCAATCCAGTCGAGATGCTCGTCTACATGGCGCTCGTCGTCGTCATCGGCCTGGCTTGCACCAGTGCCGGCCTGCAAAAGGGCGTCGAGCGCGTGACCAAGGTGATGATGAGCGCTTTGTTCGTGATCCTCATCATCTTGGTCGTGCGTGCCGTGACGTTGCCCGGTGCCGGCGATGGCTTGGCCTTCTACCTCGTCCCTGATTTCGGCAAGATCTTCGGAGGGGGCTTTGGCAATACGATGGAGGCTGTTTACGCCGCCATGGGTCAGGCTTTCTTCACGATGTCGGTGGGCATGGGCTCCATGGAGATATTCGGTTCTTATATCGGCAAGGACAGGAGCCTTCCCGGCGAGGCCGTGCGCGTGGCTGGCATCGACACCATGGTCGCCCTCATGGCGGGCCTCATCATCTTTCCGGCATGCTTCGCTTTTGGCGTTGAGCCCGGCAGTGGCCCGAGTCTCGTCTTTATCACCTTGCCGAGCGTGTTCGACATGATGCCCGCGGGCCGCGTATGGTGCACCTTGTTCTTCCTCTTCATGAGCTTTGCGGCGCTGTCCACGGTCATCGCCGTCTTCGAGGCCATCATGAGCTTCTCGATGGACCAGTTCCATATCCCGCGCAAGAAATCCTGCGCTATCAACGGCACGCTCATCTTCATCCTGAGCCTGCCCTGCCTGCTGGGCTTCAACGTGCTCTCCGGTGTGGTGGTGCCTGGTATCGGCGACATCCAAAGCGTCGAGGACTTCATCGTTTCCAACAATATCCTGCCTGGCGGCGGCCTGGTGTTCTTGCTCTTCTGCACGATGAAGAAGGGCTGGGGCTTCGACAACTTCCTCAAAGAGGCAGATGCGGGCCAGGGCCTCAAGTTCCCGCGTTGGGTCAGACCCTATGTCTGCTATGTCCTGCCCGTGCTCATTATCGTTGTGCTCGTCAATGGGTGGATTCCCGTCATCAGGACATGGATAGGGCTCTAGGGGGCAAGCAGCCTGACGCAGAGGTGCGCTGTGCCTTTGTGGCAAGCGGCGCTATCTCGGTATCAGAGCAGGTGCAAATATAAAACGGATACGAGGCCGCGGAGCTTGGCGCTGTAACGCTTCGGTTGCCATAAGGGGAGGGCGACACGCGCATGATAGGGACGGTTGTCAACGCTGGGTGCATTCTGGCGGGAAGCCTTGTGGGCGGCACGCTCAAGAAGGTGATGAGCGAGCGCCTCAACAACGCGCTCTATGCGGCGATGGGCCTTGCAGCGCTGGTGTTGGGAGCGCAAAGCGCTATCAACAACATGCCTAACAGCAGCTACCCCGTGCTCTTCATCTTCTCGCTGGCAGCTGGCGGCGCGATCGGCACGGCACTCAAGCTGAGCGATAGGGTCGATGCGGCTACATCCGCCGATGCAGATGCCGCCGATGACGTTGCAGATGCCTCGGATTCTGGCCGGGCAGGCAATAACGTCTCGAGCAAGGCACGCCTTGCAGAGGGTCTTACGACAGGCTGCCTGCTCTTTTGCGTGGGGACCTTGTCGATTCTGGGACCCGTGCAAAGCGCCCTCCAGGGAGACAACACCTTCTTGTTCACTAACGCGATGCTCGACTTGGTCACATCGGCAGTCCTTGCCTCGACCTACGGCATAGGCATGGCGCTCGCAGCGCCGGTGCTCTTTGCATGGCAGGGGGCCATCTATGCTCTGACCTTATTGCTTGGCGACTTTATAAGCGCAACGATGATGACAGAGCTCTCCATCGTGGGCGGTTGCCTCATCATGATGTCGGGCTTTGGAATCTTGGGACTTAAGGATTTCAAGACCTTGGACTTCCTTCCTGCATTGGTGCTTCCTATCGTCTGGTGTTCTATCGCGCCACTTCTGGGTATGTAGTTTTACCAGCCCTAGCTCAAAATCCATAAGACCAGATGGCCTACGAGGCTCAAAATGGGGCCGTTAGCTGCAAGTTTCTGCTCGAAAAGCCCCTACCTGACGGGTGGCTGCCTATAATGCACAGCTATCTGTTAACGCACGCCTTGAGCCCAAGACGTCAAATGGTTGGGAGCAATCATGTACTTCGATAAATCGTCAAAGCTCGACAATGTCTTGTACGACGTCCGCGGGCCGGTGGTCGATGAGGCGAACCGCATGGAGGAGATGGGCACCCATATCCTCAAGCTCAACATCGGCAACCCGGCGCCCTTCGGGTTCCGCACGCCGGACGAGGTCGTCTACGATATGGCGCGCCAGCTGCCCGACTGTGAGGGCTACTCGAACTCCAAAGGCCTCTACTCCGCTCGCAAGGCGATCATGCAATATGCGCAGAACAAGAACATCCCCAACGTCACCATCGAGGACATCTACACCGGCAACGGTGTGAGCGAGCTCATCAGCTTGTGCATGCAGGCGCTGCTCGACGATGGCGACGAGATCTTGATCCCCTCGCCGGATTATCCGTTGTGGACGGCATGCGCCACGCTCGCCGGCGGCCGCCCCGTGCACTATATCTGCGACGAGCAATCCGAGTGGTACCCGGATATGGAGGACATCCGATCTAAGATCACCTGCAAGACCAAGGCCATCGTCATCATCAACCCCAACAACCCCACTGGCGCCCTCTATCCCAGGGAGGTGCTCGAGGAGATCGTCCAGATCGCGCGCGAGAACCAGCTTATGATCTTCTCTGATGAGATCTACGATCGCCTGGTTATGGACGGGCTGGAGCATGTCTCCATCGCGTCGATGTGCCCGGATCTGTTCTGCGTGACCTTCTCTGGCTTGTCCAAGTCGCACATGATCGCCGGCTACCGCGTGGGTTGGATGATCTTGAGCGGCAACAAGCGCTGCGCCAAGGGCTATATCGAGGGCCTCAACATGCTCTCCAACATGCGCCTTTGCTCCAACGTACCTGCGCAGTCCATCGTGCAGACGGCGCTTGGCGGGCACCAGAGCGTCAAAGGCTACGTGGTCCCCGGCGGGCGCATCTACGAGCAGCGCGAGTACGTCTACAACGCGCTCAACTCCATCCCCGGCATCACGGCGGTCAAACCCAAGGCGGCTTTCTATATCTTCCCTAGGATCGACACGGAGCGCTTCAACATCGCAGATGACGAGCAGTGGGCGCTTGACTTGCTGCGCGAGAAGAAGATCCTGGTCGTGCACGGGCGCGGCTTCAACTGGCATGAGCCCAACCACTTCCGCGTGGTGTACCTGCCGCGTATCGAGGTGCTCAAAGACGCCATGGAGAAGCTAACGGACTTCATGTCCACGTACCGCCAGTAGGAGAGGGGCCTGACTATGAAGCTCGAGCTTTTCAAGCGCGACAGCTGCCCGTATTGCGTCAAAGTCCAGATGCTCATCGATGAGCTGGGCGTTGGCGACCAGATCGAGCAGCTCGATATCACTCGCGACGCAGCGGCGCGCAAGCGCCTGGCGCAAGTGGGCGGCAAGCAGCAGGTTCCCTGCCTCTTCATCGATGGCGAGCCCCTCTACGAGAGTCGCGACATCATGGACTGGATCGAAGCCAATCTCTAGGAGCATCCTGTGGCCAAGCTCATACGCATACTCTTCGTTTGCCACGGCAACATCTGCCGCAGCCCCATGGCGGAGTACGTCATGCGCCATCTCGTTGAGCAACGTGGCATCCAGGAGAGCTTCCTCATCGACAGCGCTGCCACCTCGTCCGAGGAGATCGGCAACAGCGTGCATACGGGAACGCGCCGCATGCTCGAGTCTCAGGGCATCTACTGCGGCGACCATCGGGCAAGGCGCATCAGCGCGCGCGATGCCGGCAAATGGGACCTCATCGTCGTGATGGACGAGCCCAATGTCAGAAACGCGCGCCGCATCCTGGGACCCGATGCCGATGTCCACAAGCTCCTGGAGTTCGCCGGCAGTAATCGCGACGTGGCCGACCCTTGGTATACGGGCGACTTCGAGACCACCTTCGACGACGTCTATGCCGGATGTCAGGGCCTGCTCGGCTATCTGGGCTTCTAGCCTTTGCTCCTTGGCTCTGCTCTGATTGAGTATTGGCAGCTGGCGTCGCGGGGGTCTATCATCTGCCTAGATAGAGTCTGCATATACGAGGGGTGAGAGATATGGGTGTTTACGATAAGGAGCAAGAGCTCATCGCGCAGGGAAAGGCGCAGCGAGGCCAAGCGGTGCTCGACTACTTCGCAGAGCTCGATGCGCAACTCGTTGACGAGGACGGCATCCCGGTAGAGCAATCCTTGCAGGCCCATAGGCCTGATTACTCGAAGACTCTGTTCGCGCCGGAAAACGACGATATCTACCAGGAGCTCTGCCGTTTCATCGACCAGCTCGCACCGCGCTGCTTCGACACGCTCGATAATCAGATCGAGATCGAGGGCTATACCGCCAAGGACATCTATGTGGCGATGAAGGGCGGCAACAAGCGCATCGTGTCGCTCGATGGCGCTGCTGTCTACAACATGCTCGTCAAGCTGAGGACCCAGCCTGCCATCGCCAAGAAGGTGCTCGAGTTCAAGCCGACCTGCTACCAGGGTGGTTGCAACTAGGGGCAATGCCAGCTCTGTTGGCTTGCAAGCGCCATGCGGCAAGCAGATAAGCATTAGCCGCAAGCTCGTATCGCAGGTCGCGCTCTTATAGACAAGCAAAGGCTGCCATCGTATCGGATGGCAGCCTTCTTTTTAGTGCGCTGATGTGGCGTTTTGCGCCGCGAGGGGGTTTAGGCCTCGGTCTTGGCCTTGTCTTCGTCCTCGCCGAAGTCGATGTCCTTCTTGGACTCGAGCTTCTCGTCGACCTTGTCCTGGAAGCTCTCGATGCGCTCCGCCACGGTCTTGCCCTTGTTGTCCTCTTTGATCTTCTCGACGTCGACGCCGGCGTTGGTCGCGCCTGTCTCGATGCCCTTGACGGCTGCCTTACCCACCTTCTTGGCGCGGCCGCCCACCTTCTTGAAGAGCGCGGGGCCGCACAAGACGCAGATGATGATCAAGATGATGATGAGCTCGGGGGCGCCCATTCCAAAAAGTTTCACGGTTGTCTCCTAAAGCCAAAGCGGCTGCGCCGCGTGTTCCTTATAGCGGCGTTAATCTTACGCTATACGGTTACCATAGGGTTGAGAGATTTTGCTGCGAATTCGATTCGCGGGCAATCGGCTTGCTGCAGGCGATGCGCACTGCGGGTGCTGATATGCTTGCAAGCATGAAACTGCCTATTGCTAAAAACAAGCGGCTCGATGCGGGCCTTGCCTTCGAGCGCCATCTTGCGCGCGTCTTCAGGAACCTGGGCTATGGGGTCCATGTCGTCGGCGGCACCAACGACCACGGCGCCGATCTCATCATCACGCGCAGGCGCAAGAAGATCGCCGTGCAGGCCAAGTGCTATGCCAAACCCGTGGGAAACGCCGCCGTGCAGGAGGTCTATGCCGCCAAGGCCTACTACCACTGCGACGGGGCATGGGTGGTGACCAACTCGACGTTTACCCAAGCAGCTGTCGAACAGGCCGAGCCGTGCGCCGTGCGTCTTGTCGACGGCAGCAAGCTTGGAGCTATGGAGGCCCGCGCTAAGACGCGCTCGTGGCTGCCAGGGGTTCTCACGCTTCTCGCTGTGGCGGCGGTGAGCGCGGCTATCGTCTTGGGTGCACAGGCCTAGCACCAAAAGCAGAGCTGGATGTTGCGTCTGCTTGGAGCCATGTGGCCGGGTCTCTAGATGCCCTTGACCTTGAAGCAGTAGTTGTCGCGCGTGACGGCGGTGTAGCTCACTTTGCGCTTGACCTTTTTGGCGACGGCCTTGCCTGCGGCGTTGGTCGTGTACTGCGTCTCTGTCACGGTCTTGGTCTTGGTTTGCTCGCCGGACTCGTAGAAGTTGGCGTGCATCCTGCTGCCGGTAAAGAAGACGCTTTCGAGCTCCGTGCTGTTGGGGAGGCTGATGCGGCTCAAGAGCTCCCCGTCCCAGTCGTAGCAGTAGAGGTAGTTGCTGCCTTGCTCGCTGTTGGCCGCTGTGCTTACGACGATGACGTCGTTGCTCACGGCGATGTTCTGGTACATGCCGCTCGATTTCTCGCTCAAGGCGATGATGCGCACCGGTTTGAAGCTCGCGTCGAGCTCGACGATGTCGTGGGTGCTCCAGATGCTTGCCACATAGCAGTCGCGCGCCGCGCTGTAGGCTATCGAGCTTATGCCGCGGATGCTCTTGATGCCTGCGCCGTCTTTTGCCTCGCTGGCATTGAAGAGCCCGCTCACGCGTTTGGGTATCTCTATCTGGCGTGCCACCTTGAGCGTCTTCATGTTGACGATGGAGACGCCTAGCGGGTCGCCCGAGCTGTGGTTGACCACGAGGTAGCCCTCTTTGGTGTTGACCGTCATGTCGTTGGCGTGGTGGATATTCAATGCCTTGGACACCTTGACCACCTTCATGGTCGAGAGCCTCACCTTGACGATCTTGCTCTTGCCCAAGTCGCGGTTGTTGAGCGCGTAGTAGGCGTAGCCGCCGGCCTCGCAGCTGCCTTGCAGCGTATCGTAGCCGCCGACCTTCTGATGCGCCTTGCGTCGCAGCTCGAAAGCGACGCGCTTCTTCTTGTAGACGATCTTCTTCTTTTTAGGCGCGCCCTTCTTTGCCTTGGCCTTGGCCTTCTTGGTTACCTTGATCTGGCTGAGCGTGGCGGTGACGTCGCCCTTGACGTTGGAGCTGTACGACCACGGCGCTTGCGAGGCCCGGCTGGCAGCGCTGCTATCGCCGCTGCTTGAGGAGCTCTTGACGCGGACGGCGCGTATGCGCACGTAGCAGCGCGCGTCGCGGTCAAGGCCGCTCACATAGGCGCTGGTGGTGGACCCCTCGTCGATAGTGAGGGTTTTCGCGCCGATGAAGAAGCGGTTTGCCGCGTATTGGACGGTATAGCCCGTGGCCTTCGCAGCGCTTTTCCAGGTGATGACAGCATGCGTCTTTTCCTTGCTTACCTTGACTCGAGGGCTTTCGAGGAAGATGTAGTGCTCGACCTTCGAGTTGTCGCTGTTGCTGTAGCCGTCTTGCTCGGTTGTGGCGACGATGGCATAGCGGTAGTCGGCACCTGCCTCGACATCCGTGTCGTGGTAGCAGCGGGCGCGTGCGTCGAGCGCGGCGATTTGCTCCCAGACCTCGCCGTCGAGGTTCCTGTAGACGTCGTAGCCTTGGGCACCCGTGCTTTTGCTCCAGCTGACGATAGTACCTTCTCCATCTTGCGCGATACCCTTGACCTTGGGTTTGGCGATAGGCGTCAAGGTGGAGCTGTTGGTGGCGGCAATATAGTCTTCCCTGTCGATAGCCTGCCCTTCTCCAAGCGTTGCCTTGTACTTGGCTTCGAGCGTTTGGAACTGCGCCATCGACATGAGGTTGGCGAGCGTGCTGCGCTGGGTTGTCGAGGGCTCCTCTGCGATGGTGGAGGAGGGCGAGGCAAACGGTGCGCATATGATGCCCAACGCTGCGACAGCCGCAGCGCTCATCGCCAGGCGCTTGCCCAAGCGAGCCCTCTGTTTCTTTGGCTTGCTTGAGGGCGTGTGGGTAGCTCTGCGCGTGGAAGCCGCGCATTGTTGCGTATGCGAGCTAGTGCTGCGTTGCGTGCGCGCCCTGGTTTTGGCGCTGGGGACATAGTCTCCGCGCAGTGTTTTGCCGCTGCGATTGCTGTTGCGACCGGCGCCTACGCGCACGTCGGCCCCGCGCTTTGCGCTGCCCGAGCTGCTGTGTCTGCCCTTGCGCTCGCGATAGGCGGGTTTGCTATGTCTGTCTTTGTAAGCCATGCCTATAACCTATCAAGATTGGAGCATGAGGGGGTCAGAAGATGAGATTCTTCGCAAATAATGTGCAGGTTTGGTTATCGGCTGCAAAATGTGCAGCTGATGAAGGGCATGCGAGTAGGGGATGCGCGGGCGGCTGTCCTAGAGCAAGAACATCATCAGCGCGTAAGAGCCCACGCCTACGATGATGCAGAGTACGAGCGACTTGCGCAGATACCCGACGATCATGGTGAGCACGGCGGCGATAAGCGGCATGAGGCCGGCGCCCAGGCCGTTTGCGAACATCGTGGGCGAGAGCAGATCGTTGGCGACGAGCGCTGCAAATGCCGCAGGCGGGATCAGGTTGAGTGCGCGCACCACGCCGGCGGGAAGCTCGCGGCCCTTGAGTGCCAAAAGAGGCGCGCAGCGGCAGATGAGCATGGTGACAAGGCAACATGCGAAGATGATGAGGAAGGTCTGGGTGCTCACTCGCAAACCTCCTTCGGAGCTGCAGTGTCGCTGCCATCGGCGGAGATATCGCCAACGCTACTATCGCCGGTCTTTGCAGCGCTGCTTGTGGTAAGCGCAGAGCAGATATAGCCAACCGCCACGCCAGCAACGGCGCCCAGCAGGATAGCGGGCCCGCTAAGCCCCACGAGCTTGCAGATAAAGACGCCCGCAGCAGCTGTGAACATGGTTACGAGGTTCACGAGATTTACCTTCTGCATGCAGAGCAGGCAGATGAAGATCGCCGTCATGGCAAATGAGGCCAGGGCCGTGGGCACGCTTACCAGGTTGCCCAAGATGACGCCCGCGGCGTTGGCGGTGGCCCAGGTGAACATCGAGAAGAGGTTGACGGTCGTGGCGCGGCGCACGTCCCACCCGCCGTTTTGGAAGCGAGCCAGGTTCACCCCAAAGCTCTCGTCGGTGACGGTGGCGGCAAAGAGGAAGCTCAGTCTCTTGGAGCAGTTGGCGCAGAACTGCGACAGGGCGGTGGCATAGAGCGTCTGGCGCGTGTTGACCAAGCTCACGCTTGCGATGATGGCCACGGGGCCGCTGCCTGCAAGCCACATGTTGGGAATCATGTACTGGCCTGCGCCAGAATAGAACGTGATCGAGAGGATGAAGGCCTCGAGGGCGGTGATGCCCGTCTGCTGGCAGAGCAGGCCACAGGGAAGCCCTAGCACCACGTAGCCCGCCATGATAGGCAGCGCAGCCTTGAGTCCGTCTTTGATCACGTTAGCATCCATAAGGATTGATATCTTGCCACGCGCAGGCGTTTGTTTCAACAGCGTTACAGCCGATAGGCTCTCTTCTGTGCGTCTGCGGGCCTGGGTGATGCCCGCAATGACATAGAGGTACCGGGAAGTTTCGAGGGTTGTGACGGTGCAGAAACGCGTAGGGGAGAGCGACGCGAGATGCGCGCAGCGCAGATCGCAGCTCTCCCGCTAGGTTGCAGCAGCTTGCTGCTGGCAAACCCTGCGCAGCTAGCGCTGCGCTCTGATACGTCGCGGTTAACGCCGCGACCGGGCGAGCTAGCGGGCTTGCGCCCGCATCCGCTCGCCCCTACGCATACCTGCGGCGTCGTGCTTCTCTGCACGATCTGCCTCGCATTCGCTCGGCCCGCCTGTGGGCCTGGGTTCCCAAGCTTTAATCGATGTTTTATCAGGATGCTTAAAAATGGCTCTTATCTGCGCTTGCGCCTTCGTGCTCTGCTAGAGTGCAGAGACTGGAATGCAATCGGCTTCATGCCGTTTCTTTATTTGAGGAGATACCGTGTCCCAAGAGGAGAGAGAAGAGCTCGAAGACGACGAGCCCATTGCGGATGTCATCGGCAAGTACAACGACGACGGCGGTATCGATCTCGAGCCCATCGTCGACTCGGTTGGCAAGGATGCCGATGAGAGCGGTTTGGATGTTGATACAACTCTCGACATCGTCGACGTGCCTGTTATCGGCGATGCCGCCGGTAGCGAGGAGCCTTTGCCGGGCGATACAGGCGAGATGCCCCCTATGGGTCAGTACAGCACACAAGATGACGGGGGTTCGTTTGATGAGGAGCCCAAGAAGCGCCATATCGCGCGCAACCTGATCATCGCGTTGGTGATCGTCATCCTTTTGGCGCTGGGCGCCTGCGCGGGCTGGCTTTGCTACGACGACACGCGCAACGCCTCGTGCCATGTCCCGCAGGGCGTGAGCTTGGATGGCACGGATATCAGCGGCTTTTCTGCCAGCGAGGTCAAATCCGTCGTGGCAAAGCATGTGGTGAGCGGGCAGTCCGGCTCTATCGAGCTTACCTTGGCCAACGGCACTGCGACTACGCTCGAGTTCGCCAAGTTCGGCAACGTGGATGTCCAGGGCACGGTGGATGCCGCTATGGCGCTGGTCGAGCCCGATACGCTCACACGCTGCATCAACCGCGCCAAAGAGATTGTCGGCATGGCAGACCCTGTCGAGAAAGTCGAGCTTTCTACCGTCTGCAAGCTCTCCAAGAAGAAGGTCAAGGCCCGTGTCGAGTCACTGGCAAGCCAGTACGATGCCAAGATGCAAAACGCCGGCTACAAGTTCGACACCGATGCCTACAAGGTCAAGACGATCAAGGCCAAGGAGGGCTATCAAATCAACGTCGACAAGACGGTCAAAAGGATCCTCAGGGCCGCCAAGAAGGGCGAGGCAAGCGTCGCGGCAGCAGATGAGAAGCTCGAACCCACCAAGACGACTCCCGGTCAGGCGATTTTCGTGAGCTTGTCGGAATGCCACCTGTACTTCTACGTCGACGGCAAGGTGAGCAAGGATTACCCCTGCACTCCCGGTATGAGCGGCTACGAGACCCCCAGCGGCGACTGGACGCTCGAGTACAAGGATGCGGCCCCCACGTGGTACAACCCGCACAGCGATTGGTCGAGCAATATGCCGGAGACGATCGCCCCGGGCGCGAGCAACCCCCTGGGCCTGCGCGCACTGGCGCTTTCCTGCGGCGGTGGCATCTATATCCACGGCACGACCAATACCGGCCAGCTGGGCACTGCCGCAAGCCATGGCTGCATCCGCTTAGCCAACGCCAACGTGGTCGAGCTCTTCGATCTGGTCGAGACGGGCATCCCCATCTTCGTCCATTAGCTTGCTCGCCTTACTTTGACGTCCGGGCTTGAGCGTTTGCAGCTCCCATCGCTTCGCCTTGAGCAACTGTCTTGGACATAGGGCTGCGACCTGGGCGCAAAAAAGTCGCATCATCAAAAGTCGCATCATCAAAACCACATAGATGTCTTTTGGATGGCTCGCCCACCCCTTGCAAGCGGATGCTCGAAAGGGGTGGGCGGTTTGCATAGCACGGATGGGGTTACACCATTATTCTCTGCCGAGGATGATTATGAGCGGGGAAAACACCCGAATAATCACGCTAATCATCCTCAAGGGGGGATGAAGATGAAGCTGTTTCGCGTATTCTGCAATCAGTCGCGGGTACTTCCTTTCTAATTGAAACGCATCGGACCCCTCTTATCCGAATTAATTAGATCCCGTCGACCCACCCTCTTTCTGGGAGCGCGTCCCCTCTGTCTATACGCGCTCCACTCTCAGGAATGGGCTCCGTTCTTCCTCATCCTCTTTAATGCGGAGCCCATATTCCCTGGTATCTATGCTGCCGGATATGTTTCCTTGCCTAAGGCAGCTGAATAGGAACGATAGATTGGAGAAGTGCTATGAAGCTCACTGTCAACTTCCTCGTCAACACCATCTGGGTCATGACCGGTATCCTGGCTGTCGTCTGCTTGGTTCAATCGCTTTTTGTTGGCTGAAGCGAACCAGCTGATGCGGGCGAGTCTGCGTACTCGCTGCGTCAGGAGGGAAACCTCACGGTAGCCGCTTCGCTTCACAACACCCCGTTTGAAGACAAGACGGCTTACGAGCCCGCTGGATTTGCGGTCGACCTGCTCGAAGCCATAAGCGACGAGCTGGGCCTCGATTGCGAGTTCACGGCGTCTAAGCGCCTCGATGCCCTTGCCGGTTGTTTGGACCAGGACGGAGATGCCGATGTCGTCCTCTCGACGAGAACTGCCTCGCTGGTCGATGGCTCAGGTAGCCTCGTGGCGAC
>CAVCDT010000025.1:14596-21777 GCA_963600995.1 Akkermansia muciniphila | reverse complement strand
GCTGCACGCTTCGCGTGCGTCGCTCTCCCCTACGCGGTTCTGCACCGTCACGGGTCTCGAAACCACACGGTGCCTCAATGCCGTTGCGTATGAGGAGCTTTGCAACGGACAAGCCCCCGCAGGTGCACGTAGGGGCGAGCGGATGCGGGCGAAGCCCGCTAGCTCGCCCGGTTGCGCCGACAGACGCAACGTATTTTGGCGCAGCGCCAGCTGCGCAGGACTTTATCGCAGCAAGCAACTGCAACCTAGCGGGAGAGCTGCACGCTTCGCGTGCGTCGCTCTCCCCTACGCGGTTCCGCACCGTCACGGGTCCCGAAACCACACGGTGCCTCTGTGCCGTTGCAAGGAACCTGCAAGCCCTCAATGAGTCGCAATTAGATTCTTCGACTACGGCCCCTACCGGGGCCTTCGCTCAGAATGACGGGGGAGGCGACGCCCCTGCGTTGCGCGCCTAAGCCCTAGTCCCCATCAGGAATCGATGCTTGCCCGCTAGATCGTCGATTATCTGCACATCGGCAAAACCGGCAGCCGTCGCACGGCGGGCGGCCTCCTTAAGGCAGGTCTCGTGCAGCTCGAAGGCAAAGAAACCGCCGGGGGGCAAGAGCTGCTGCGCGGCGACCACAAGGCGGTCGAAGAACTCCAAGCCGTCCTCGCCTCCGTCAAGAGCCAGATGCGGCTCGAAGCCCACGACCTCCTGGTCGAGCTCGCCCATCACCGCCGTGGGGATATAGGGCGGATTGCTCACGAGCACATCGAAAGGCCCTGCGATGCCATCGACGCAATCCGTCTCGACGATGCGCACCTTATCGCCCAGCTCGAGCGCCTCGACGTTGCGCGTCGCACATGCAATGGCATCCGGAGAGATATCGGTCGCCGTCACCTGCGCGCCGCACTCTTTGGCAAGGGAGAGCGCGATGCAGCCCGTTCCGCAGCCCACCTCGAGCACACGCGGCGCCTCTGCTCCCTTGACGCGCTCCAGCACGAGCTCGACGAGCATCTCCGTCTCTGGGCGCGGGATAAGCACGCCCTTAGCCGTGCGCAGGATGATATGCCTGAACCCCACCTCGCCCGTCACGTACTGCAACGGCTCGCCCGCACCGCGACGGCGCAGGCTCTCGCGCAGGGCATCGCGCTCATCAGCAGAGAGGGGGCGGTCGTAGTAGGCGTAGATCTCCACGCGACTCAAGCCCGTCGCAGCGCTCATCAGCCACTCCGCGCTGCGCGAGGGATGAGGGTCTCCATGGCGCTCGAGGTACTCGACGCACCAGCTCATCGTGCGCTGCACCGTCCAGATATCGTTGTCGCCCTTGCACACGGCAGTCCTCCCGGATAGAAGCGAAGGGCAGGGTCTCCCCCGCCCTTCGCGTTGCGTTTGCCCTGCTTGCGCTCCTAAATGCGCGCGCTACTCCTGCTCGCCGGCCGTCGCAGCCTCGAGGCGCGCCGCACGGTCTGCAGCGGCCAGGTTCTCGATCATATCGGCCAAGCCATCGCCGTTGAGGATGCCGTTGTAGGTGCCGTTGTAGCCGATGCGATGATCGGTCACGCGGTCCTGCGGGCCGTTGTAGGTGCGGATCTTCTCGCTGCGGTTGCCGCCGCCGATCTGCGCACGGCGATCGGCACCCAGAGCCGCCTGCTGCTCCTGGAGCATCTTGTCGTACAAGCGCGCACGCAGGACCTGCATCGCAGCCTCGCGGTTCTGCAGCTGGGACTTCTGGTCCTGCGACTGCACCACCAAGCCGGAGGGCAGATGCGTGATGCGCACGGCGGAGTCCGTCGTGTTGACGCACTGGCCGCCGGGGCCGCCTGCGCGGTAGACGTCGATGCGCAGGTCCTCCTGCTTGATGTCGAGCTCGATGTCATCGGCCTCGGGCAGGACAGCCACCGTGGCCGTGGAGGTCTGGATGCGCCCCTGGCTCTCCGTCTTAGGGACGCGCTGCACGCGATGCACGCCGCTCTCGAACTTCATGGAGCTGTAGACTTTGTCGCCCAGCATCTTGAACTCGATCTTGGAGAAGCCGCCTTGGTCGGACGGGTTCGAGTCGATGACCTCGATCTTCCACTTCTTGCTCTCTGCGTAGCGGGAGTACATCTTGAAGAGGTCGCCCGCGAAGATCGCAGCCTCGTCGCCACCGGCAGCAGACCTGATCTCGACGATGATGTCCTTCTCGTCGTTGGGATCTGCGGGAAGGAGCATGAACTTGATCTCCTCCTCGAGCGCGGGAAGCTGCGGCTCGATCTCTGCGATCTCCTCCTGTGCGAGCTCCTTGAAATCGGGGTCCGTCTCGTTTTTGAGGACGTCTTTGGCGTTGGCCAGCTGATCGCTCAAGCTCACGTACTTGCGCGCGTTGTCCACCAGCTCGCGCTGGTTGGCATGCTCCTTGGTGAGCTTGGTGTACTCCTTCATATCCTGCATGATGGCCGGGTCGCCCAGCTTGGCTTCCAGGGCCTCGTATGCCTCGATGATCTTAGTGAGCTTGTCGTACATATCTCACAGGTCCTAACTACTCATCTGCAATAAATCGTAACGATTAATTATCCGCTTTACGCAGGTGCTTTGCAAGGAGCACCGCCCCCGCCGCAGTGTGTGAAAACGCTCCGTCTGTCCGCAGCACGCAAAAGGGGCGTGCATCCACGCACGCCCCTCGCATATCATCCTCTGCGGCTAGTTGAACTTGAAGATCTTGCGCGCGACCTTGTAACCGCCCAGCAGAACCTTGTCACCCACCTTGCCGTTGAGCTGCGACGCCGCGCCCAGGGGCATGCGCTTGATATGCGCGAGCATCTTCTTGTCGTGCTCTCCCAGGTACTCCCAGATACCCTCGCGCAGGTCCTCCTTGTCCTCGCGGTCGCTCATCATGGAGAAGACGGTGCAGATGGTGAGCATCATCGTGAGGTAGCTGTACATGTAGCCGCGCAGTTTGCGGCTGCGGACGTCCTTATCCAGATGGTAGGCGTCAATCATCTCGCGCGTGATGCGCAGCTGCTGGTCGATGCGCCCGATCATGACGGACTCGTTGACGGATTGGTCCTCGCGCCCGATGAAGTAGCGGTAGAGGTCGACGTCCAGATAGTAGATGCGCTCGCAGTGCGGCAGGGGCTTGTAGACGAAGATGTTGTCCACGTAGAAGGTGTGACGCGGCAGGTCGAGGTTCACGTCGCGCAGCATGCTGGTGCGGTAGACCACGCTGTGCATGAGGATGTACTTGCTCGGCGGGAAGCTGCCCATCTCGTCCCACGTGAACACGCGGTTGGCCGGCAGCTCCTTGCGGTAGCGCACGGGCTCTTGGGTGTTGCTGGTGGTGTGCTCGTAGACGTAGTTGACCACCATCAGGTCGAGCGGGTTGTCCTGGAACTCGCGCAAGGTGGCGAGCATATGGCAGTTGGAGCCGTTGTCGAGCCAGTCGTCCGAGTCGACCACCTTGTAGTACAGGCCGCGCGCCTCCTCGAGGCCCTTCATGACCGCAGCGCCATGGCCGCCGTTCTCCTGATGGACGGCGCGCACGATACCCGGATAGGCCATCTCCCAGACCTGGGCTTTCTCGAAGGTGTTGTCCTTGGCAGAGCCGTCGTCGACGATGATGATCTCGATATCGTCTGCGTTGCAGGCGAGGATGGACTCGATGCAGTTGTCCATATACTCGGCCGAGTTATAGCACGGGATAGCGTAGGTGATGAGCTTCTCCGGCAGCGGAGCGATGGCGGCGGGCTCCTGAGCAGGGGCGTCCTTCTTCTTCAAGTTGATGAGAGCCATGGAATGGTTCCTTTCTGATAGCACAGCTTGGGCAATGATACGACACGCGCGCCTGAGCATCGCGCATCATACACTTGTCTGCACAAAACAAGGGGAGCCGCCCGGGCAGCTCCCCTTTCGCATTCCAATGCAAGCGCGTCCTTGGCCTCGCAGCGGCGCTCGGCTTATCGCAGCGCCCGCAGCGACGCCTGCAGCGACTCCTGCAGCAGTGACGCTACTTGCGCATGATGCTCTGGACGCAGGTGATGGCCGTGGTACCCACGATGTCCTCGACCGAGCAGCCGCGCGACAGATCGCTCACGGGCTTGGCGATACCCTGCATGACCGGGCCGTATGCCTGCGCCTTGGCCAAGCGCTGCACGAGCTTGTAGCCGATGTTGCCCGCATTGATATCCGGGAAGACCAAGACGTTGGCCTTGCCCGCGACCGGGGAGTCCGGCGCCTTCTTGGCACCGACTGACGGCACTATGGCGGCGTCTGCCTGCAGCTCGCCGTCGATCATCAGATCGGGGGCCTTCTCCTTGGCAATAGCGGCTGCCTCGCGCACGCAAGCGGGGCTCTCGCCCTTGCCGGAGCCATACGAGCTGAAGCTCATCATGGCGACGCGCGCCTGCCCGCCACACAGCGTCTCGAAGGTATGGGCCGATGCGATCGCGATCTCTGAGAGCTCGTCGGCCGTGGGGAACAAGTTGAGCGCGCAATCCCCCATGACAAAAAGGCCGCCGTCGCCCAGCTCGCAATCGGGTACGTCCATGATGAAGCTCGAGCTCACGAGCTTCACGCCCGGCGCCGTCTTGAGGATCTGCAGGCAGGGGCGCAGCGTATCTGCCGTGGAGTGGCACGCACCGCTCACCATGCCGTCTGCATGGTCGAAGTAGACCATCATCACGCCAAAGTAGGAGACATCGGCCACGAGCTCTCGCGCCTGCTCGAGCGTCATGCCCTTCTTGGCGCGCAGCTGGGCGAGCTTGGCGGCGTAGGTCTCTGCCAGATCGCTGGCTGCAGGGTCGATGACCTGGATGCCGTCCAGGCTTATGCCATGGGCGCTCACCTGCTCCTGCGTGCCCAAGAGCACGCACTTGGCGATGCCCGCATCGGTAACCTGGCGCGCCGCCTCGACAATGCGCGCGTCGCTGCCCTCCGGGAAGACGATGGTCTGCACGTCCTGCTTGGCCTGCTCGATGATGCGGGGGAGAAAATCGCTCATAGGTGCTCCTCGTGTGTTGGTGGCTTGCGCTCATCTTGGATGTGCGCTCATGCATAGAAACCAGACGATCATGATACGCCGCCGCCTGCGGTACCTGCGCGTTACCGCAGACCGCCTTGGGTCAAGGGCGGCTGGTAATCGGCAAGGTAAGAAACCCGCTGACAGGGCATCGCTGCGATTATTCCCAAAATTGTCACCATTGTTAACATAACTGGGTGACAATCTAGCTATCATAGGCAACCCGTCAACGACAAAGGAGTCCCCATGAGCAGCGCCGCATCCGCAGCAACCGTACCGACAACCGCAAAGCGCCCCGTAACGCGCACACAGCGCATCGCGCGCTGCGCTCTCCTCATAGCGTTGCTCACCGTGAGCTGCTTTTTCACCATCCCCATAGGGCCCGTGCCCTTCACGCTGCAAACCGCCGTGGTCATCTTGATCGCCTTGCTGTGCGGCCCGCTCGAGGCGGCGATGACCTGCGGTGTCTACCTGCTCATGGGCGCCATCGGGCTCCCGGTCTTCTCGGGGATGACAAGCGGCATATTCCGCCCCTCGACCGGATTCCTCTTCGGGTTCCTCGTAGGGTCCTGCATAGCAAGCGCGTTGCGTCTGGGCCTGCGCAAGCTCGGCACGCCCTCCGTTGCAGCCGATGCCGCAGCCGCCATCCTCTACATGGTCATCGCCGATGTCATGGGCCTTGCCTGGTACGTCTACTTTAGCGACGTGACCCCCGTCGAGGCGTTTGCAGTCATGGTCGCGCCCTTCATCGTCGTCGACTGCATCAAGGCGGTGTTCGCCATCGGCGTTGCCAACGCCGTGAGGAGCGCCCTGCGCTGGGAGTAGCGATAACGCACGCGCATCTCCCCCTGCTGCTATAGTTGGGCTTTGCATCCGCAACCCATCTGCAACCAAGCGCAAAGGAGCCGGGCCATGTCGGTCAAAGAACAGGTACTCGCCTACCTCGAGCAGCACAAGGGATCCTTTGTGAGCGGCCCGGCGCTCGCCAGCCAGCTGGGCGTGACGCGCAACAGCGTCTGGAAGGCCATCAAGGCGCTCGAAGCCCAGGGCTATGCGATCGAGGGCGTCACCAACAAGGGCTATCGCCTGGCCGACGACTGCAGCATCCTCTCCGGCGCGAGCATCGAGCGCTTCCTGCACAACCCCAGCGTGCACGTCGAGTTCCACCAAAGCATCACCTCGACCAACGACCGCGCCAAAGAGCTCGCGGGCCAGGGGGCGCCGCAGGGCACCCTGGTCGTGGCCGATTGCCAGACGGCCGGCCGCGGCAGGCAGGGACGCCCCTTCTATTCTCCTGCGGGCACGGGCGTCTACTTCTCGATCGTCTTGCGCCCCGGCTTCAAGCTCTCCGACGTGAGCTATATCACGAGCTACGCCGCCGTCTGCACGGTGCAGGCGCTCGAGGAGATCTTCGGCGTCGACGTTTCCATCAAATGGGTCAACGACATCTTCGTCGCCGGGCACAAATGCTGCGGCATCCTGACCGAGGCAGCCGTCTTGCCGGAGACCGGCGGCGTAGACTGGGCCGTCGTGGGCATCGGGGTCAACGTCGCCACCCCCAAAGACGGGTTCCCCCAACAGTTCGAGGGCGTGGCGCAAGCCCTCACGCCACACGGGACGGACACCGGCGATGCGCGTGCGAAGCTCGTGGCGCGCGTGGCAGACCTCATGATGGCCGACGTCGAGTCCATCCCCAGCGGCGCACACCTGGCCGCCTACCGTGCCCATAGCCTGCTCGACGGCAGGCAGGTCACCGTCTACCGCGGCAGCGCGAGCTTCGAGGCGCGCGTCATCGGCGTCAACGACGACTTCACCTTGCAGATAGAGCACCTTGACGGCAAGCAGGAAGCCCTCTTCTCCGGTGAGGTCCACATCCCCTCGAGCCAGCTCTAGGCACCTCAGCCTGCAGCGACGTGCATCATCGACAGCGCTGCCTTAGAGAGCGCCGGATAGCGCCCCTTCCCCGCAATACCGCCTGTCGCTCGCGCATCCCTCGCATCATGCTCGTTCGCGGCATCGGCCTCGCCGCCCCGCGGTATGAGCAGCACCCCACGTCCACCTGCAAAACGCAAAGCGCCCCTGCCTCGAGAACCGAGACAGGGGCGCGTCGTTGCGCTTTGAGCTATCGCAAGCCAAAGGGCCGCGACATCAGCGGCAGGCAGGGCTTAGGCTTGCGCCTTCTTGCCGAAGATGTGCTTGGCGCCC
>CAVCDT010000025.1:0-14586 GCA_963600995.1 Akkermansia muciniphila | reverse complement strand
CCTCACCGCGAGGATGATGGCGAGCACCGCGAGCACGATGGCCAAGACGAACTGCGCATAGGGAGCCCAGATGGGAGTACCCGCCTCGACGAGCTTGGCCAAAGCCGCGCTCGACATGATGACGGCGAGCTTGGCCTTCATGGTGAGCACCAGCGAGGTCAAGGTCACGACCAGCATGAACGCCATGGGGAAGTAGAACATCTTGTTGTTGCGACCCAGGTTGCCCAGGAAAGAGCACACGGCGAGCAGCGCCAGTGCGGCGAGCAGCTGGTTGGCAGCGCCGAAGAGCGGCCAGATGTAGGCGTAGCCGGTAAGGCCCAGGCCGACACCCAAGAACACGGTGACGATGGTAGCGAAGAAGGGGTTGGTGACGATCTTCTTCCAGCCCTCGACGGTATCGGGGGTCTCGTCGCCAGAAAGGAACATCTCCTGGAACATCATGCGGCCGATGCGGGTCGCCGTGTCCAGAGAGGTCAGGCAGAAGGCGGAGACGGCCAGGATGAGCAGCGAGTAGGCGATGGAGCCCGCCTCGCCGCCGATGGCGCCGATACCGGGGATGACGCCGATCATCGCAGACAAGCCGCCGGCGAACACCTGCGTGGGGGTGGCGTAGTCGCCGGAGACGACGCTGTTCCACACGTAGGCCACGGCGCACAGGGAGATGACGGCCAGCAGGCACTCGAGCAGCATGCCGCCGTAGGCGATGGGCTGGGCCTCGGACTCCTTGTCAAGCTGCTTGGACGTGGTGCCGGATGCCACCAGGGAGTGGAAGCCGGAGATAGCGCCGCATGCAATGGTGATGAACAGCGCGGGGAACAGGAAGCCGCGGCCGGAGAACACGGTTGCGTCCGGGAACATCGTGGTAGTGTCGAACGCGGTGAAGGCCGGGACCTCCGCAAAGGAGGTGTTGCCAAAGAGCGTGGCGCCCACGATACCCACGATGGAGAGGATGATGACGCCGTAGAGCAGGTAGCTGGACAGGTAGTCGCGCGGCTGGAGCAGGATCCACACCGGGGCGACGGATGCGACCAGGATATAGAGGCCGATGATGAACATCCACACGCTGCTGTCGAGCTTGATCACGGGGAAGTTGTAGCCGACGAAGACGATGACGATGATGACGACAATCGCGGCGCAGACGTTGGCGGCAGCGGGGATCTCACGCCCGCGGACGACCAGGCCCCACACCACAGCTGCGAAGATGAAGAGCACAGAGATCATCGCGGTGCGCGTGTTGGCGATGTTCTCGACCGTCTCGCCTGCAGCGTTGGTGGTGAAGGCATCGAAGGTGCCTGCGACGATCGACGCAAAGGCAGCGACGACCAGCACCAGCGTCAAGAAGGAGAACACGCTGAAGAGCCTCTTGGCCAGCGGGTCGATGTTCTTCTCGACAACCGCGGCGAGCGTTTGGCCCTTGTTGCGGATAGATGCGAACAGCGCGCCGAAGTCGTGCATGGCGCCAAAGAAGATGCCGCCGATGAGAACCCACAGAACCACGGGCACCCAGCCGAAGATGGCCGCCTGGATGGGACCGTTGATGGGGCCAGCACCTGCGATGGAAGAGAAATGGTGGCCGATGACCACGTAGGGCTTGGCGGGGACGTAATCCACGCCGTCTTCCAGGGTATGGGCAGGCGTGATGTTGGCGTTGTCCACGCCCCACTGCTTTGCCAGCCAACCGCCATAGAACACGTAGCCGATCACCAAGATCACGGCGGCGACCAACAGGAGAACCAATGCGTTCATGACTAGACTTACCTCCTCAAAAACTTCTTGCCAGAAGGCTCGATGCCTGCGTTGCTCTCGAGCAGCGCGCGCATCTTCTTGCCCATGGCGTTGGTAGTAACTTGCCTCTCAGCCATATCGATCACGCAGAGCCTGAGCTCTGCCCATCCCTGCAACCCCATCTTGTAGCTCTTGTGGTAGCTGGTCTTCTTGAGACGGCGCACCACGGCGGGGTCTGTCTGCTTGGCGATTATCACCAGCGACACGTAGCTGGTCATGTGGTTGGGCTTGGGCTCTACCTTGAGCGTCGCCTTCTCCTTCATGAACGCGAGGTAATCCGCGAAGGTTGCCTCGTCCAGCATGTCCACCGCTTGGAAGAACAGGTACTCGTGGGCGGCGACCTCCCAAAGCTTCGCTTTCTTGACGAGCACGTACTTCTCGCCCAGAGAGTGAAACTCCGCATAGCCCCCGAAGCGCCGTCCGGCGTACTCGTAGTCGCGAGTCACGTCGAAGAACGCCTCGTGAGCGGCGAGCAAACGCTCCAGCACCAGATGCGTATCGTCGGCATGCTGGGAAGCGTCCAGGTTGGTAGAACCGTGGACGCAAGCGTCGCTCTTAGCGCCTTGGCTGCCGTTTTGGGCGGCTGGGCGCCGGGTCTCGTCCTTCTGCTGGTCTTCCAGCGGCATTGCAGGCCTTTCTTTTAAGCTGCGAAACGCTCATGAGACTAAAGAAACAGATTCGAAACTTTGTTACATCCGTGTTAACTGCGTCTTTGCGAGCCGCATCCTCGGTGAGTGTGGAGATTAGATGCAGATTGCGTGATAGTTCTGCTGATAAAAAAACGAGCCCGGGGAATCCCCAGGCTCGCACAAGCTGCAGATGTCGAGATCTGCGCGGTTGGCTGTGAGCGGCTCTTAGAAGATGGAGTACTCGCCGTAGTCCTCTTTGTCCTCTTCCTCTGCCATGGCGCGGGCCTCGGCGGCCTCGGCAGCGGCGATCTCCTCCGGGGAGGCATCCTCGTAAACGTCCTCCTTGGGCTTCTCGAGGCCCTCGATGGTGATGTTGTGCTTCTCGGCGTAGTCCCACAGCGCTGCATGGATGGACTCCTCGGCCAGAAGCGAGCAGTGGACCTTGATCTTGGGCAGTCCGTCGAGCGCCTCCATAACGGCCTTGTTGGTGACTTTAAGGGCCTCCTCGATGGTCTTGCCGATGATCATCTCCGTCGCCATGGAGCTGGTGGCGATTGCCGCGCCGCAGCCGAAGGTCTTGAACTTGGCGTCCTTGATGATGTGGGTCTCGTCGTCGATGTCCAGGTAGATGCGCATGATGTCGCCGCAGACCGCGTTGCCCACGGTGCCGACGCCGGATGCGTCCTCGATCGTGCCCACGTTGCGCGGGTTGGTGTAGTGGTCGACGACCTTGTCGCTGTAGCTCATTGCCATAGTTTGCTCTCTCTTTCTCGTGAAGCAGGCGCCATGCGCGCTGCGTAAGCTCTCTTGCGTAGAGGTTGGTGCTGCGAAGCCCTGCTCCCCTAAGCCTGTTGCTTCTTCTCTGCCGCGATGAAGTCCTCCCAAAGCGGGCTCATCTCGCGCAGGCCGGCGATAGCCGGGGCGAGCACGTCGACCATGTAGTCGATGTCCTCGAGCGTGGTGTCGCGGCCCAGCGTGATGCGCAGCGAGCCATGAGCCTTCTCGTGCGGCAGGCCGATGGCCAGAAGCACGTGGCTGGGATCGAGCGAGCCGCTGGTGCAGGCGCTGCCGCTGCTGGCGCAGATGCCCTTGGCACCCAAGCGCAGAAGCATGCCCTCGCCCTCGATGAACTCGAAGGAGATGTTGACGTTGTTGGCCAGGCGCTTGGTGGGATGGCCGTTGAGGAAGCAGTGCGGGATCTCCTTGGTGATGCGCTCGATGGCATGGTCGCGCAGCTTGGCCTGGCGCTCATGCTCTGCCTCGCGCTCTGCATCGGCCAAGACCGCCGCCTTGGCAAAGCCGATGATGCCGGCCGTGTTCTCGGTCGTGGCACGCTTGCCGCGCTCCTGGCCGCCGCCGTGGATGAGATTATCGATGCGCACGCCGCGCTTGATGTAAAGCATGCCCACGCCCTTGGGGCCATAGAGCTTGTGGCCGCTGGCGCTCATGAGGTCGATGCCCATCTCCTGGACATCGATCTTCTCATGGCAAAAGGCCTGGACGGCATCGGTATGGAAGATGACCTTGTGCTCGTGCGCGATAGCCGCGAGCTCCTTGATGGGCTCGACGGTGCCGATCTCGTTGTTGGCGAACATGATGGACGCCATGACGGTGTCCGGGCGGATGGCCGCCTCGAACTCCTTGGGGTCGACCAAGCCGTACTTGTCGACGGGCAGGTAGGTGACCTCGAAGCCGTTCTTCTCCAAGAACTCGCAGGTGTGCAAAACGGCATGGTGCTCGATCTTGGTGGTGATGAGATGCTTGCCCTTCTTGTCCTTATAGGCGTTCATGACGCCCTTAATCGCCCAGTTGTCGGCCTCGGAGCCGCCGGACGTGAAGAAGACCTCCGTGGGCTTTGCCGCGTTGATGACGCGGGCCACATCCTCGCGGGCGGCCTGGATGGCGTCTTGGGTCTCCTGGCCCAGCTGGTAGATGGCGCTGGGGTTGCCGAACTTCTCCGTGAAGTACGGGAGCATGGCCTCGACGACCTCTGGACGGCAGGGAGTGGTTGCCGCGTTGTCCAAGTAGATGGTCTTCATGTCTCTCCAATCTATATGCAAGGCCCGCCGGCCCAGCCGCGCTTACGGCACGCGACAACGGCAAAGCCCGCCTGTATAAAACCTACAAGCAACTAGGAATAAAATACGCGCCTTTCGCCCGAGGTCAACAGGTGAATCGTAACGAAACGTCAAATTCCTACCTATTACTAGGAATTACCTCTCGACCTGGGCGCCAAGCGGGGCAAACACACTGCCAGCCGCATGCGGTACGACTATCTGAAGAACTCGCTCTTGGTGAAGATGAGCGCGGTGATGATGCTCACACCGGTGGCGATGCCAAAGGGCGCAAGCCAAGAATCGACCAGCGGCAGGCTGCCCGTGTTCATGCCGTAGAAGCTGAAGATGATCGTAGGGACGGCGAGCACCAAGGTAATCACCGTCAAGCGGCGGATGGTGGCGTTCATGTTGTTGGAGATGATGCTCGAGAAGGCATCCATCGAGCCGTTCATGATCTTAGTGGAGATATCGCACATCTCGGCCGCCTGGCGCGCCTCGACGCGGACGTCCTCGAGCAGCTCCTCCTCGTCGTCGCTAAAGCGGATGAGGCGCCCTTGGGCCAGCTTGGCGAGCACGGCCTCGAAGCTCTTGAGGCTGGTCGAGAAGTACACCAGGGACTTCTCCAAGCCCAGCATCTTGATGAGCTCAGAGTTGCGCAGCTCCTGACGCAAGACGCGCTCGTTGGCCTTGAACTGGCGGTCGATGTCGCGCAGGGCCGTGAGGTAGCGGCGCGCGATCTTCATGAGCATGTCGAGCATGAGCCTGGGATGGCGCCCCTGGTGGTTGCCGCGACGACGCTGCGTGAGGCTGTGGACCGTCTCGTTGTAGCGCAGGCTCACCGTCACGAAGAGGCGGCGCTTGGGCAACATGAGGATCGACAGCGGATGCGTGTCGTATTGGGTGATGGAGGAGTCCATAGTCTCGGCGCGGTCCTCCACGAAGGGGCAGTCGACGATGATGAGCGTCTGGCGCTCGTCCTCGTCGTAGTCGACGTGGGAGTGCTCTTCATCGTCGAGCGCGGCGGCGGCGAACTCCGGCACGACGCCCAGCTGCGTAGAGAGCCATTCTCGCTCCTCGGGGTTGGGGGCCACGACGCTTACCCAGCAGTCTTCCTCTAACGCATCGATGTGGGTGATCTCGCCGTCTACGAACTTGTAGCAGTCGATCATGTTGCACCTCCCCGGTCCCAAGAAACAGCATTGTGAATGATACGCCGCAAGCTATACCTTGCCGTGTACAAATACGCGAGAGGAGCCAATCGCTCCCGCCCGCCAAGCGCGCAGCCAGTCAACAGGCTGACAGCGCTACGTCAAAGCCCGCAGCCCACCTGCGAGAAAGGGGCAGCAGAGAAAAACCGCGCCCTGCCCGCAAGGGCAAAGCGCGGCCAGACACAAATCGCGCAGGACCCTTAGGCGATGAGGGCCTCGATCTGTTCTTTGGGGATGGCGCCAACGGACTTGTTCACGATCTGGCCGTCCTTGACCACGAACAACGCAGGTATGGCAGACACCTTGAACTGCTGGGCAAGCGCCATCTGCTTATCCGTGTTGACCTTGCCCACCTTGACCTCCGGGTGCTCCTGGGCGACCTCTTCGACCAAGGGCGACAGCATCATGCACGGGCCGCACCACACGGCCCAGAAGTCGAGCAGGACCGGCTTGTCGCTGTTGAGCACCTCTTGCTCGAAGTTATCGGCGGTGATCTCGATCACAGACATCGAGTACACGCTCCTTTCATCCAATGCCTCTATCCTCCAAAAAAGCACGTTATGCGCGAGAATAACACCTCCAAAGGGAACAACCCAGCGGGTTGGAGGGTTTTCGTTTCAGTCCACGCTCGATATGCAGGGCAGGGCACGCTTGGTCCCCAGCCAGGGCGGTTCATACCAGATATGAGATATCGCAGCCCGGCAAGCCCGCTGGCAAAACGCAAGAAAGCCGCATGTTGGTGCGGCTTTCGAATGCAGGACGGGGCGACGGGAGACAGAGCAGCTGGGCGATGCAGCGCTAGGCGTTGCGGCGGTAGCGGCATACGGCCCATCGGTTGGAGCCGTCGTCGCGGACGAGCTTGAGCGGGTCCATCGTCACGCGCCCGCTGCGTCGGGCAGCAGCGGCCTCGTTGATGAGGGCCGAGAAGATGCACTTCATGTTCTTGCGTGCAAAGTACTCCGGGTGCCACTGCACCCCCATCATGAAGGTGCGGTTGGGCATCTCGATGGCCTCGACCAGGCCGTCGGGGCCATAGGCTGCGGGCTTGAGCATGGGCGAGAGCTCCTTTACGCCCTGATGGTGCATGGAGTTGGTGGCCAAGCGGTCCGAGTCGAGCATCTCTCCCAACTTGGAGTCGCGGATGATGCGCACAAAGTGGCTGGGATGCGACCAATCGTCTTGCTGCCAGTGCTCGATGGGCTGCTCTGGCTCGTCGTCGTCATGCAGGGGGAACTGGTCGTAGAGGTCCTGGTAGAGCGTGCCCCCAAAGAAGACGTTCATCATCTGCATACCGCGACATATGCCCAGCGTGGGGACGTCGAACTTGTAGGCATAGGACAAGACGAGGCACTCGATCTCCTCGCGCAGGGGCGTGGGCGCATCGGCCTTGGCATGATGCTCCTTGGAGTAGTAGCGCTCGGGGCTGATGTCGGCGCCGCCGGTGAGCAAGAAGCCGTCCATCATGGGGAACAGGGTCTCGTACACGGTCTTATCGGCGACCAGGGGCAAGACGATGGGCGCGCCGCCAGCGGCGATGATCGCATCCGTATAGGCACCGCGCAGCTCGATCTTGTTCACATCGGGAAGCGACGTGGGAACGATGCCGATGATGGGCAGATGCGCTTGCGCGCCGGGGTTTGCGGGTGTTGTGTCTTGCATGGGCGTGGTCTTCCGGGTAGGTCTTGGGTGATGTGCAGGGCAAATTATAGGCGCAGCATACGCGAGGGCATGTTAACTCCCCAAAAATCCCTGTACGGCGCCGCCGGCCAAGCCACCCGCCGCACGCAATGCACGGCCAGCAGCCCGAGCCGTCAAACCCTAGGAAACCATTGTTAGGAAGAGGACGAGCAAGGGCGTGGTGATAAACGAGAAGAGCGTCGTGATGAAGGTGGTCTGCGACATGCCCTTCATGTCGCCGCCGTACTGGAAGCACAGAAGCGTGCCGTTGGTGGCGACGGGCATGCCCGCGAGCACCACCATGCAGCCCAAGATGACGGGGTCGCTCACGATGAAATGGAGCACGCCCCACACGGCAAGCGGCGACAAGATGAGGCAGATGAGCGCCTGCACGTAGAGGCGCCAGCCGCCCAGGAGGTCCTTGACCGGCATGTTGGCAAGGTTCGACCCCACGATGATGAGGGCGCCGGGGGTCGTCATCGCACCAACGGTCTGCGTGAGCTGCGAGGCGACGGGGATGTTGTGGATACCCAGCAGGCACAGCGGGATGACGGCGACGCAGGCCACGTTGCAGGGCGTGAGGAACATGCGCGGGTTGAGCCTGAGCTTGGCGCCGCTGGCGAGCTCGTCGACCTCCTCCGTGCGGTCGCTCATCAGCCAGATGGGGCCCAAGGTGAAGACCAGCAGGTTGAAGGGGATGTTGAACATCGCCGCGTTGATGAGCGCATCCTGCCCGAAGATCGCGGATATGACGGGGAAGCCCACAAAGCCCACGTTACCGAAGAGCGTGGCGAAGCGGTACACACCGCGACGGCCCTGCGGCAGCATCAGCACGCGCACTGTGATCTCACCGATGACGATGAGGATGCCGTAGACCAAAAACGCCAGCCCAAAGAGACGCAGCACCTGGTCTGCGGGCGGGATGTTGTTGGCGTTGAGGACAGAGCTCAAGATCAGGCACGGGACGACGGCTTCGAGCAGGAGCTTGGAGAGTGCTCGGTCGAAGGTCCCGTCGATGCGCTTGGAGTATTTGAGGAAGTACCCCAGCACCATGATGGCGAACAAAACGCCCAGCTGGATGAATATGTTGGTCATGTCTATCTGCATAGGGGCTGCATTTTATGCCCCGTTTTTTGCGAGATGCAAGATAAACTACTTATTTTGTGTCAACAGCACTACAGCCGGAGTAAAAGGAAGCATCGCCATGCACGCACGACCGCCCAAGCACCTCGAAGAGCGTTTCGACTGGTACGCCAGCGCCATCGCCGCCAACCCCGCAGCGCTCAAAGGACGATGGGTGCAAGAGCGCATGCCGCATGCCGCCAAGCTGCACTTGGACCTGGGATGCGGCAAGGGCGAGTGGACCTGCGCCGCCGCCCAAAAGCATCCGGACGAGCTGTGGGTGGGCTTCGACAACGAGAAGGTCTGCATCGCCATGAGCGCCAAGAAGGCCGTCGTCGAGTCGAGCATCCCCAACGTGGTCTTCGCCCTAAGCGACGGCGACCATCTGCCGCAGACCATCGCAGACGGCGAGGTCGACGTGCTGCATCTCAACTTCTCGACGCCGTGCCCGCGCCGCAAGCACGCCCCTGCGCGCCTCACCCACGCTGCGCGCCTCATGGAGTACCGGCGCATTTTGGCACCGGACGGGCGCATCGAGATAAAGACGGACAGCCAGCCCTTCTTCGACTGGACGCTGCATCAGCTTAGCTACGCAGGCTACGACGTCGACTGGAGCTGCCGCGACCTGCATGCCGCCGCTGCTGCAGGACAGGACACCCCCATCGACCCCGCGCTCGTGAGCGGCTACGAGACCAGGCTCGTCCAAAAGGGCGCCCGCGTGCACTGCATCGTGGCGCGTCCCGGCAAGACACCCCAGTCGCTCCCCGAGCAGACATGTCCGCAAAGCCTTGTGGACTACCTGCCGCAAGACCTGGCAAGCATCGACTACGTACCCTACGGCATGGAGGAATGCGTCGAGAACATGCTCAACCGCAAGCGCAACCTCGAGCGCAAGGCGCGCGCGGCCGCAAGGGCCGCCAAGAGGCAACGTTAGCGGCCAAGGATGACGGCAACTACAGGCAAAGACGAGGACAACGGGCAAGGCATGGACATCATCAACGTCATATCGGGCGGAGGCATCATCGAGCCGTGGGCCGTTGTCTTGGCCTGCGTGGGATTCCTGGTAGCGGGGTTCATCGACTCGATCGCCGGCGGCGGCGGGCTCATCTCGATCCCCGTCCTGCTCATAGGCGGGCTGCCCATCCACACCTTGGTCGCCACCAACAAGATGGCGAGCAGCATGGGCACAGCCGTGGCAACCTTCAAGTACTACCGCGAAGGCTATATGAAGCCCTCGATCGTCTTGCCGTGCATCGCCTTCGCGCTCATAGGCTCTGCCGCAGGCGCCAACGTGTCGCTTCTGGCAGACGAGAACATCATCCGCATCCTCATGCTGCTGGTGATCCCCGTGGCGGGCTTCTACGTCTTGCGCACCAAGGAGCTGGGTAGCGACAAAGAACCGCTGCCCAAGGCCAAGCGCATCATCGTCTGCGGCGCCGTCGCGCTGGGCATCGGGTTCTACGACGGCTTCTACGGCCCTGGCACGGGCACCTTCCTCATGCTCCTGCTCACCGGGCTTGGGCATCTCAAGATCACGGATGCAGCCGGCACCACCAAGGCCATCAACCTCACCACCAACGTCTCCGCGCTCGTGGTCTTCCTCGTCAACGGCGCGGTGCTCATCCCGCTGGGGGTCACCTGCGGGCTCTTCAACATCGCGGGCAACTACCTGGGCGCGCGCTTGTTCACCAAGAAGGGCTCCGCGCTCTGCCGCCCCATCATCCTTGTCGTCTTGGTGATCTTCGCCATACGCGTCATCTGCGAGCTCGCAGGCATCGCCTAGGCGCGCCGCGCGATAACCGCGAAGCCCCGGCGCCCGCATTCGAGCCCGGGACGAGGCGCGTGCCCCTAGCTGCAGGCACGCTGGTTATCGGCTGCCTGGGGCGAGCTAGCCTCCAGCTACCCGAAAAGCCCCATCCACTGCCAATAGGGAACGCTTGCTGCGAGGCCCACCAGGCATATGAGCATATAGAGCGCGCAGTACTTGGCCATATCCACATGGCGCACCATCTGCCCGTCGACGCTGTAGAACGCCGCGAGGTAGATGGGGTTTTGGTAGAGCACGAACCACGGGTTGACGGTGGCATAGACGGCAAAGCCCACGACCCATGGGTTGATGCCCTGGGCGATCGCCAGCGGCACCAAGAACACCATGACGATGTTGACATAGGCCATCTCGGACACGATGACGAAGCGCAAGACGATGGTCACCAACCCCACCCCCACCACGAAGGCGTAGGGGTTCTGCGCAAGCGCCGTGAACAAGGGGCCCGCCACCGCGACGATCCAATCGCTCACGCCCGCTTGGGCGAAGACATCCGCGATGCCGATGATCACGCCGATGAAGACGAGCGAGGTCCAGCTGATCTGGGTCCTGAAGGCGCCCTTGTCCATGATGCCGCAGGCATGCACTGCCACCAGGGCCACCAAGGCCACGATCGTGCTGTCGATATGATGCAACGGCTGGGCTACCCACATCCCCACCGTGAGCAGGATGATGACGAGCATGCGCCGCTCGAGCTTGGACATGGGGCCCAAGTCGCGATAGGCCTGCGCGACATCGACGGGCGCGGAGGCATCGCCCGCGGCTTGCGGCCCGTCTTGGGAGACGGCGCTGGAGATACCGGCATCGCCCTTGCGCGGGCCGTAGAGCACGACGATCGCCACGTAGTTGAGCACCGTCACGACGACAAACCACGGCAGCGCCGCGACGAACCAGTGCAGCATGTTGAAGCTTTGCTGCACATCCGCAGGAAGCAGGGCCAAAAGCCCGTAGCCGATGACGCTCGCGCTGATCACCGCCGGGCCGATATTGCGCACGCCGGCGAGCATCGCCAAGAAGAGCCCCTGCATCTGCCTGCCCTTGCGCGGGTAGCCGGCGGCATCGCCCATGCTCATGGCGATGGGCGTGATCATCGAGGTCTTGGCAGAGAGACTGGGCACCAGCGGCCCTAGTACGGTGCCCACGGCCATGAGGCCCGCCACGCGAGCCCTGAAGCTCGCGGGGAACTTGACGATGATGGCGAGCGCCATGCGGTGCATGAGGCCGCTCGACTTCATCGCAGCGCCCAAACCGAAAGCCGCGACGAGCAACCACCAGGTGCTCGTCGAGAACGCGGCGAACGCCGTGGGGGTCTGCACGCCCGCCACGACGACGAACCCCGCGGCCATGAGCAGCGCCGTGACGTACTCCGGCAAGATGCCGGCCACCCACCACACGACGGCCCAGGCGAGCAGTGCCAGGCAAATGACGCCCTGCTGCCCCAGGCCCACGTTGCCGCAGGCAAAGTAGACGATGACGCCCGCGATGACGCCGCCTGTGGCACCGGCGAGCTTCTTTGCACTTGCGGCGCGGTCTTTATCGGAACGCTTGTTATCGGCAGGCTTTTTATCGGCAGCGCTTCCAGTCGCAGGCTCATCCTTGCCCCCGGCGGCGGTTCTGTCATCTACCGCGACATTATCTGCAGCCCTATCATTGCCGGCGCCCAGTGTCTTGCCCTCGCCTTTGGCGACGGCAACCTTCCCCGTGCTCATAGCAGTCCTCTTCTCGGCCCTGCGCGCCCCTCTTGCGCGCATAGACCAAGCATAGTCCTTTGCGGCGGGTACAGGGCGTCTTTTATGCGCGGCAAAGGGATGCCCCAGCGCCGGGTTGAGGAGAGAGGGGCGCTGGGGCTTAGGAGAAAGGTATGGATTGGAGAATCTTGGCCCGCCTTTGCGGGCAGCTGGGAAAGAGGCGCTGCAGGCGATGGCACGCGCCTGCAGCGCGAGGTGAGAGGTTGAGCTTTGGCTTGACGCCGGTTCTTGACGCCTAGCCCTAATCGAACAAGCCGGCGGAGAGATAGCGCTCGCCGTTGTCCGGCAGGATGACAACGATGTTCTTACCGGCGAACTCCGGGCGCTTGGCAAGCTGCAGGGCAGCCCAGGTCGCAGCACCGGAGGAGATGCCCACGAGCACGCCCTCCTTGCGGCCTACCAGGCGTGCGGTCTCGAACGCGTCCTCGTTCTGGACGGCGATGACCTCGTTGTAGACCTTGGTGTCCAAGACGTCCGGCACGAAGCCCGCGCCGATGCCCTGGATCTTGTGCGAGCCGGACTCGCCCTTGGACAGAACGGGGGAGCCTGCGGGCTCGACGGCGACCACGTAGAGGTCGGGGTTCTTCTCCTTGAGATAGCTGCCCACGCCGGTCACGGTGCCGCCGGTGCCGACGCCAGCGACGACGACGTCGACCTTGCCGTCGAGGTCCTCCCAGATCTCGGGGCCGGTGGTCTCATAGTGGGCCTTGGGGTTTGCGGGGTTGACGAACTGCCCGGGGATGATGGAGCCCTCGGTCTGCTGATAGAGCTCCTCGGCCTTGGCGATGGCGCCCTTCATGCCCTTGGCGCCCTCGGTCAGGACGAGCTCTGCACCATAGGCCTTGATGAGCTGACGGCGCTCCATGGACATGGTCTCGGGCATGACGATGATGGCCTTGTAGCCCTTTGCGGTGGCGACGCTTGCCAAGCCGATACCGGTGTTGCCGGAGGTGGGCTCGATGATAGTGCCGCCGGGTTTGAGCGCGCCGGACTTCTCGGCATCCTCGATCAGGGCCTTGGCAATGCGGTCCTTAACAGAGCCCGCGGGGTTGCGGTACTCGAGCTTGCCGAAGAGTTTGGCGGCGTTATCGCCCCGCTCCTCCAAAGCGACGAGCTCCAGAAGCGGGGTCTTGCCGATGAGCTGGTCTGCGCTGGTGTAAACCTTTGCCATGATGTCCTCCAGATATCTCTCTTGTTATGCGACGACAGTAATGCTTGCTTCTTCTTGTTAAACCTACTTACTAGGTGGGTTTAAGGGTATTAAACGCTTGGATCGATAGAGCGTCAAGGATTAATTTACCCTATAAACCCCTATGTTTTTAGGGTAATTGAGGGCAGCGATAGTGACCGCTCCGGGAGCCGCCGGGCCAGCAGCAACAAACGGGCGCAGGCGGCAAAGACGGCAGCGATGGCTGCGAGAAATTACGCGCGATGAGGAGGGGTGCCGATGCGGCAACGATCAAGCAGCACAGGCGGCAGCGGCAGCTAGGAGATTTAACGAGAAGGAGAAGAGCGACGCTGTGAGGTGTGCAGATGTGGCACGACATCACAGCAGCTCAGCTGACCACGGCGCAGCGGGTGATCAGATGACGTAGAAGTCGCCGCTTTGGGCGCTCACCATGAGGTCGGCGAGCGTATAGCCCTTGAAGAAATCCCCCACCAGGGTGTTGAGCTCCTGCCACATAGGCAGTGTGCGGCAATCGCCAGCGGCGGGGCAGATGGCAGCGCCCTCTTCCAAGCAGCTCACGGGCGCGAGCGTGCCCTCTGTGAGGGACAAGACATCATAGACGGTGTACTGCTCTGGCTTACGCGTGAGCTTGTAGCCGCCGCCCTTGCCACGCAGGCCCTGGAGGAGCTTGTTTTGGACGAGCGTCTTGACGATGCTCTCGAGGTACTTCTCGCTGATAGCCTGGCGCTCGGAGACCTCGCGCAGCGGGATATAGCCGTCCGCTTGGTGCTCGGCCAAATCGATCATGACGCGCAGGGCATAGCGCCCCTTTGTTGAGACTATCATCGTCCGCTTCCTTTGTCGTGTTTGCCACGGCTGACTATAGCATAAACCCTGCGGATAAGTAGGTTTATTTGCATCGAGAGGCGCAGGACTCCCCTGACGCAAGGGCGCGCAGGCGGGCCGAGCGGACCTCGGAAAAAGAGCCCTCGCAGGTTCGCGCAGGGCCGAGCGGATACGTGGCTTCGAGGACCGCAGCACCGCAGGTTCGCGTAGGGGCGAGCGGATGCGGGCGCAAGCCCGCTAGCTCGCCCGGTCGCGGCGTTAGCCGCGACGTAATAGGGCGCAGCGTCAGCTGCGCAGGACTTGGTGGCAGCAACCCGCTGCAACCTAGCGGGAGAGCTGCGATCTGCGCTACGCGGTTCCGCACCGTTTCTACCCTCGATGCCGCCCGGTGCCTCAGTGCCGTTGCGAGCCACAGGCAAGAAGCAACACGCACAGGGGACTTGCAGGGAAAGCGACACCGCAGGTACGCGTAGGGGCGAGCGGATGCGGGCGCAAGCCCGCTAGCTCGCCCGGTCGCGGCG
>CAVCDT010000024.1:0-21815 GCA_963600995.1 Akkermansia muciniphila | reverse complement strand
GGCCAAGAACGCTCCCGAGAGCGCCAAGATCGTCGACATCAAGGCCGGCAAGGGCAAGGGCGTTTACAAGTACACCATGGCCATCTCTCCGCTCGACTGTATGGGCTGCGGCGTCTGCGTCGGTCAGTGCCCGGTCGGCGCTCTGACGATGGTCGGCCAGGAGGGCGAGCTGCCCCAGCAGGATACCTTTAACTACTGCGTTTCCAAGGTCTCCGACAAGAAGGATATGCAGGACCTCACCGTCAAGGGCAGCCAGTTCAAGCAGCCCATGCTCGAGTTCTCCGGCTCCTGCGCAGGCTGCGCCGAGACCAGCTATGCCCGTCTCGTCACTCAGCTCTTCGGCGACCGCATGTACATCTCCAACGCCACCGGCTGCTCGTCCATTTGGGGCGGCCCCGGCGCTACCTCTCCGTACTGCACGGATAAGAACGGCCACGGCCCGGCATGGTGCAACTCCCTGTTCGAGGACAACGCCGAGCACGGCTTCGGTATGTTCATCGGTCAGGACAAGATCCGCGAGGACCTCGCTGCCAAGACCGAGCAGCTCATCGCCATCGAGTGGACGCGTCCCGAACTGAAGGCCGCCGCTCAGAAGTGGCTCGACACCAAGGACGACGGCAACGCCAACGCCGAAGCCACGAAGGAATATGTCGCGGCTCTGCAGGCGAACATCGCCACCGTCGACGAGCTGGCCACCGTTCCTCAGTTCGCTGAGCACGCCGCCGAGCTCAAGGCCAAGGGCGAGAAGTTCTGCGACTGTGACGCCTGCAAGCTGGTCGCCGACATCCTCGACAAGAAGGATTACCTCTCCAAGAAGTCCGTGTGGATCTTCGGCGGCGACGGTTGGGCTTATGATATCGGCTTCGGCGGCGTGGACCACGTGCTTGCTCAGAACAAGAACGTCAACGTCTTCGTCTTCGATACCGAGGTCTACTCCAACACCGGCGGTCAGGCTTCCAAGGCTTCCAACATCGGTCAGGTCGCTCAGTTCGCAGCTGCCGGTAAGGAGACCAAGAAGAAGAGCCTCTCTGAGATTGCGATGAGCTACGGCTATATCTACGTTGCTCAGGTCGCCATGGGCGCCAACCCCGCTCAGACCATCAAGGCCATCACCGAGGCCGAGGCTTACCCCGGCCCGTCCCTGATCATCGGCTACAGCCCCTGCGAGATGCACTCCATCAAGGGCGGCATGCTCCATTGCCAGGACGAGATGAAGAAGGCCGTCGACTGCGGCTACTGGAACCTCTTCCGCTTCAACCCCGATGCCGGCGAGGGTAACAAGTTCATCCTTGACAGCAAGGAGCCGCAGGGCGGTTACCAAGAGTTCCTGATGAACGAGGCCCGCTACAGCCGCTTGACCCGCGAGTTCCCCGGCCGCGCAGAGGAGCTCTTCGCAGCCAACGAGCGCGCTGCGATGGATCGTTACGACCATCTGGTCAAGCTCAAGGAGATGTATACCGCGCTGTAAGGGCTTATCGCGTAGCCTAGGGTTAAGAGAAGGGTGTCTGCACAAGTTGCGGGCACCCTTCTTGTTGCTATGGGGATGTGAGCAGAGGGACAGAGCTTAGCGCGGCGGCATGCTCTACGAGGTTGCCAGACGCCTCTGCCTGGCAGCCTGCCGCTGGTCACAGCTGTGTCACAGGGCTAGCAAGAACAAAAAAGCGACCCGATCGCTCAGGTCGCTTGCCTTGTAACTGGCGGAGGGATAGGGATTTGAACCCTAGGTACGGTTCTCCCGCACACACGATTTCCAATCGTGCTCCTTAAGCCACTCGGACATCCCTCCGTGCTTAAGTGCGCCATTAGGCGCGAGATAGAATTATAGCAAATGGGATGAATTTATCAGCTGAAAAGTGAAATTTTTTAAACCTGGGTTATAATCCCTATCACGCCGATTTCAATGTGCGTCCTTTTCAAGCGGAGGGGTGGCAGAGTGGTTGAATGCGGCGGTCTCGAAAACCGTTGGGCCTTCGGGTCTCGGGGGTTCGAATCCCCCCTCCTCCGCCAGATCTTTTCAAAACGCAGACAAAACACACCAAAGGAGCGCTTCACGTGGGCACTCAGCAAGAGAAGATGAATTTCTGGAAGCTCCACGGCCTTCGCATCTGGACCATTATCGGCGCAGGCATCATCTTCTTGGCACTGCTCAAGCTCTTCGACCTCGTCTCCTTGGGTGTTGCGACCATCGCGCTCACCGCCTTCATCGTCTTCACCTGCCATGGCGTAGTCAACTTCTTCGAAGAACATCGCATCCCGCGCTTGGCGGGCACGCTTCTCACGTTCCTCATCGGGTTCGCGCTCATCGCCTTGCTCCTCATGCTGGTCATCCCGGCGCTCGTTACCCAGACGACCGATCTTATCGCTGCATTGCCCACTCATGCGCAGGCGGCTATCGACTGGGCGCGCGAGTACGCCAAGTCGGACAACTCGCTGTTCTCGTTCGCGCAGGCGTACTCCGTCATCGACCGCGTGCAGGACTGGATCGGCTCGCATGCCGATAGCATGGTAAACGTTCTCACCGGCGGCATCATGGGCCTGGGTACTGCCCTGGGTACCGGCGCCTTCGTCATCTTCATCTCGCTCATCGCGTCTCTATGGCTTTTGGCAGACCTGCCCAAGATCTCCAAGGAGTTCCGCAATCTCTTCAACGAGTCCCAGCAGGCCACGCTCGACGTCATCGCCAATTCCTTTGGCACGGCGATCTACGGCTGGGCCAAGTCGACCTTCATCTGCGCTGCCATCAACGGCGTCGTCGTGGGCGTCCTCTTCTTGATCGTGGGCGTCCCGTACCCCTCGATCCTAGGCCTCATGGTGGGTGTGCTCTACATCATCCCGTACGTCGGCCCGTTGCTCACCTATATCCTGTGCACGGTGGTCGCGCTCACGGCAGGTGTTGTCCCCGGCATCTTGAGCCTGGTCATCAACCTGCTCGTGCATGAGAGCATCGTCAATATCCTGAGCCCCAAGCTCATGAAGTCCACGGTTAACGTGCATCCGGCCATCACTTTGATCGCCATCATCGTGGGAGAGGGCATCGCCGGCGTCTGGGGCATGCTCTTGGCGGTCCCCATCGTCGCAGCGGCGCAGGCCATCTTCGTCACCTTCTTCGAGGCACGTACGGGCAAGCAGCTCTACACGGAGGACGGCGCATTGTTCCAAAAGGTCGTCGAGAAGCCCGTTGCAGACCATATCCAACATGCCGCCGGTACTATCAGCCACCTCACCCATCATGGCGATAAGGCCGATGGGGCGGATGGCGCAGGAAAGTCCATCCATGAGGGCAAACGTGCTCGTTTCGATAAGGGCGATAACGCCGATAGAGACGGCAGTAAAGAGCCCGGCGCAGGCAGCGATTCGTAGGCCTTCTGCCCCTTGCGAAACCCGTGTCCCCGCTAACGCATCGGCATCATTGTGAGCATCAACGTCATCTGGCCCCCTTGCCGCAACTACACTGTGTGAAGTGAATCGAGCGCGGGGCTTGTCCCTGCGCGTGCCAAGCTGCGGCAGGGAGTGATGGGGATGGACTCATACGATAGCAAGTTCAAGTTCTGGAAGCTCAACGGCATGCGGCTTTGGACGGTCATCGCCGCGGGCATCGTGATCTACTTCTTCTTGCAGATATGCTCGATGATCGCCGTCGGCGTGGCGACCATCCTGGTCACGGCCATTATCGTCTTCTGCTGCCATGCGCCTGTCGAGTGGTTTGCCAAACGAGGCATAAGCCGCTTGTGGGGCACGCTCATCACCTACCTCATCGTACTCGCCGTGGTGGTCGTGATGCTCATATCCGTGGTGCCCGCATTGGTTAACCAGGCGTCGACGCTCGTCGCATCCCTACCCGGCTACCTCACCAAGCTCAGCAACTTCATCACCAACTACATCTCGAGCGATAGCGCCATCATTAACCAGGACCAGCTCCTCGACGCCATCAGCGAGGCGCGTCGCTGGCTTATCGCCAACGCGGGCACCTTTGCGGCTGGCGCTTACGGCGGCGTCTTGGGTGCGGGCGTGGCTTTGGGCAACGCCGTGCTCGTTATCTTCGTGAGCCTGATCGCGGCGATGTGGATCCTCATCGACTTCCCCAAGATCTCGCGCGAGGTGCTCAATCTCTTTAGCGAGAAGCAGCGCGACAACCTCGGCGTCATCGCCGGCTCCTTTGGCAAGGCGTTCTATGGCTGGCTGCGTGCGACCTTTGTCTGTGCGGCGGTCAATGGCGTGCTCGTGGGCATCTGCCTCTTTGCGGCGGGCATCCCGTACCCCACGGCGCTGGGCCTTGCCGTGGGCATCCTGTACTTCATCCCTTACGTGGGGCCGGTGTTCATGTACGTGCTCTGCGGCATCGTGGGACTCACCGTATCGCCCATGGCGTGCGTGATCACCGTCGTCATCAACTTCGTGATCAACGGCGCGGTCTGCAACTTCCTAAGCCCCAAGCTCATGAAGGACAACGTTAACGTGCACCCCGCGATCACGGTCATCGCCATCGTCATCGGCGGCGCCCTGGGCGGTATGGTGGGCATGTTGCTCGCCGTACCCATCGTCGCCGCTGTGCAGACGATCTTCATCACGTACTTCGAGGCCCATACCAAGCGCCAGATCTGCACCGAGGACGGCGCGCTATTCCTCAAGGTGACCGAGCATCCTATCGAGGATCCCACCGGCGCCTTCAAGAAGGTCAAATCGTTTATTGATGACAAAGAGAAAAGACGTTAGCCTAGGCTGCACTTGCATCTTGGGGAAGGACGAGCATGGATATCAACACCATCGATTGGAAAGACGCTTGGAGCTGCTACCAGCATGTGCGCCGCGCAGCCGATAACGCCCAGTACTGGAACGAGCGCGCCAAGAGCTTCTCGCTCAAGGCGAGTACGTCGCCGTATGCGGGCGAGTTCATCGAGCGCGCGCGGTTGCAGCCGCATGAGAGCATCCTCGACATGGGCTGCGGCAGCGGTGCGCTGGCGATTCCCTGTGCCCTTGCCGGCCATGAGGTCTACGCCTGCGATTTCTCGACGGCTATGCTCGCTATCGTAGACGAGGCGGCTGCGGCTCACGGCGTTGCCGATAAAGTCCATACCAAGCTCGTGAGCTGGGCAGACGATTGGGATGAGCTCGGCGTTCCCGTCTGCGACGTCGCCTTCGCCAGCCGCAGCATGGCAGCAGACGATCTTTGGGGCGCGCTGCTCAAGATCGACAGCCGTGCCCGCCGCCGCGTGTGCGTGACGATGGGGACCAACCAGTCCCCGCGCATCGACGAGGTGCTGCGACATGCCGTCGGCCGCCCGGAGCCGGGCCTGCCCGAGTTCGTCTACGCGATGAACATGCTCTGGGCGATGGGCAAGAGGCCGGAGCTGAGCCTCATCACCTCTTTGCGGCAGGACTGCTTCGCTACGATCGAAGACGCGGTGGCTAAGTACGCCCAGATCATGGAGACTACGCCCGAGGAGACAGAGCTCTTGCGTGAGTACGCATCCTGCCATATGCATCAGGTCCAAGGCGATGATGGCGTTGCCGGTTGGGCGTTCGACCATGAGAGGCGCACCAACTGGGCCTTCATGTCCTGGGATAAGTAGGCTGCGACAACGGGGGAACGCGGTTGTTGCCGTTAGCCTAGCGCCCGGGGGGTGGCTTCGAAACCCAAAAGAGAGAGGCGGCAGGCTCGCAATGAGCTTACCGCCTCTTGTGCGTTATGCGCAGCGCTGCCGCTTACTGCAGCTTGGTCCCGCAGTTGGTGCAGAACTTGTGGTCATCGCCTATGGGCGCGCCGCAGCTGGGGCAGGTAGCAGGCTTCTCCTCGCCGGCTTCCTTGGCTGCGGGCTCATCAGCAGGCTCGTTATCGGCTGCATCGTCTTGCTCGCCATGGGCCTTGCTGTAGGCCTCGCGGTAGATCGCCGCGAGCTTCTCCCCTTCTGACGGCTCCTGCTCTGCGCGCGCAGCGGATGCCGCAGGCGCCTCGGCGGCATCGGAGACCTCGGCTTCGACGGCAATGGGGCTGTTGGCGGCCTCGTCATCGCCCGTTTCGACATGCTCGGTCTTGAAGCCCTGCGCCGCCTGGCTTGCCTTATCGGCTACTTTATCTGCCGCGGCTGCTGCTGCGGCACCTGCGGCGCTTACGGCTGCAGCGGCTGCATCGACTGCCTGCGAGAAGTTGCCGGCATCGGCATCGCTTTGGTCTGCAGGGTTAGCGGCCTGTGATGCTGCGGCAGGGGCCTGACGCTCAACGTAGCCGGGCTCGAAGGGCATGGGCTCGTCCACGCCGCCCCACTTGCTGGGCTCGAACTGCGCAATCCAGTAGCCGTATGCGCGGTAGGAGAGGGCCTCGCAGGCGGTGTAGGCCACCATCGCCACGAAGAGCAGGACGATCACGATGAGGGTCATCAGCGCACCGCCGCCAAGGACAGCCGCGACGATGGTCGCGCTGCTATCCGCATAGGCGTTGGCGGAGATACCCGCTGCAGCGCCGGCGCCGCTGGCAAGCAGCAGGGGCGTGAGCATCGCGGAGAGGATGATGATGACGACGATGACGGGCACTGCTTGAAGCAGCGAGATGCAGAAGCAGCGCGCCAAGCCGCCCGCATCCTGGCGAGCCATGTTCCATAGGCGCTTGAACTGCAGGCCCGCGCCGATCCTGTCGTAGACAGTCATGCGCACGCTTGCCGCGACAGAGATCACGCCAAAGACGAGCGCGCAGACATAGCACGCGATGTAGAGCAGCCAGCCCAGGAAGGGGATGGCTGCAAGCGCGCTGCCCACGATGCTTGCGGGAAGCGTCCAGCATAGGGAGATCACGACGGCGAAGAAGCCCCACTTGAGGCGCTTGCCTGCGTCGCCAACCTTGCGCGTGACGCCGCGGTCCATACCCCAGGCGCCCTCGCGCGCCCAATCGAGCAGGTAGCCGGCTACAAACAGGCTGCCGACGATGGGGATGAAGCTCACCAACGACAAGATGAGGATGGGCTGCCACCATTTGGGGTCTTGGGTGAGGTCGCGCCATGCGCGGCTCAAGTAACCCTGGTTGTTGTTCATCGGGTTCCTTTCTCTAAAGCGGGTGCAGGGGCTTTCGTGCGTGCGTAAGGGAGCGGGGCTGGTGCCGCCTTTACTCTGCGACGTCCTCTGCCTTGAGGCGCTCGAGCATCGCTGCGGCCTCTGCCTGCACCTTGCTCTTGTCCATCTGCTCTTGGGCCTCCTTCATCTCTGCCTCGTCGGCCGCGGCGACAGCTGCGGCGTCGAACCAGGTGTCCGCCTCGCCCACGTAGGCGAGCTCGTCCTCGAACATGATGGCGCCGTCGCCTGCCTCGTCGACGCGGTAGAGGTTGACGATGGCGATGGCGTGCTCGTCCTCGCGCGCGGCGGACTCGATGATGATGGCGTCAAGCTCGCCGGCATCGGTATCCACGAAGCCGTCATAGCAGAAGCAGTAGTAATCCGCGAAGTCGCTGGCTGTAGCAACAGCGGTCTTGGCGTTGGCGCGGATGGCCTCCACGTCGTCGCCGGGGTAGTTCTCGATGTGCATGTTGTCGCCTTCGACCACGACGGTGAAGGGTTCGAAAGCGCCCGCCTGGGCAAGCTTCTCCTTGGCCTCCTCGGCGCAGTAGCTGATGACCTTCTCGAGGACCTCGTCCATCTCCAAGGTCGCCTGATCGTCTGTCTCGTAGATCTCTTCAGCCATGCTGGCCTCCTATAGTCGGGGCGCGGCCCTGTTGGCGGCGCCGGGATCGCATATGCGCGGGCAAATGCCCATAGTGTTTCGATGGTACCATGCTCATGCGAGCAGGAATTACCCTGTTGCCGTTGTGGCAGAAAGCGGAGCAAACGCATGTACCCAAAGCTGATAATCAACGCCAAGAAGGTCGAGAACAATACGCGCGTTGTCGTGGACCTATGCGCCTCGCACGGCCTCAAGGTGGTGGGGGTGAGCAAGGACGTTTGCTGCGACCCTGTTATCGCACGCGCGATGGTGGCCGGCGGTGTTGCGGCGATAGGCGACAGCCGCATCGACAACCTCATGCGCATCCAAGACCTCGACATCCCCAAGTGGCTCGTCCGTACGCCGTCGCCAGCCGATGCGCAGCGCATCGTGCGCTACAGCGACCTGAGCCTCAACAGCGAGCTCTATACGATCCGCGCCTTGGGTGCCGCAGCCTGCGAGGCCGGGCGCGTTCACAAGGTGGTGCTGATGTACGATCTGGGCGACCTTCGCGAGGGCTACGTGGACGAGCAAGAGCTGGTCGATGCCGCGATCGAGTGCGAGCGCATCGATGGCATCGAGCTTGCGGGCGTGGGGGCGAATCTCAACTGCCTGAGCTTTATCCAGCCGGATGCTGCGAAGATGGAGCAGCTGGTGCGCGTCGCCCAGACGGTCAAGGAGCGCTGCGGCAAAGGCGACGACTTCATCGTCTCCGGTGGCAACAGCGCGTCCATCCACATGATGACAAGCGAGGGGCTGCCCCCGCAGGTGACGGACCTGCGCCTGGGCGAGAGTCTGCTCTTTGGCAAGGAGCGCGCTACGTACACCTTCCTCGAGGGGACGGCGAACGACGCCTTCGTCATCGAGAGCGAGGTCGTCGAGTGCAAGCGCAAGCCCAGCAAGCCCTGGGGCACGGTGGGGCCGGACAGCTACGGCGTCATCCATGAGTTCGAGGACGTGGGGCCGCAGGTGCGTGCCATCGTGACGGGCGGCAGCCAGGACTTCGACATCGCGGTGATGGAGCCGCAAGACCCCCGCGTCAAGGTCGTGGCGTCAAGCTGCGACCACACGGTGCTCGACGTCACCGCCTGCGCTGCGGATTATCCGGTCGGCTCGACCGTGCGCCTCGTATGCGGCTACCATGCGACGCTTCACGCCTATACGAGCGAGTTCGTGCAGAAGGTTTACGTCTAGCCAGGTTTCCTAGCTGCTAAAGGGCAGGGTGAGAATCCCCAGCCCCGCGGTGACCACCGCAGCCAGGACCCCGAAGGCGATGATGATGCCCACGGCGATGAGGACGTATCTGAACCCCTTGTTGAAGCCGTCGCTATGAAGGCCTATGACGGAGATCGCAACGACGACAAGCGCTGCGACGATATAGGGGATCATGCTCGAAAACGACATGCTTCCTCCCTTGTGCTCTCGGGTACGCGCATTTCGACGCGCGATGCTTTACTTGCAGGGGACGCCCTCGCCAAAGAGCAGGTTGCGCTCGTCTTCCGGCAGGGCGGCGCGCGCCTTGTCGCGCACGCTGTTCACGCCCACGAAGAACTGGCGCATCATCGCCACGAGCAGGTAGCGGCCCTTGGGGCTTAAGGTGATCTGGTCGGCGTCGTCTTTGTCAAACGCGCCCACGCTCTTCATGAACGCGTACTCTGCGGGCAGGCCGGCGGCCACGCTGCAGCCAAAGTCCTCGCGCCATTTCCTCTTGTCGAGCCTCAGGCCAAAGAGCTGCATCATGAACCGGTAGCGCATGAGGTCGCGCTTGCCGAACTTGGTTGCGCCCATGATGCTCATGTCGCCGCGGCTGATGCACTCGTCGTACTCGCGCAGCGAGAAGCTGTTGATGTAGTAGGTGCCGTTGAGCAAGGTCATGCCACCGCTGCCGATGGCGGGGTACTCCTCGTAGTCGACGATGTACTCGTCGATCATCGCCTGCTCTGCCGTGTTGAAGGTCCAGCAGCTGCCAAAGGTGAACTTGGCATCGTCCCCTCCGGTCAGGCCCTTGCAGATGATGTCGTAGAAGCGCTCCTCGCGGCTGTAGTCCACCTTGCCCACGGTGTTGGCCAGGCTGCGCTCGACGGCCGGGCTGGCCATGAGCGGGTAGAACGTCGTCTGGTTGCAGTGGCTCTCTATGATGTAGGCCATGTCGTTGATGAGCATCTCCTCCGTCTGCGCGGGGAAGTTGAAGATCATGTCGACGTTGAGCGACTTGAAGATCTTGGCGTCGCTGGTTGCGCGCACGCGCTCGAGGATGGTATCCGCGTCGCCGTACTTCTCGAAGCGGTCCATCTGCTTGAGCAGACTGTTGTCAAACGACTGCACGCCTACGCTCAGCCTCTGCACCATGCCCTCGAGCTGCTCGAGATGGCTGGGGATGAGGTGGTTGGGGTTGGTCTCGCTGCTCACTTCTTTGATGTCGAAGAGATAGCGTGCCTGGCGGATGGTGGTGGCCAGCTCGTTCATGAGGATGGTGGGGGTACCGCCGCCCACGTACATGCTGTCGAAGTTGTAGCCCATATCCGCCAGCATCTGCATCTCCTTGCGCAGGTTGGCAAAGTACTTGCGGGCTTTCTCCTCCTGGAAGGGGAATCGGTTGAAGCTGCAGTACGGGCACAAACGCTCGCAGAACGGCACATGCATGTAGAGCATGTAGGCCTGGCCGGGGTTGGGGCCGGGCAGCTTGCCGTGTGCGGGCTTCATATCGAGGTAGTGGCCGTTCATGACGCGGACCACGTTCGAGAGTAGTCGTTCGGAAACCATGTCGCTCCTTTATCGGATGCTAGTAGGTGAGTTAGGATGCTGGGCCTTTGCCGTAAGCGGCAGTCGCGGCGTTTACTTGAGGAAGAAGAACCACACGATCGCCGCGATGATGGCGATGAGCACCACGTAGAACAGCACGGTGCCCACCCAGCAGCCGGGGTTGTTGCGGCTGCCTTCGATGGCCATCTTCTCTGCGGCCGAGCGGCTGTCCTTGTAGTAGGCCTCGCCCTTTTTGGCCTTGGGCCGCCCGGTGGTTTTGAGCGTCTTGCAGCTGCCGGGGTCTGCCAGCGCCGCATCGAACTGTTTGGGCGACAGCTTGATATCCGGGCGCTCGCCGTTGCCCATGCGGTCGAAGCAGCCGTCGACGAAGGCGTCGAGCTGGGATGCGTACTGCGGTTCGTAGGCGATGACGGCAGCCTCTACGTGGTAGCGCTTGTCGGCCGAGTTGTACATCAGCGCCCATGCGCTCACGCGGACGATCCAGCCGGCTTGCGCCAGGTCGCATACGCGCCGCGCGCAGATCTCCGGCAGAAAGCCCACGACCTGCCCCTGGTGGTTGGACACGACGCCACGGCAGCGGTCCTTGCCGCGATCGTCGACATAGTCCTCGCGTGCGAAGCTCAGGTCCCTGCCGATGAAGACGCTGCCGGAGCTCACCTTGCAGGAGGCGTCGGCGCTCTCGTGGTCGAGGCGGCAGTAGGTTGCGAAGTACTTCTCGTCGGTTTGGGCCATGCGGGCTCCTTATCGTTAGAGGTTAACCTGCCGATTATAGCGCCCCGGTACCTGGCACAGGCTTTCCTGCGGGATGCAGCACGCGCGCGGTATCCGCCTACTTGCGGTCCAAAAGCTCGATGCGCTTGGCCAGCGCCTCTGCGTGGATGCTGTACTGCATCGCCATCTCCTTGGCGATGCGGCCCTTGGCGTAGAGCTCGAAGAGGCTCTGGTCCATCGTGCGCATGCCCTCGGCCTTGCCTGCGGCTATCACGCTGTCGATCTGATGCGTCTTGCTCTCGCGGATGAGGTTGCGGATGGCGGTGTTGGCGACCATGATCTCGAAGGCCGGGGTCAGCCCGCCGTCGATGGTGGGGATGAGCTGCTGGCTCACTACCGCCTGCAGCACCATCGACAGCTGGATGCGTATCTGGCGCTGCTGCGACGGGGGGAACGCGTCGATGATGCGGTCGACCGTCGCTGCTGCCCCGTTGGTATGCAGGGTCGAGAAGAGCAGCTGGCTCATCTCTGCCGCCGTCATCGCCGTGCCGATGGTATCCGTATCGCGCATCTCGCCCAGCAAGATGACGTCGGGGGACTCGCGCATGGCGCTGCGCAGGGCCTCGCTGTAGGTGGCGACATCCGTGGGGATCTCGCGCTGCGTGACGATGCAGGTGCCGTGGCTGTGGATGAACTCGATGGGGTCCTCCATCGTGATGATGTGCCCCGTGCGCTGGTGGTTGAGCTTGTCGATGATGCAGGCGAGCGTCGTCGACTTGCCCACGCCCGCAGGGCCGGTCACCAATACGAGGCCCTTCTGGTAGTTGGCGCAGGCCAAGACCTCCTGAGGGATCTCGAAGTCCTCCGGCTGGGGAAGCCCGAAGGGTATGACGCGGATGACGGACCCGTACGACCCGCGCTGGCGGAATATGTTGGCGCGGAACCGCCCTATGCCCGGGATGGCGAAGGAGAAGTCGTCGTCGTGGTTGCGGCTCTCTGTGAAGATGCGCATGTCGCGCCCTGCCAGCTGGTAGATCTGCTCGACGATCTCCTTGGTGTCTGCGGGCATCAGGGCCGCTGCGTCCATGCGCCGCTGCCGGCCGTTGACCTCGAAGGTCAAGGGGAGCCCGGCGATGATGTAGACGTCCGAGGCGCCCGCGTCCAACGTCACTTTCAAAGCTTCGGAAAGGTTCATGGTGTCTCCTCGTCTATTGTGCGCTGCCGCTTGCTTGCTGGCCGGCGCTGCTTTCGCTGTCAAGGGTCGTGCTCGTGGTCCATTGCGTGACGGTGTAGCTGTAATCGCTGTTGATGTCGATTTTGATGTCGAGCCGCTGTCCTGCCTGCGTCTCGAAGGCGACGGCGACGCTGTTGCCGTTGATGCTCGCGGCACTGGGGCAGGCTTCGCGTACTGCGTCCATGGTCTCGCTCATGCTCAGCTGCTCCTGCTTGGCGCCATAGAGCGCGAGGTCGATGTCGCGCAGGAGCTCTTGGGCGGATGAGTCGTTCGAGTACGTGCTCTGGGTGAACTCGAGCTGGCGCTGGGCTTGGGCGCTGTTGGCGCGCGCCGTGTTGACGGCGAGCACGGCGAGCACGGCCAGGCACAGGATGACCACGAGCGATATGAGGGTGACGGGCCCTATGCGCACGCTTCCCGATGTCTCGCTTCTCTCGATGATGCGGCTCATTGCTCCCCCTCTCCGTCATCGGAGGTCTGGATGCTGGTGCTTGCAGGGCTCACGCCCCCGCTCGTGCTTTTGTAGCAGGATACGTTGAGCGTGCAGATGCTCTTGTTGTAGCGCCCGACCTCGATGTGCGCCTGGTAGAGGACGCCTGCATTGGTTGCATCGGCAGTAACGGTTCTCTTGACCGTGTACATGCCGGACACATAGGTTTCCTGCGGCGTGAAGCTCTCGCCGTCGAAGGAGTACGTCATCGTTGCGGGGCAGCTTTCATCGTCGGGGTTGGCGGCGAAGGTCTCCGCGCCGTTTTGCGCTCCTGTCGTAGCCAAGGTGAGCGCGCGCGTGAGCTGCTGCGCCTGCTGGTCGATCTCGAAGGATTTGGCGAAAAGCGTGCAGACCACGGCCATGCTGATGGCGATGAACAGCAGGAGGACCACCGCCTCGAGCACGAAGGCCGTGCCATGCCAGGTTGCCCGGGGGCGCACGCGGCTCTTGAGCGCTTTAGCGGCAAGCGCGCTCTCTACCTTGCGCTCTGTCGCGCCTGCTGCAGCTGCTTCGCCGCCGGCTTGGGATGCCGCATGCTCGATATGGACGCCGTTGCTCATCGCTTGTCACCTCCCTGACTGCTGCGCATGGTCACGTAGGTCATGCCCGCGTCTGTCGTTATGCCGATAAGGCCGCTTTGCTCGTCGAACTCGACCTCGAAGGTCTCGGTCGCTGCAAGCGTCGTGGCGTTTTGCGGATCGACCTGCATGGTGCTCGCGACGTATTCCTGCATGAGCTGCCCCTGGTAGAGGTACAGGCGCGTCTCGAAGACCGTGCCCCCGCTTTGCTCTGCGGCGACGAGCATCGGCCCCTGCGGCCCTTGCCTGACCTCCATCGCCTGCGCGCGATCGACTTGGCGCAGGGTGTTGGCCAGAAGCGAGGTCTCGAGGCGCACCTGCTGCAGCTGCGCGCTGCCTTGCGCCATGTTCTTGTAGATGCCCACGCCCAAGACGAGGCTCGTCAGCAGGCAGGCCACGATCACGGCAAAGAGCACCAAGGTAAGCGCCCTGTTGGCGCTGTTGATGAGCTTGCCCTTGCCTGCGATAGCCTCTTGGTGCGAGTACTCCGGCGTCGGGTCGCGCAGGGCTTGCGCCTGGGCATGGGCGAGCGCGCGCCGTTGCTCGGCTTTGCGCTCTCTGCGCTCTTTGGCGCCCACCATGCCGGTGCCTGCCGCGTTTGTCCTGGCGTCTCTCGTCATCGCGCGCTCACCACCACGTCGGGTGCGACGTTGCTTGCAAACGACTCGTAGGTGATGACGTAGTCGCTGTGGTTGACGCTCAGGCCGTAGCGCTGCTCGAGGTATTCGAGCGATGCCGGGTAGGAGCCCTCGATGGCTGCGCACTGCTTGGCGCTGGCGAGGATCGCCTGGCGTATGGACTCCTCGCTCTGGCTGCTTGTCGCGTCCACCGCCGTTGAGTAGAGCGCCCAGGCTGCGGTGAGGCATGCGATGAAGAGCGCTGCTGCCGCAAGCCAGCGCAGCGCCACTCTCTGCCTGCTCCTGTATTTCTGCGTTCCGCTTAGCATCGCCTTGGCTTCCCGCCTTACCCTAGCTGATCGAACCCATGATGCCGATGAGCGGCAGCATGACGGCTATGAGCGTTGCGCCCACGCTCAGCGTGAGGAACGCCGCGAGCGAGGGCTCGACAGAGTCGATGAGCGCGTCGATGCGCACGATCGCGTCGTCGAAGAAGGTGTCGGAGAGGTTCTGCAGGGTCTGCTCGGTTGAGCCGCTGCGCCCGGAGACGAGCATCATGCGCCCGTAGACCGGGTCGAATAGCTCGTTCTCGTAGATGGCCTGCGCGAGGCTCTTGGGGTTGTCGATGTTGGTCATGGATGCGTAGGTGTCCTGTGCGCGTTTACGCAGGCGCGGGTGGTCGATGGCCTTGACGGCTTGCTCCATGGCTTCGTCGCCGTGGACGCCGGCGCTCACAAACGTCGCAAGCGCCGCAGTGAAGCGCGACAGCGCCATGTGGTACATCGCATCGGCGCTCAAGGGGATGCGCGCCATCACCCTGAACAGCGAACTCTTGCTCGAGCCGTTGCTCATCAGCGCCATCACGATGGCAGCGATAGTCGATACGGCCATGAGGAAGAGCGCAACGTAGCCGATGCCCATCGATATGCGCACGTAGCTGTAGGTGCTCGCGTCAACGCTGCCGGCGATGGAGTCGTAGACGTCGATGAAGACGGGCAGGATGACGACGACGGTGAAGATCAGGATCGCCGTCATCACGGCGAGCAGCGCCGCAGGGTACAGGACGGCGCTGCGCATCTTCGAGAACAGGCGGTCCTCCTCGCTGTAGTAGATGGCCAGGCTGCGCAGGACGTTCTCCAAACGGCCGGAGTACTCGCCTGCGCGGATCATGCGCAGTGCGTAATCGGGGAACACTCCCGTCCTCTCCATGGCCGCCCCCAGCGTCTCGCCTACTGCCAGGTGCCGGTAGAGCTCTGTGCAGACCTTCTTGAGGGAGACGTCATCCATGCTGTCTGCAAGGATGCTCACGGCTTCCTCTGTCTGGATGCCCGCAGCAAGCATCATGGCGATGCTGTCGCAAAACGCGCTCAGCGCCCCGCTGTTCAATGCCCTTGCCATAACCGCTCCTCTGTGTGTCCTCTATGCTGCAGGCCTTGGGGCCTTGCGGCTAGTACTGGTATCTGTCCGTGTAGCTCGACCCGTCGCCAACCGTGGGAAGCGATCCCGCGGCTGCCAAGGTGGGGTCGAGCCTCGTCCAGGTCCTGCTCTCCACGTCGATGTCGACCGTCGTCCACGTCCCGTCTATGTAGACCATGTTCCATGCATGGTAGACGTCGCTTGTGCTCACATAACCCGTCACGATCTTGCAGGGGATGCCCTGGCTTCTGAGCATCGCGGCGACGAGGCTCGCGTAGTCGAGGCAGATCCCCTTCTTGCTCGCCAAGGTGCTATCCGGGTCGGGGATGTACCCGCTCCCTCCCGCAAGCTCTGCAGCCTTGTCTTTGTCATAGTCGATGTTGCTTACGACGTAATTGTAAATCGCCTGCAGCGCATCGCCTTGGTTTTGGGCATCTCCGGTAAGCTCTGCCGCCTTGGCAACGCAGCTGCTCTTCTTGGTGTAGGGGCAGAAGACCGATGGGATCAGGTAGGGGGCGAGCTTGTCGTCCACCTCGACCTGCGATTGCGTCGAGTACAGCGTCGCATAGCGGTTGCCGCTGGTGTTCTGCAGTATCGAGAACCGGTAGCTGCCGTCGCCCATGTTGAGCGGGCAGACGATCGGCGTGCCGTCCCCCGGCAGGTTGTAGTTGTAGCTCTGGTTGCCCAACGTCACCTGGAACTTGAGCTTGGCCGAGCTTTTGGCTTTGGCGCACACGTAGCCGTCCGCTGCAGAGCTCACGTCGATGGAGGCGTCCCCGTCGCCTTCTGCCTTCTTGGCGTTGAAGCCCGCGTTGTGAAACGACGGCTTGAAGGCGCTCCCGGATGTCTCGCCCTCTTGAGTGCCGCCGCCTAGGGCGCTGCTTGCGGCGTCCCCTGCCGCCTGTGCTGCTTTGTCCGCACCGGAGCACGCGGCAAGCCCCGCCGCCAAGGGCAGCAGCATCGCGCACAGGGCCAAAGCGGCCAGTGCCTTCGCGGGTTTTGACGCCGCCTTTGCGATGTGGTTCTTGCCGAGCATGTGCCCCCGTGTCCGCGCAGCCTGTCAGGGTTCGTCGTTGCCTTGCGAGTATATCAGCGCGGTGGGAGGACTATGCGCTGTGCACCGTGTGCGCGGTCAGCGTCTTGGTGACTGCGGCCGGTGTTCTGCCGTGCCGCTGCTCAGCCCTCCTCGCGCATGACCTTCGCGAGGTCTTCTTGTGGCAGCACCCTCACGTTGCTGGTGGGAAGCGCCTTGATGAAGGTCCTGCCGTAGTTCTTGGTTTGGAGCCGTCCGTCTGCCAGCACGAGGAACCCGCGGTCTGTCGAGGTGCGGATCAGGCGCCCGGCCGCCTGCTTGAGGTCCATCACTGCCTCCGGCAGGCTGTAGCGTCCCCATGCGGCACGCCCCTCGCGCAGCTCGCGCTCGCGGCTCAAAGGATCGTTGGGGCGTCCGAAGGGGAGCTTGGGGATGACCACGCAGCGCAGCGTGTCGCCCGGTGCGTCGAACCCCTCCCAAAAGCTCTTGAGGGCAAAGAGGCTCAGGCTCTTGTCCTCGAGGAACCTGTCGCGCAGGCTCTTGGTCGAGGTGCCCTTGGTCTGGGCGATGAGCTCGATACCGTGTGCCGCCAAGAGGGGCTTGAGCTTGTAGTAGAGCTCCTCCATCTCGCGGCGGTTGGTAAAGAGCGTGAGCACGCTGCCCTCCATGGTGATATGCACGTCGAGCAGCAGGTTTAGGAGCTTGTCCTTGTAGGCGGGGCTGCCAGGTACGGGGAACCCCGCGGGCAGCAGGACCCTCATGTTCGCATCGAAGTCGTAGCTGCTCTCCATCTGGCGCGTGCTCACCTGCCCCTGCTCGAGCAGGTCCAGCCCGCTGCCGTGCTCGAAGTACGCAAAGGGCTTGCTCGAACCCGTCGCCAAGGTGGCGCTCGTGTAGACCACGCTTTTGGCGTTGGGGTAGAACTCCTGGGCGAGCACCTTGCCTACGTCGAGTCTCGCTGCGCAGAGCTCCTCCGCAGCGTCCTCTGCATCGCGGCTCACCGTTGCGCTGTAGACGTAGTCTTTGTCTCGCCCGTCTATCACCAGCTCGAGTGCCGATTGCATCTCCCAGAGCTTGCAGTGCTGGCTTGCGAGCTCCGCCTCTAAGTTGTTGAGCTCCTCGAACTGCTGGAGCATGGCAGTCAAGCGCTCCAGGCAGTCGACGAGGTCCTCGAGCTTCTTGGAGAGCGAGCGCCCCGGGCTTTCGAGCACGAGCCATGGGCCGCTGCTGCGCACCTCGTCGCTGATCCACAGCGTCGTGCGGCTGTAGCTGCCGTCGGAAGCGTCATCGCTTAATGTGGCGAGCTCTTTGACGTAGCTGAAGAAGCTGGTCGATATGCTCTGCACGGTGCCCGCAAGGCCCTGCGCCTTGGCGCACATCCCCTGCACCTGCACGCCCCCGTCGACCTCGAGCGACTTGCGCCTGATCTGCGCGAGGGTACCGTGAGCGCTCGTAAGGCGTATGAGCTGCATCTCCATCTCGCGGGCGCTGATGCTAAAGCTCAGCTGGTCGCGCGCCTCTTGCTCGACGGCATGTGCCTCGTCCACGATCCAGTGCTCGACCCCGGGGAGTATGCCGCCTTCTGCCTTGACGTTGCGAAAGAGCAGCGCATGGTTGGTCACGACGATATGGGAGTTCTTCGCCTGGCGGCGCGCTCCGTGCAGGTAGCAGCGCAGCGGGAAGAACGGGCAGCGCTTCTTGAGGCAGTCTGCGCTCGATGCCTCGACGGCGTAGCGCGGCAGCCCCTTCCAGTGGAGATTGAGTGCGTCGAGGTCGCCCCAGGGGGTCTGCGCGGCATAGGTGTGCAGCATGGCGATCATCTCGATCACCTCGGGCTTGCGCGCCGTGTCCACCTCGCGCGCCATCGACTCGAGCTTGCGCAGGCAGGGGTAATGGTCGTAGCCCTTGAGCGCGACATAGCGCAAACCGCCCAGTGCGCTATCCAAGCGCGGAAGCTCGCTGTAGACCAGCTGGTCCATCAGGGCGTTGGTCTTGGTGGCGACCCCGAAGCTCACCTCGTTCTTCTTTGCCGCCATCGCTGCGGGCAGCAGGTAGGCCATCGACTTGCCCACGCCCGTGCCGGCCTCGAGCGCGCGGCAGGTACCGGTCGAGAGCGCGTGGTTTACCTCGAGTGCCATGTCGAGCTGCTCGCGCCGCTGCTCGTAGTTGCTGTACATGCGCCCGGCTGCGCCCTCGCGGCTGAAGGCGCGCTCGACCTCCTCCTCTGTGGGGAAGACGACGGTTTTGCGCTTGTCGTCGGCAAAGAGCGACGGCATGTTGCTGTCGATGACATGGCGGCTGCGGCTGCGGCGCAGCGTCCACTTCTGGCCTGGGGGCAGGCTGAGCGCCGCTTGCGAGAATATGCGCCTCAGGGGCCAGCCGCTCATGGGGCTCAGGCCGGCGATGAGCTCTGCCAGGCCGTCTGGCAGAGCGTAGGCCCCGGCGACCAGCACGCGCCAAAGGCGCGCGGTGGCCTCGACGTCGTCGTCTGCGCGGTGCGTGCTCTGGGGCAGCCCGAAGGCACAGGTCAGGTCCTTGAGCCGATGGCTCTTCATGCGCGGCAAGACGATACGCGCCATCGCCAGGCTGTCCATCCACATGCCGGGCAGGGCGCCGGGCGTGGCCTGCCTCATGATCACCGCCTTGTCGAAGGCGGCGTTGTGGGCCACCAGGTCGCGCTCGCCTGCCCATTGGGCGAACATCTCGACGGCGAGGCTCGGGTCCGGCTTGCCCTTCACATCTGCGTCCGTGATGCTGGTGAGCTCAGTTATCTGGGCAGGGATGCTTCGCTGCGGGTCGACGAGGGTCTGGAACCTATCCACTATCTCTGGCCCGCGCATGATGCAGGCGGCGATCTCTATGATCTGGTCGCGCGCGCAATCGAGCCCCGTTGTCTCTGTGTCGACGATGACGACCTCGTCCTCTATGAGCTCGAAGCTGTCGAAAGCCCTGCCAGCGAGCGCAGCGTACCAGTCGACGACCTCTGGCGCGGTGCCGGGTATCAGATAGCTGCTGTCAAAGCTGTTTTCCATGCGCGTAGCCTATCACGCCCATGCGACGCGAACCTCTCCCTATCGTCTGCCAACGCGTCTTGTATCGCTCGAAATGTGGTGGTTATCTGCAAAATTTGCAATTCCGTACAAAGGTACGGTACCCTCCTACCTGCACCTTTGCGCTAATGCGCCAGAAATGTACCCAAACGCAAGGATCGTATTTGAAGGTAGACACCTATATCAGACGGCGCACGACATGCCTGCGGGCTGTTGTCGCGGCAACGCTTTGCGCGTCCCTCGCTGTGTGCTCTCTGCCCGCCTCTGCTATCGCAGCAGGCGAGGTCGAGCGTGCGAACGAAGCCGTCGATCAGGCAGAGACGGAGGTCTCTCGCACGGCCAGCGCTTACAACAGCGCTGTAGCCGAGCAAGACCGTCTCGCCGCTCAGATCAAGAAGCTCACCAAGAAGGTCTCCAAGCTCGAAGAAGAGCTTCCCCAGCAAGAGGCGCGCAGCGACGAGAGCTGCATCGCCCTCTACAAGCTCTCCGGCATCGACAGCAGCGTCTTTGCCACGCTTCTATCTGCGAAGAGCATTACCGATGCCATCGCCATTTTGGACAGCTACAACTACATCATCAACCACAACGTGCGTCAGATGGAGCACACGGCCAAGATGAAGGCGGAGCTCGAGGACTCGCTTTCGCAAGTGGAAAGCGATAAGGCTGCTGCCGATGATGCAGCCGATCAGGCTGCCTCCGCGCTCGAAAGCGCCAAGCAGGCACGCGAGGAGGCCAAACAGCGCGCGGAGGAGGCTCAAGCCAAGGAAGCTGCCGAGGCCGAGGCCGCTGCAAAGGAGAAGATAGCCGCTGCAAAGACCAAGGCGGCAAAGAAGAAGGCCCAGGCGGCAGCCAAGAAAGAAGAGGCGTCCTCCAACAGCGCGAGCGTAGACAACGTCGATTGGAGTGCGGACAAGACCGCCTTCGTTAAGAAGTGGGCACCGCGCATCGACAGTTACCTGTCCGGCAGCCCCACCGCTGGCTGCGGCAAGGCCTATGCCGTCGCCGCATGGGAAAACGGCGTGGACCCGCGCTGGGCTCCCGCTATCAGCCTGGTTGAGAGCAGTAAGGGCGCGGCCTGCTTCGCAAGCCACAACGCCTGGGGCTACGGCGGCTCCGGCTTCTCGAGCTGGACAGAGGGTATCAACACCGTGGTTGCCGCGTTGGGCTCGAGCCTCTACGGGGGCGCGCTCACCAAGGCGGCTGCCCAGACCTACTGCCCGCCCAACTGGCAGGAGTGGTACAGCACCTGCGCTAGCGAGATGGCCAAGATCTAAGAGTCTGATACTCTGTCACCACGCAAAAACCGGCGCGCCTGCGCCGAGCAAGATAGGAGTTTTCGATGATCAAAGAACTGAACCACGACGAGGAGTTCTTGGCCCAGCCGGCCGAGCCCGCAACCGCCGCAGATGCGGATGTCGCGCAGGACCTCGTAGATACCCTGCTCTCCCTCAAAGACGAGTGCGCAGGCCTCGCTGCCAATATGATCGGCGTCAACAAGGCTATCATCTGCTTCCTCAACGGCGCCGAGAAGGCCATCGTCATGTACAACCCCAAGATCACTTGGAAGACGGGCCTCTACAAGGCCGAGGAAGGCTGCATGTCGCTCGAGCGTGATACCGTCTGCGACCGCTATCGCCGCATCAAGGTCTGCTATCAGGAGCTTGTGGACGGAGAGCTCGTCGACCGCGAGAAGACCTACCGCGACTGGCTGGCCGAGGTCATCCAGCACGAGGTCGACCACTGCAAGGGTATCTTGGTCTAAAGAACGCACAACAATTTAAACAGCGCGCAGCAAACCAAACAGCGCGTGGCATATCCAGGCAGCTATTTGCCTGATCTGCAAGCGGCGAGGGGCAACCCCCTCGCCGCTTTTCTTATTCTGGTCGAAGGCCCGCCCATCCGTCATCCTGAGCGGAGCGCCGAAAGGCGCGGAGTCGAAGGATCTTGATGCAGCCCAAGTGGGCTCGCAGGTCCCTCGCAACGGCACAGGGGCACCGTGATGTTTCGAGGATAGGGACGGTGCGGTCCCTGCTATGACGTCGGGGCACCATGGTGCTTCGAGGACAGAAACGGTGCAGAGCCACGTAGGGGCGAGCGGATGCGGGCGCAAGCCCGCTAGCTCGCCCGGCAGGTTGCAGGCGTTTGCGGGCCTGCAGCATTGTGTGCTGCTCCAGGGATGGCCGCGCAGGCGGCCCTCCGCTCAGACTCGGCATCCGATCGCCCTCGAAGCGCCTGCAGC
>CAVCDT010000023.1:0-22575 GCA_963600995.1 Akkermansia muciniphila | reverse complement strand
TACTTCAACGACGCTCAGCGCCAGGCAACCAAGGACGCAGGGCGCATCGCCGGCCTCGAGGTCAAGCGCATCATCAACGAGCCCACCGCGGCGGCTCTGGCCTACGGCCTCGACAAGACCAACAAGGACCAGAAGGTCCTGGTCTTCGACCTGGGCGGCGGCACCTTCGACGTTTCCATCCTCGAGCTGGGCGACGGCGTGTTCGAGGTCCTGTCCACTGCAGGTGACAACCATCTGGGCGGCGACGACTGGGATCAGCGCATCATCGACTGGATGGCCGATAAGTTCAAGGGCGAGCATGCGGTCGACCTGCGCGCGGACAAGATGACCCTGCAGCGCCTCAAGGAGGCTGCAGAGAAGGCCAAGATGGAGCTCTCCTCCACCACGCAGGCAACTATCAACCTGCCCTTCATCACCGCAGTCGACGGCCAGCCCGTCCACTTGGACTACACGCTCACCCGCGCGGAGTTCGAGCGCATCACGGCAGACCTGCTCGACCGTTGCAAGACCCCGGTCCACACCGCGATGAAGGACGCCGGCCTCAAGAGCGGCGACATCGACGAGGTCGTGCTCGTCGGCGGCTCCACCCGTATGCCCGCTGTCCAAGACGAGGTCAAGAAGATCACCGGCAAGACCCCGCACATGGGCGTCAACCCCGATGAGGTCGTCGCTATCGGCGCGGCCATCCAGGGCGGTGTCCTGGGCGGCGACGTCGAGGGTATCCTCTTGCTGGACGTCACCCCGCTTTCCCTGGGCGTCGAGACCATGGGCGGCGTGATGACCAAGATGATCGAGCGCAACACCACGATCCCCACGCGCAAGACCGAGGTCTACTCCACTGCGGCAGACAACCAGACCACCGTCGAGATCCACGTCCTGCAGGGCGAGCGCAACTTTGCCCGCGACAACAAGACCCTGGGCCGCTTCCAGCTCACCGGCATCCCCTCCGCTCCCCGCGGCGTGCCCCAGATCGAGGTTACGTTCGACATCGACGCCAACGGCATCGTGAACGTCTCTGCTAAGGACCTGGGCACTGGCAAGGAGCAGAAGATCACCATCTCCGGCTCCACCGCGCTCAACGACGAGGAAGTCGACCGCATGGTCAAGGACGCGCAGGAGCATGCAGAGGAGGACGAGGCCCGCAAGGCAGAGGTCGAGGCCCGCAACAACGCAGACTCCATGATCTACGCGACCGAGAAGACCATGAACGACCTGGGCGACAAGGTCCCCGCAGACACCAAGTCCGCCGTCGAGTCCGCTATCGCAGACCTCAAGGGCGTCATGGACAGCGGCTCCACCGAGGAGATCAAGGCCAAGACCGAGGCCCTGCAGCAGGCTTCCTACAAGCTGGCAGAGATCGCGTACTCCGATGCGCAGGCCAACCAGGCCGCGCAGCAGGGCGCTGCCCAGGCCAGCAACGACGGCGATGACGACGTCGTCGATGCCGACTACGAAGTTGTCGACGAGGACAAGTAATCATGGCGGCCGAGGACATCAAGACCGAGCAAGCGCCCGAGCAAGGCGCCTGCGAGGCCGCCGAGCCCGAGGTTGTCGTGGCAGAGCTCGTGGACGAGCAGCAGGACGCCTGCGAGGGCGGCCAGCAGGAAGCTGCCGATGAGGCCGGCGAGCCCGCCGAGGAAGTCGACGAGCTCGCCAAGGCCCAGCAGGAGGCAGCCGATGCACGCGACAGCTACCTGCGCCTCAAGGCGGAGTGGGACAACTTCCGCAAGCGCACGGCAGCCGAGCGCGAGGCCGAGAAGCTGCGCGCCAGCGAGAAGCTCGTCAAGGACCTGATCCCCGTCATCGACGATCTCGAGCGCGCCATCGAGCACGCTAAGCAGACCGGCGAGGGCGGCACGCTCACCGAGGGCGTCGAGGCTGTCACGGTCAAGTTCCTGCAGATCCTGGGCAAGTCCAAGGTCGAGCAGATCGAGGCGCTCGGCCAGCCCTTCGACCCCAACAAGCACCAGGCGGTGGGCACGCAGCCTGACGACACGGTGCCGGAGGAGACGGTGGTCGCCGTCTACCAGAAGGGCTACCAGATGGGCGAGCGCATCTTGCGGCCGGCCATGGTTGTAACGAGCACCAAGTAGTTTCGAGTTTCGGGGCCGGCATATGCTGGCCCCGGTTTTCTAGAGAGGAGGCGCCATATGGCTTCCAATAAGAGTTACTACGACATCTTGGGCGTGAGCAAAAGCGCCTCTCAGGATGAGATTAAGAAGGCGTTTCGCAAGCTCGCCCAAAAGCACCATCCGGATGCCGGCGGCGACGAGGAGACCTTCAAGCAGATAAACGAGGCGTATGCCGTCTTGTCCGATCCGCAGAAGAAGGCCCAGTATGATCGCTTCGGCACGGTGGACGGCAACCCGTTTGCGGGCTATAGCGGCGGCAACCCCTTCGGCGGGGGTGGCGGCGGCTTCAACTGGGGCGACATCTTCGGCAACATGGCCAACGGCGACGGCGCCTTCGGCAGCAACTGGGACTTCCATGTCAACCGCTCTGTCAAGGGCAAGGACCTGCAGGCGAGCATCCAGCTCAGCTTCGACGAGGCTTTCAAGGGCTGTTCCAAGAAGGTCTCCATCCGCATCCCCAGTACCGGTGAGGCCGAGACGGTCACCGTCAACGTGCCCGCAGGCGCTGTCGACGGCGGCAAGATGCGCTTCAGGGGCAAGGGCGAGTACGGCAGCGGCGGCGGCAAGCGCGGCGACTTGGTGGTCATCACCAAGCTGGCCGACCATTCGCTCTACAAGCGCGACGGTGCCAACGTCGTCATGACGCTCGACGTCGACTTTGCAGAGGCAGCCTTGGGGGCGAGCATCGTGGTCCCCGCACCGGACGGCACCATGGTCAAGATGCGCATACCCGCTGGCAGCCAAAACGACGCGACGCTCAGGGTCAAGGGCAAAGGCGCACCGTATCTCAAGGGCAAGGGGACCGGCAACGGCGACTTGCTCGTCAAGGTGCGCGTCAATGTCCCCAAAGAGCTCAACGCCAAGCAAAAGGAAGCGCTCGAGGCGTTTCGCGATGCGTCTGGCGATCCTTCTGCCTGCAGGCCGGAGGTCGCCCGGGCGACGGCAAGGTAGAGGAAAGCTGGGATAGATATGGCATCAACAGACAGGAACCGCCCGCTGTATATGATCAGCGTCGCCGCAGACCTTGCCGGCCTGCATCCCCAGACCCTGCGCATCTACGAGAGCAAGGGGCTGGTCACGCCGCAGCGCACGAGCGGCAACACGCGCATGTACTCGCAGGCAGATGTCGAGCGGCTCGAGCTCATCACGCAGCTCACGGATGAGGGGATCAACCTCGCCGGTGTCGTGCGTATCCTCGATATGAAGGAGCGCATGGCCAAGCAAGAGCAGGAGATGGACGATCTGCGCCGCGAGCTGGCAGATACCAAGGACAAGCTCCACGAGTTCGAGGTGCGCCAGACCATCACGACCTTGGCTAAGCGCGACGATGAGAACGCCGCCTTCGCCCAGCTCTTCGGGCGCGTCCCCAAGGGCTTGCTGTAAAGGGCTTTGCATTGCAAAGGCGATCAGCGCATCGCCTGCATAACCTAAGGGGGAACTGGAATCCAGTTCCCCCTTCTTTTCTATGATTGAATTCTGGCGTCCTCTAGATCCACCTTTCCTTTCAAGGCCTTGGATAAGCTTTCGGCGCTGTAGCTTCCTGAAGCATCTTCCTCTGCGTTTGGATACTCGTAGGTTTTTCCTCCGTCGTTACTTGAGAACTCTCCATCTGTGCCGCTGATGATGGAGTAGTAGTCGCCGAATTCTGGGAAGGCGGTTCCTGATTTAAGAAAGAAGATGGCCTGATCCCCAACATGGGGCTCCTTCTCTCCTTCCCATTGATCGTGGACTATTGTGCTGTCGAGCTCTTCGTCGCTGTATCCGGAATAATCCATTCCTCGTGCGCTTTCGGCTTCCGCAAACGTTCTTAGCGGGATGTAGCCTCCTTTAAAAAGCACGGTAATAGTATCTGGCGCCTTCCCGCGTAAGGCTCGGGAGACATCCACCGTAGCAAGGGTGTAGGCAAAAGAGGAATGATTGACGTACTTCAGTTCTGATATCGTCCCCTCGACTACCAGGGTTGAGACCGCGTCAAGGGTGTCAAAATCGTTGTCGTAGATCTTTTCTGCGGAGGAGTGCACGTCGATCGTTTTCGTGTAGTCGCTGGGGACAAACCCGTCTGTTGAGATGCCGGGTGTTGCGGTGAAAGTTGCGGTACACCCTGCTAAGGCTAGCGTGGAGATGGACGCGACGATGCAGGTGAGTGCGGGCTTCATGGCTCTCTCCAATGCTATTTAATAAATATGCTTTACGGATCTGATATCTCTTGTTTGTGGCGCATTGACCGTTCTTCCGGAAGCGTAACTGCACATAATGCTTTGCTTTATGTTGTTGACATGCGATAGGCCCAATGCATGTCCAACTTCGTGGGAGATGATCGCAACGCGCTCTGTTTTCTGGGCAATGTCTTTTATCAGGTTCTCGCAGACGTAAATATGGGCGTATTTGTAATTGGAAGATAGAGGTGTTTTCTGTGTTACGGGAAGAGGGTTACTGTTGGCATCAAATAGCCTTGTGACCGCATAAGCATCCTCGAGCTGCTCGTGATCATAAATAAGTCTGGCTTTTGAAATATTGTTTGCTTTCGAGAACGATATCGAGGAATCCGCCTTGGTCCATCGCGTCATCGCTGTTTTGAGCTGAGTGCTTTGGACGGAGTTAGATGTTCTGTCAAAGGTGCCGGCGGAGTACCAATAGGGTATATCAGAGCATCCACAGGTGAGTTTTTTGTCGCTGAGGGTTGGAAAACCATGGACGCATACCCAGCCGCCGTTTGATGAGTCGTAGTGGGCAGCTGCGTATGCGTTAACAGGAGTGAGCATCGTAGTGGCTGCTAAGCACGCCACAACCAGTAGGACTGTCCTTCTCATAGTGCCTCCTCTGTTGCAATTAATGGTGTTTCGTGCGGGCTCCTTTCTTTGATTGAAAAACTTATATAAGCGTACCTTAGCATTTTCTTTACGAGAATGAAAGATAAAGGTAACGCCTGGGTGCTCTAGGTTACAAGATAAAAACCTAAGTCGATTTATAGTAGATTTCCAGAGTATAACTACCTTAGAAGTTATGAGGCGAACCAGCAGAGAAGCTGACCTCGCGAGCACAGAGAGGTAGGTACAGATCATGCGTATGGATAAGATGTCGTTGTCCGCAGGCGAGTGCCTGCAAGCTGCCGTCACCATCGCAGCAGACGCACAGGCGCCTGCAGTAGAAAGCGAGCACCTGCTCAAGGCGCTGCTCGACTCGCACGAGAATAACCTGACTGCCATCATCGAGCGCATCGGCGCAGACCCTGCGTCCATCAACGCCGCCATCACCAAGGTCATCGAGAACTCTCCCAAGGTCTCCAACAGCGGGGCCGGGATGGGGCAGGTCGGCAACGGGCTCAACGCCGTGGCAGACGAGGCCGTGAAGATCGCCGGCAAGATGGGCGACAGCTGGGTTACCACCGAGCATCTGCTCATCGCGCTGACGGGCGACAAGGGCGCTGCCGGCAAGGCGCTCAACGATGCAGGCGTCACTGCCAAGCGCGTGCAAGAGGTCTACGAGCAGTTGCGCGGCGATACCCGCGTGACGGAGCGCGACGGCAAGACGCAGTTCGAGAGCTTGGAGCAGTACGGCGACAACCTCACCGAGCGCGCTCGCCAGGGCAAGCTCGACCCGGTGATCGGCCGCGACCAGGAGATCCGCCGCACCATCCAGGTGCTCAGCCGCCGCACTAAGAACAACCCCGTGCTCATCGGCGAGCCCGGTACTGGCAAGACGGCTATCGTAGAGGGCCTGGCCCAGCGCATCGTCGACGGCGACGTGCCCAGCAGCTTGCGTGACAAAGAGGTCGTGGCGCTCGACATGGGCTCCATGGTGGCTGGCGCCAAGTACCGCGGCGAGTTCGAGGACCGCCTCAAGGCCGTGTTGCGCGAGGTGCAGGAAAGCGACGGGCGCATCATCCTCTTCATCGACGAGCTGCACACCATCGTGGGTGCAGGCGCGACTGAGGGCGGCTTGGACGCGAGCAACATGATCAAGCCGGCATTGGCGCGTGGCGAGCTGCATGCCATCGGCGCGACCACGCTCGACGAGTACCGCAAGTACATCGAGAAGGACGCCGCTTTGGAGCGTCGTTTCCAGACAGTTCTGGTGGACGAACCCAGCGTCGAGGACACGGTCTCCATCCTGCGCGGCATCAAGGAGAAGTACGAGACGCATCACGGCGTGCGCATCCAAGACGCCGCCGTCGTGGCAGCCGTCGAGCTCTCCAACCGCTACATCACGGAGCGCTTCCTGCCCGATAAGGCCATCGACCTCATGGACGAGGCCGCGAGCCGCCTGAGCATTGAACTCGACTCCAAGCCGGAGGACATCGACTTGGCCGAGCGCGAGCTCATCCGCATGCAGATCGAAGAGCAGGCGCTGGTCAAGGAGGAAGACGACCTGTCCCGCGAGCGCTTGGAAGAGTTGCGTCGCCAGATAGCCGATGCCCAAGAGCAGCTCGACCACAAGAAGGCCGCATGGCAGAACGAGAAGGACGCTGTGGGCAAGGTCCAGCAGCTCAAGGTCGATATCGACCAGGCCCAAACGGAGGCCAAGCTGGCAGAAAACGAGGGCAACCTCGCGCGCGCCAGCGAGCAGGAACTCGAGCAAGCCGTAGCTGCTATGGAAGGCACGGGCGACGGGGGTCTGCTCAAGGAGGAGGTCACCGTCGAGGACATCGCCGAGGTCGTGAGCGCATGGACCGGCGTGCCCGTCTCCAAGATGATGCAGGGCGAGATGCAGAAGCTCGCCGACCTCGAAGACAGGCTGCACCAGCGCGTCATCGGGCAAAACGAGGCTGTCCATGCCGTGGCAGGCGCTATACGCCGCAGCCGCAGCGGCTTGGCAGACCCGGACCGCCCCATCGGCAGCTTCCTCTTCCTCGGCCCCACGGGCGTAGGCAAGACCGAGCTTGCCAAGGCCCTGGCCGAGCAGCTCTTCGACGACGAGCGCAGCATGGTGCGCATCGACATGAGCGAGTACATGGAGAAGTTCTCCGTGCAGCGCTTGATCGGCGCCCCTCCGGGATACGTGGGCTATGACGAGGGCGGCCAGCTTACCGAGGCCGTGCGTCGTCACCCGTACAGCGTCATCTTGCTCGACGAGGTCGAGAAGGCCCATCTGGACGTCTTCAACATCTTGCTGCAGGTGCTCGACGACGGTCGTTTGACCGATGGGCAGGGGCGCGTGGTGAGCTTCAAGAACGCCATCATCATCATGACGAGTAACCTGGGAAGCCAGTTCATCCAGGAGTTCGCGCAAAGCGGTGACAAGAAGGCGCTCGACGATGCGATCCAAGAGACGCTCAAGACCACGTTCAGGCCGGAGTTCCTCAACCGCATCGACGAGGTCATCACCTTCAACGCGCTCGAGCTCGCTGATCTGGAGAAGATCGTCGACCTGCAGCTTGCCAAGGTGCGCGAGCGCTTGGCGCAGCGCCGCATCACGCTCGAGATCACGCCTGCGGCGATGGAGCGCTTGTCGCTTGACGGGTTCGACCCGGCGTACGGCGCGCGTCCGCTCAAGCGCTTGATCCAACACGAGATCGTCGACCGTGCGGCCAACGAGATCGTTGGCGGCAACCTGAGCGAGGGTGACAAGATCGTCATCGATCTCGACGGCTTCGAGTTCGTTACGAGCATCGTTCACTCGCTGGCAAAGTAAGATCTCGGCACCTGGCGCCAAGCGCCCGGTATGCGGAGTTTTCGAGCCTTTCCTCGGCGCCCCTGTGGCCTTGCGGCTGCAGGGGCGCTTTGCATGCGATGACAGGCAGCGGCAGTTGTCGATCAGTCAAAAGAACGCCCCTTTGCCGATACCCAAGGCGCGCGGCATCTTCGAAACACGTACAATGGGAAGTTGTTGTTTCGCGTCATCCGCATTATCTGAACCTCATCGAAAGGCCCCGTACATGGCACGTAAGCAGAAGTTCGATTACTTTGAGGCGTTTGTGAAGATCAGCGACCATGCCGTCGAGTACGCAAACGAGCTGGTCAAGTACATGGAGAAGAACGCGCAGATCGTGGCAGAGGGCCGCGAGCCCGATATCGCCCATGCCATCCAGCGCTATGAGGAGCTCCATAAGATCGAAGAGGCATCCGATGTGATTCGCCATGAGATCGTCGACGCCCTCTCTACGGAGTTCCTGGCGCCTATCGAGCGCGAGGACATCATGGTCCTGTCCGAGGAGCTCGACGACTTGGTGGACGACCTCGACGAGGTCTTGCAGCGCATGTACATGTACGACGTCCATGTCATCGCCCCGGACGTCATCTCGATGATGAAGATGGCCCAGCGCGCGACCAGCGCCGTCAACGACCTGTGCGTGCAGTTCCACAACTTCAAGAAGCCCTCGGCGCTCAAGCCCTACATCATCAAGGTCAACGACGTCGAGCGCGAGGCTGACAACCTCTACATCCGCGCCGTCCACGACATCTACGCCAACGCCAAGGCAACGGGCATGACCAGCATCGACGCACTCGGCCAGGCGCAGATGATCAACACGCTCGAAGACGTCTGCGATATGTGCGAGGACATCGGCACCACGGTCGCCACAGTGGTCATGAAGAACTCCTAGACTGCCAAAGCCAAATAGAAAGAAGCTTGCGAAGAGGGGACGGATGCTTATCCGTCCCCTCCTTTGTAGTCTATGGTCGCAATGATTGCCCGCGCGCTGCGAGCGACTTTGGGTCGAGCGTTTCTGTTGGCTTGCCGCACTGTGCGGCTGTTGAATGCGCTAGTGGATAAAGTCCCGTGCTTTGCCGTTTAACGGCGCTTTAATATGCGGTATTGTTTGAGGATAACGCTGCTCAAGGGCGGCTTGGGATAAACATCTACGGGAGGGACATCCTGATGAACAACGTTTCTTCGATGAGCCGCCGCTTTGCCGCCGTGGCTGTTGCGGCAGCTTTTGCCACTGCCGGTTTCATGGCTGCGGGCGCTGCTTGCGCGCATGCCGCTACGGCCAACGTCAAGGCGAGCGTCGCCAATGGCGCGGGCTACTCCAAGGCCGTGGCCTCCGGCAAGACGGCAGGCGCTGCCAAGGCAAGCGCCAAGGCTATGACGGGCGTCAAGATAAGCCTCTCCGGCGTCAAGGGCACGGTGACCTACAAGCTCTCCAGCGCTACTGCCTACGCACAGAACAAGAACGGCAAGATCGCCACCCCCGGTGCCGCTGCCCAGACCTTGAGCGTTAGCCTTTCCGGCGCTGCCAAGAAGAAGTGCGACGTCTACTACCGCGCCTACACGCCTGGCTACGGCTGGCTGGGCTGGGCCAAGAACGGCGAGGCGGCTGGCACCAAGGTCGCCAACAAGTACATCAGCGCTATCCAAGTCAAGCTCACGGCCAAGAACAAGGCCCTGAGCGCCTACAAATCCACCAAGAGCGTCGCATGCGTCAGCGACAGCGGCTTCTACAACGGCCTCACGGGCGATGCGGCAACGGATGCGATGATCGCTGCGCTCGCAAAGAAGGGTGGCACCCTCGAGGGCGCGTTCGATGCCTTCAACAAGAAGATGAGCTATGCCGCGACCGACCGTGCAGAGCTGGGTTATGCCTACCCTGCCAAGCGCCTGGTTACCGAGGGCAAGGCTGCCTTTGCCAAGGGCAAGGGCGACTGCTATACCTACACGGCGGGCTTCACCTATGTAGCGCGCTTTATGGGCTATGATGCTGCGCCCGTTGCAGGAAAGCTCAAGAACAAGCTGGGTGTCTACAACCCCAACAGCTGGTGCTCGATCGTCAACGGCGACCGCACGGAGATCTGGAACCCGCAGCTGCAGGACAGCGTTGCTGGCGACGGCGATGTCTTCGTGAAGCAGAACAAGCTCGTGCTGGGCGATGACGGCAAGCCCGTCAAGGACGCAAACGGCAATTACGTGTACGAGATGGGCGATGACGGCAAGGCAAAGCAGTACACCATCTGCATCAGGACCTACGGCTTCACAAAGGACGAGGTAAACGATTACAGCAAGACCTTCGAGAGCAAGGTCTTCACTGGCTACGGGTACGCGACCAGCGCTGCAGAGGAGATCTAGGCCATGACCGCACGGTTCACGCGCGCATCGGTTGCTGCGGCAGCCTGTGGCGCCCTGCTCGCTGCGACGATGTGCGGTTGCACGGCAGCACAGCAGGCCGTTTACGGCGACAGTGCGGCGAGCAAGGCCTCTGTCGTCCTTGCGGATGCGATGGGCAAGGACGTCGAGTCCATCGCCGTCAAAGCGGCAGGTTCTGCAGATGACTATCAGCAGCTCAACGTCGATCAGGTGATCTGGGCCAACGGCGATGACGCGCAGCTCGAGCTGCCCTTCGAGGGCAGGGTCGACGTCTTGGTCTGCTGCACGGACGGCTCGAGCTTCGAGCTGCACGATGTCGACGTGCCCGCTATGGGCGGCGACATCGAGCTTTGCTACGACTTCGACTTGGATACGGCCTACCTGTCCTATACCGCGGCGGATGGCTCCAAGGTGACCACCCTTGCTGCCGAGCAAGAGCTCGTTGCGGCACGCGAGACCCAAGCCGCAAAGGAGAAGGCCGATCAGAAGGCCGCGGCCAAGGTTATTGCGAAGATCTCTGATATCGGCAAGGTGACGCTTGGCAAGGAGAAGGCCATTGCCGCTGCCAAGAAGGCTTACGGCAAGCTGAGCAAAGAGCAGAAGAAGCTCGTGGACAACTACAAGGACCTCGAGAAGGCCCAAAAGCGCCTCAAGACCCTCAAGAAGGAGAAGAAGGAGGCCGAGGCGAAGGCCGCGGCCGAGGCAGCCGCAGCGGCGGCAGCGCAGAGCAGCTCCTCCTATAGCTCCGGCAGCTCGTACAGCGGCTCTTCCAGCAGCTCCAGCTCTGACGGGTCGTCTTCCGGCAGCAGCCACTCCTCCGGCTCCTCTGGCAGTCATAGCTCTGGTGGGTCCTCCTCCGGTGGCAGCTCGAGCGGAGGGTCCTCGCATGGGGGCTCCTCCGGTGGTAGCTCGAGCGGCGGGTCCAGTGGTGGCAGCGACAGTGGATCCGATACGCCCGCTTGCGACCCCGATGCATTCTAGGAGCGCGCATGAGTGAGTTTCTCGACAAGGTCTTGGCCCAAGCGGCAAAGACCCCTGACACCGTCTTCTTCTATAACTGCGCCGGCCAGTCCGTTACCTACGGAGAGCTGGCGGCTCGGTCAGCGAACCTTGCGGCATGGCTTGCGCGCAAGGGGCAGGCAGGGCGCCCCGTGTGCATCTACGGGCACAAGGACCCGCTTATGCTCGTCTGCATGTTCGCTATCATGCGCTGCGGTGCATCCTATGTGCCCTTGGATACGAGCTTCCCGCAGCAGCGCGTCGACTCGATCCTGGTGCAGCTCGACGAGCCCATGGTCCTGTGCACCGTGGCGCCCCAAGGCGAGCTGAGCGGTATAGCCGGCGTGATAGAGGTCTCGCCAGAGGAGCTTGCGGACGCCTGCAACAGCGAGGCAGGCGCGGCAGAGCTCGAGGCGCTCGACCCCATCGACGGCGACGACATCCAGTACATCCTCTTCACCAGCGGCTCCACCGGCGTTCCCAAGGGCGTGGCCCAGCGTGCGCAGAGCATCGACCTCACGAGCCGCTACTTCTCGAGCCTTCTGCCCCAGGGGGAGGGCTTCACGTGCTTCAACCGTGCGCCGTTCTCGTTCGACTTGAGCCTCTTCGACTTTCTGCTCGCCGCCCCCAACGGGCACACGATGTTCGCTTTGGACGAGGTGGCAGAAAAGAGCCTCGCCACGGCATTTGACGCGCTGTCCAAGGCAGAGCTCGACGTGTGGGTTTCGACGCCGTCCTTCTTGGCGATGTGTTTGACAGACCCCTCCTTCGGGCCGCAGCTTCTGCCCAAGCTCAAGCTCGTGCTCATGTGCGGCGAGACCTTGCTCAACCATACGGCGGCGCAGTTCTTCGAGCGCTTTGGCGGCGATGTCGCCCTGGTGAACCTCTACGGCCCTACGGAGACCTGCGGTGCGGTGACCCACGTCTTCGTCACGCCCGCCATGGCCGCAAGCCCGCAGCCGCTTGCTGTGGGCACGGCGAGTCCTTACAGCGAGATCCATATCCTCGACCGCGAGACCGGGGCCGAGCAGCCCTGCGGCGCAGAGGGAGAGATCGCCATCTTGGGCGAGACCTGCGCGGCGGGCTACCATCGCCTGCCCGATAAGACGGCGGCCTGCTTCGGGACGCGTCTCGACCATGAGGGCGCAGAGCGCATGTGCTATCTCACCGGCGACGCCGGCTTCTTGGACGGGCAGGGCATGCTCCATTACCGCGGGCGCTTCGACCTGCAGCTAAAGGTCAACGGCTACCGCATCGAGCTGGGCGATATCGAGGAGAACCTCGCGGCCATGCCGCAGGTTGCCTCGTGCTGCGTGGTCCCCGTCAATCGTAACGGCGCCAACACGGCCCTTGCCGCCCATGTGGTCTGCGCGCCGGGCGTCACGGGTGACAGGCATCTCACCAAGGCCCTCAAAGACGCGCTCAAGGAGCTGCTCCCCGCTTACATGGTGCCGCGCACCTTCACCTATCACGACGAGCTTCCCACCAACGTCAACGGCAAGATCGACCGCAAGGCGCTTGCTGCTGCCAGCGCGCCTGCGCGTCGCGGGGCATAGGCGGTAAGGCGAGAGATGTCCTTCTACACAGAGCCAGCATTCTTCATCATCGTCGCTGTCGCCTTGGTGCCGGCGATCGTCGCAGGCTGCCTTGGGCACCGCCCCAAGGCCTACGGCCTGCTGGCAAGCGTCGTCTTCTTGGCGCTGCTGTTTTTCCGTGATCTGCAGGGCGCGGCGTTTTTCGGCGTCTTCTTGGTGCTGTCGTGCGCGACTACGTTTCTCACCTTCAAGGTCTTTGCGAAGGACGCCCCGCACAAGGTCGCCTTGTACCGCGTGGCGCTGCTCGTGGCCTTGCTCCCCTTGATCTGCGCCAAGGTGTCCGCGGTGTTCGACACCAACCTCTTGGGCTTCATCGGCATCAGCTACCTTTCGTTTAAGACCGTCCAGGTGCTCATCGAGATCCGCGACGGCCTCATCAGCGACCTCAAGGCGTTCGACTTCATCTACTTTTTGCTGTTCTTCCCCGTGTTCACGAGCGGCCCCATCATGCGCAGCCGCGATTTCTGCGCGCAGATGGCAAGCCCTCTGAGCGGGGCGGAGTACCGCAGTCTGCTCGCCCGCGGTGCGGCGTGGTTCGTGGCCGGCGTCGTCTACAGCTTCGTCTTCGCGATGTTCTTCCAATGGCTCGAGTGGTTCGGGCCGCAGGGCATAGGCACGTCCAGCGCCGCGGCTGTCGTCGCAGGGCAGCTGGTCCAGGCGTTCTGCTACGGCCTCTATCTCTTCTTCGACTTCGCGGGCTACAGCTTCATGGCGATGGGCATAGGAGCGGCCTTGGGCATCGAGGTGCCGCGCAACTTCAAGGCGCCCTTTGCCTCTATCGACATCAAGGATTTTTGGAACCGCTGGCACATCACCTTGTCCTACTGGCTGCGCGACTACGTATTCATGCGCGTGTCCAGGGCCTGCATCAAGCGCAAGGTCTTCAAGGAACGCGCTTATACGGCGTGCGCCGGCTATATGTGCAACATGACGCTCATGGGCTTTTGGCATGGCATCACTGTCGACTACATCGCCTACGGCGTGTACCACGGCCTGCTTCTAAGCGGATGTGAGCTCATTCAGAAGAAGTCCAAGTTCTACAAGAAGCACAAGAAGGAGACCTGGTTCAAGGTAGTCAGCTGGGCTGTCACCATGGTTGCGGTCTTCTTTGGATTTGCATTGTTCAGCGGTCAGGTAACTCAAGGATTAGCGGGGGTTTTCAATGGATAACAAGCAGGTAGAGCAAAAGGTCCTCGAGCTCATCGAGGAGATCTGCGGCGACGACTGCATCTGGGACGAGCGCGACCTCGACTTGTTCGAGGAGGGGCTGTTCGACTCTATGGCGGCCATCGAGTTCCTGGTGAGCGTGGAAGACGAGTTCGGCGTCGCGATCGCTCCCACAGAGCTCGAGCGCGATCAGATGAACACGCCCAACAAGATCGTCGCGCGCATCGTCGAGCGACTGTAGGTTGGCTGGGGGCACATGGCTGCTAACAAAGGACATATGAGCACCAAGGTCCTCTTGGGCGGCATCCTGAGCGGCGTCTTGGTGTTTTGCTGCGGCGTTGCGGCTTTGGAGACGCTGATGCCCGCGCAAGACCGCGTGGCCACCGGGCGCATCTACAACTACGAGTGCTCGGGTGCCAAGAGCTCGAGCGTTGCCTTCAACACGGCGGCAGATGCAGCCGATAGCATCCTGCTCTTTGGCTCGAGCGAGCTTTCGACCACGGCGTCCACCATCCCGCAGGTGCCCGCTGCCATCTTGGGCGGCTACGACTACGGCGTCGACGTGAACTTCGTGGGCGAGGCCTTCGATCAGAGCCTCTGGCATGCCATCGCCGCGGGGGCCTATGCGCCCACCGTCAGCGACGGCAAGGCCGTCATCATCGTCAGCCCCACGTGGTTCAAGAACGGCGGCATGGATAGCGAGACCTTCAAGCTGAGGTTCTCCTATAGCCTCTACCGCGAGTTCTGCAGCAACCCCAACATCAGCAAGGGCTCCAAATCGTATGCGGCGCGCCGCTTGGCGGAGCTCGGCATCGACGACACCGCGATCAACGCCGCAAGCGGGGATACCCCTGTGGATGCCCTCAACGATGCGGCTCTCGCTGCTGTCGACGACCTCTCTGTGCGCAACGAGCTGCGCGAGGTGCGCCAGGGCGGCATCTACTACCACGATAAGGTCGCAGCCCAGGACGCTCCGAGCTTTGACAAGCTGCGCGAGCAGGCCCTTGCGGATTTCTCGCAGGCGAGCACCAACGAGTGGGGCATGCTCGACAGCTTCTACAACAAGAACATCGCTGGTGACAAGGAGCGCCTTAAGGACAAGCAGGCAGGCGAGACCTTCAAGGACACACCGGAGTACGACGACTTCATCTTCTTCTGCAAGGTCTGCCGCGAGTGCGGCATCGAGCCGCTCGTCGTTATCAGCCCCGTTCACGGAGACTTCTACGATTGGGAGGGCATAACCCAAGACGACCGCGAGGATTGCTACGAGCGCATCCGCATGATCTGCGACAAGCAGGGCGTGCAATATGCGGATTTCAGCAGCAAAGAGTACGAGAAGGGCTTCTTGTTCGATAACGTGCACTTTGGGTGGACCGGGTGGATCGACGTTGAGGAGGCGATCGTCGACTATGCCAGCAAATAGCAAGGACAAGCCGGGCATTGCGAGCCGCGTGCGTGCCTGGACGGCCCGACACGGCGTGGCAACGGGAGCGCTCATCGCCGTCGTCGTGGCGGTTGCCTTGTCGCTCACGCTGTGGTTCGTCGTCTTCAGCGGTTTGAGCGGCAGCGCGGATTTCGTTTACAGCCAGTTCTAGCCTCGCAGCGCGCGTAACGGGATCGCGCGCTGCGTATACTGCGGCTTTGCGTTTACAAGGGGAGAAGAAACCATGGGATCAAGCGATAAGAAGATCAAGAAGGGTGCCAAGGTGGCGCTCTTGGGTGTGGCCTTGGCGGCTGTGTGCCTGGTGCCCAATGCGGCATGGGCGGCTACGCAGGAGCCCGTGACGCCCACGCCCGCACCTGCGCCTACACCCGCGCTATCTGGTTGGCAGAAGAACAAGACCGTCTACTACCGCAACGGCGTCAAGGTGACGGGCATCCAGAAGATCGGGCATGCGTACTACTGCTTCAACAAGAAAGGCAAGCTGCGCCGCAACACCTCGAAGGTTGACGGGCTCACTGTCTACAGCAACAGCAAGGGCGTGATGGAGGCGTACAAGAAGGGCTCCACCTTCTACAAGCCCACCGGCGTCAAGATGCCCAAGTACTCCGCCAAGGAGTACCAGGCGCTGCTCAATGCCCGCAAGGTGCTCAAGGGCATCGTCAAGAAGAAGGACTCTATGGGCACCAAGATGTACAAGTGCATGAAATGGGTCAACAAGGGCTATTACGAGCAGTACCGCAAGTTCAAGAACAAGGCCGGCTGGTCTGCGACCTTTGCCAACGATCATTTCGTCAAGCGCAAGAACGGCTATCGCATGGGCGACTGCGTGTCGGACCCGTGCGCCTTCGCGTATCTCTGTCTGGCCGCCGGCTACAAGGACGTGGCCGTAGGTGTTGACTCTGCCTACTACGACTCGCATGGCGTAGCGCGCATCAACGGCAAGTACTACGACCCTCTCTTCTGCGAGGCCAAGAGCTGGTCCAAGTACTACGGCTACCACAGCGAGTATCTCCAGGCCGCCGTCAAGCTCAAGGTCCCCTGCTACAAGAACAACTACACGACCTCCACATACACGGGCGTCAAGCCCAGCGGCCTTGGCAAAGCGACTTCTTCCAGCAAGAAGACCGGCAAGAGCGGCCTGGTCAAGAGCAAGGGCTCGCTGTACTGGTACAAGAACGGCAAGAAATGCAAGAAGACCTGGGTCACCTACAAGGGCGCTACCTACTACTTTGGCGGCAACGGCAAGGCCGTGAGCGGATCGGCCAAGATCAAGAAGAACTCCAAGAAGGCCTACTACGTCTTCAGCGCCAAGTGCAAGCTCCTCAAGGGCGCTGCGACGCGCGTGGTCAAGGTCAACGGCATCAAGTACCGCGTCAGTGCCAAGGGCAAGGCTATAAGCGGCTGGACTGGTACGGGGGATGCGGCGCGCTGCTACTTGGCGAACGGCGCCTTGGCGACAGGCCCCTGCTTGGTGGACGGCAAGCTAAGCGTCTTTAGCTCCAAGGGCGTCTTCAAGCAGGAGGCAACCGATGCAGCCCGTCTGCTGCTCGTGCGCAAGCAGCTTGTCGGCAACCTGGTGGAGCTTTTGGGCAAGCCCAACAAGACCAAGAATACCAAGAGCTGCGACACGATCGAGAAGGAGCGCGAAGACGGCGTTATCGTCAAGATGGAGGGTACGGATCGCACCTACGTCTACGACCATCTCGAGCTTAAGACCTTTGTCGCCAACGGCGCCGAAGGCGACGGCCTCGAATACTACATGTCCATCGGATAATCCCTATGCGCTGCCGATAGGCATGTCTACGTGCGCGCGGGCCGCTTGGTACCCGCGCGCCTTTTTATACGGTAACGAATCCAATACGCATGATGCATGTGCGGGCAACTGCGCTAAACTGTTCGCTTGACTATGCCGCTAGCACAGGCGGCGTTAGCCTGCCCAAAGTGCGGGCGTGGCGGAACTGGCAGACGCGCTGGATTTAGGTTCCAGTGGGGCAACCCGTGAAGGTTCGAGTCCTTTCGCCCGCACCATTTTTATCGACAAGGAACGCGCAGGCGTTCTGCAAGTAGGACGCCGATACCAAGGCGCGTGAGACTATGGAGGATTAGATGGACGTCAAGACCACCATCACAGAGGACGGCAAGACCCAGGTTACCGTCACCGTCCCTGCCGCAACCGTCAAGGAGCATGTCAACTCCCATTTCAAGCAGCTGGGCCGTGCGCGCATCCCGGGTTTCCGCCCCGGTAAGGCGCCCCGTGCCATCCTCGAGCGCAACTTCGGCGGCCATGACGCCGTCTTCGCAGAGATCACGACGGACCTGATCAACGAGGTCGCCCCCGTTGCCGTGGACAGCCAGGACATTCTCTTCATCGCCAACCCCACCTTCGAGGAGACCGGCAACGTCGTCGACGGCGAGGACTTCACCTTCGTCCTCGCAGGCGAGGTCAAGCCTACCGCAGAGCTCATCAGCTTCGACCCGGTCGAGATCAAGATGCCCGCAGAGGAGGCCACCGACGAGGAGGTCGACGCCCAGATCGAGGCGCTGCGCACCTACTACTATTCTTTCGAGACCGTCGAGGATCGCGCTGTCGAGGCGACGGACTTCGTCCAGCTCAACATGGCATGCACTGCCGATGACAAGCCCGTCCAGGGCCTCAACTCCGAGTCCCGCCTGGTCGAGCTCGGCGCTGGCATCATCCCCGCAGCCATGGAGGAGCAGATCATCGGCATGAGCACCGGTGACAGCAAGTCCTTCGACTTCTCCGTCGCAGACGATGTAGACTTCGCTTACCTGGGCGTCGACACCATCCACGCAGACGTCGCCGTCAAGGAGATCCGCGTCAAGGTCGTCCCCGAGCTCGACGCAGACTTCGCCTCCAAGCTCGGCGTGGAGAGCATCGACGCTCTCAAGGAGCAGATCAAAGACGCCATCAACAAGCAGAAGGCCCAGCAGCTGCCCGCTCTCAAGGAGCAGCGCTGCGTGGTCGAGCTCGCCAAGCGCGTCCATGGCGACGTCCCCCAGAACTACATCACCTTCACCCGCCAGGATATCCTGCGCGAGTTCTACATGAACCTCCAGCAGCAGGGCGTCACCCTCGACCAGTTCTTCGCCCAGCAGGGCATCACCGCTGATGAGTTCAACAAGGACCTCGACGAGGAGGCCAAGGAGGTCGCAGCCCAGACCCTCGCTTTGGATGCCATGTTCGAGCACCTGGGCCTCGAGGTCACCGACGAGGACATCGACAAGGAGTTCGTCGACGCTCGCGTTGAGAACCCCGCAGAGGTCCGCAAGGATTGGGAGGCCAAGGGCCGTATGAGCGAGCTGCGCGAGGCTATCCGCCGTCGCAAGGCCACCAACTGGCTGGTGGAAAACGCAGTCGTCACCTTGGACGAGGGCGACGAGGAAGACGCCGAGTAAGAAACCCTTCGTGGAATAAGGAGTCCGCATATGGACAACACCCTGATCCCCTATGTAGTCGAGCAGTCGCCGCGCGGTGAGCGCAGCTACGACATCTACTCGCGACTGCTCAACGACCGCGTCATCTTCTTGGGCGAGCAGGTGACCGATGCCAGCGCCAACGTTGTCATCGCGCAGCTGCTCCATCTCGAGAGCGTGGATCCGGACAAGGACATCAGCCTGTATATCAACAGCCCCGGCGGCTCGGTGAGCGCCGGTCTGGCCATCTACGACACCATCCAGTTCATCAAGCCGGACGTCTCTACCATCTGCATGGGCATGGCCGCGTCGATGGGCTGCGTCCTGCTGGCGGCAGGTGCCCCCGGCAAGCGCCTGGTGCTCCCCAACGCGCAAGTCATGATGCACCAGCCCATGGGCGGCACCCCTGACCACTGCAAAGAGAGCGACTTCGAGATCTACTACAGCGAGATCAAGAAGACTCGCGACCGCCTCGAGGGCATCCTGGCCAAGCACACCGGCCAGACCCCGGAGCAGATCCACGCAGACAGTGAGCGCGACCATTGGTTCACCGCGGAGGAGGCCGTCGCTTACGGCTTGGCCGACGAGGTCGTCGTCAACCGCGCAGACGCGAGCACCGAGAAGAAGGACTAGCCGATGGCCCCAACTAACGGCGCCTTTGGCGGCGGAAGCCTGCACTGCTCGTTTTGCGGCAAGAGCCAAGAGCAGGTCGACAAGCTCATAGCCGGCGACGGCGTCTACATCTGCAACGAGTGCGTCCAGGTTTGCGCCGACATCATGATCGAGGAGGGCATCTCCATCGAGGCGGAGGCCGTCGACGGCCTGCCCGAGGCAACGGGCAAGACTGAGGGTCTCATCACCTTGGACAACCTGCCTACTCCCGTCGAGATGCATGAGCTCATGGATCAGTTCGTCATCGGCCAGGACGCTGCCAAGAAGGCTTTGTCGGTAGCGGTCTACAACCACTACAAGCGCGTTGCGCTGGGTCTCGATGCCGATGACGGCGAGGTCGAGCTCGCAAAGAGCAACGTCCTCATCTTGGGCCCCACCGGCTGCGGTAAGACGCTGCTCGCGCAGACCTTGGCGCGCGTGCTCAACGTGCCCTTCGCCATCGCGGATGCAACTGCCCTGACGGAGGCCGGCTACGTGGGCGAGGATGTCGAGAACATACTCCTCAAGCTCATCAACGCGGCAGACAACGATGTCGACCGCGCGCAGGTGGGCATCGTCTACATCGATGAGATCGACAAGGTCGCGCGCAAGGCGGAGAACCTCTCCATCACGCGCGACGTCTCTGGCGAGGGCGTGCAGCAGGCGCTGCTCAAGATCGTCGAGGGCACGGTGGCGAGCGTTCCCCCCAACGGCGGGCGCAAGCACCCGCAGCAAGAGCTCATCCAGATCGACACGACCAACATCCTGTTCATCTTGGGTGGCGCCTTCGTGGGCCTCGACGACATCGTCCGCGACCGCATCGGCAAGAAGGGCGTCGGCTTCAACAGCGAGGTGACCGAGTCCAAGAAGGTCGAGAGCGCCAAGCTCCTCGAGCAGGTCCTGCCCGAGGACCTCAACAAGTTCGGCATGATCCCGGAGTTCGTGGGCCGCGTTCCCGTCATCTCGAGTGTCAAGGATCTCGACGAGGACGACCTCATGCGCATCTTGACAGAGCCCAAGAACGCCCTGGTCAAGCAGTACAAGCGCATGATCGGCTTCGAGGGTGCAGAGCTCGAGGTCACCGAGGAGGCACTGCGCGCCATCGCGGCAGAGGCCATCAAGCATGGGACGGGCGCGCGCGGGCTGCGCAGCATCTGCGAGCGCGTGCTCCAAGACACCATGTACACGCTTCCCAGCGAGGAGCGCCAAGTCGCCAAGGTGACAGTCACGTCCGAGTGCGTGACCAACGGAGCATCTGCGGTTTTGGAGTACGCAGACTAAGGCAAGGCGGCCGCGTCCCGCGGGCGCACATCGCAAGCAATCAGGCAGGGGTGCTTCGGGGATGACCTGAGGCGCCCCTGTCTTATGTTTGCGGTGGGACCTGCGGCTGCGCTGCCGCTGGGGATTTTGGCGGCGCGCCTGCAGCAAGGGCGACGTAGGCAAAGCCCATAGCTGGTAAGATATCGGACATATGTACCTGATCTAAACCAAGGGGAGTCATCCATGGCAGAAGAGATGCCTAAGACATACGAGCCCGCTGCGACAGAGGAGCGCATCCTCGACAAGTGGCTGGCTGGCGGCTACTACAAGCGAAGCGAGGCCAAAGAGGGCAAGGGCGATCGCACTATCGTCATCCCGCCGCCCAATGTCACGGGCATGCTGCACATGGGCCATGCGCTCGACGACACCATCCAGGACACCTATATCCGCTACTCGCGTATGCGCGGCTACAGCACGCGCTGGATCGTGGGCACAGACCACGCCGGCATCGCCACGCAGACCAAGGTCGACAAGAAGCTCAAGGAGGAGGGGATCGATCGCCGCGAGATAGGCCGCGAGAAGTTCCTCGAGGCCTGCCAGGAGTGGAAGGACGAGTACGGCGGGATCATCGTCGAGCAGATCAAGCGCATGGGCTGCTCGGTCGACTTCGACGACGAGAAGTTCACCATGTCGCCGGAGTACGCCAAGGCCGTGCGCAAGGTCTTCGTGGACTGGTACCACGACGACATGATCTACCGCGGCAAGCGCATCGTTAACTGGTGCCCCCATTGCACGACTGCTATCTCTGACGACGAGGCGGAGTACAAGGAAGAGGATGGGCATCTGTGGCATCTGCGCTACCCGTTGGTCGAGCCCGTCAACGGCATCGAGTACATCGTCGTCGCCACGACGCGCCCCGAGACCATGCTGGGCGACACGGGTGTGGCCGTATCCCCCGACGACCCCGAGAAAGTCGCGTTGGTCGAGGCCGGGGCCAAGGTCATGCTGCCCATCGTCAACCGCGAGATCCCCATCTTCACCGATTGGCATGTCGACGCGGGATTCGGGTCCGGCTTCGTCAAGGTGACGCCCGCGCACGACCCCAACGACTACGCCATGGGCCAATCGCACGACCTGCCGCAGATCAACATCTTCGACGAGCACGCCGTGGTGGTCGACGGCTACGGCGAGTTCTCCGGCCTCAATCGCGACGAGTGCCGCGAGGCCGTGGTCAAATGGTTCGAGGAGCACGAACTGCTCGACCATATCGATGACCACGAGCACAACGTCATGCACTGCTACCGCTGCGACAGCACGCTCGAGCCCTGGCTGAGCGAGCAGTGGTTCGTGGCGGTGGACAAGCTCAAGGGCCCCGCGCTCGACGTGGTCAAGAGCGGCCAGGTCAAGTTCCACCCGGACCGCTGGACCAACACCTACACCACCTGGATGGAAAACCTCAAGGACTGGTGCATCAGCCGCCAGCTGTGGTGGGGCCATCGCATCCCCGTGTTCCACTGCGCGGATTGCGGCTGGGAAGACGCCCTCATGGAGGACACGGATACCTGCCCCAAGTGCGGCTGCAAGCATGTGACGCAGGAAGAAGACGTGCTCGATACCTGGTTCAGCAGCCAGCTGTGGACCTTTGCCACGCAGGGCTGGCCGGATAACTGCGAGCAGATGGAAGGCCATCATCCCACCAAGGTACTGGTCACAGCACGCGACATCATCGCGTTGTGGGTTGCGCGCATGGTCATGAGCAGCCTGTACTTCACCAAGGAGATCCCTTTCGAGGATGTCTTCATCTACGCGACGATCCTCGCCAAGGACGGCAGCCGCATGTCCAAGTCCAAGGGCAACGGCGTGGACCCCATGG
>CAVCDT010000022.1:17342-22771 GCA_963600995.1 Akkermansia muciniphila | reverse complement strand
GTAGGAGCTTGGTGAGCGTGGTCTTGCCAGAGCCGCTCATGCCCACCAGGCCCACGCGCTGGCCGGCAGGGATATGGAGCTCGAAGCCATCGAAGACGCGGGTGCTGGCATCGCCGTCGGTGTAGGAGAACCCGATGCCCGTGAAGTCGATGTCGCCGCGCGTGACGCAGAGGTCCTGCGCGCCGGGGGCATCTGCCACGAGGCGCGGCTCGTCGAGCACAGCGGTCATGCCGCTTGCATCGCCGAAGGCGCGGTTGAAGCGCTGCAGGCCTGCGTTGATGAAGTTGAACTGGTTGGTGATGTTATAGGTGTAGGTGAACATCACCACGAGCGTGCCCGGCGTGATGCCGAACCAAGCGTTTCCGCCGCTGATGAAGACCGCGGTCACGCTCATGATGACCACGGTGATGACGGCGGTGATGATGCCGCGCGTGAGGCTTGCCCACATGCGCTTCGAGTCGCGTTTGACCACCTCGCGGTTCGCCTGGTTGAAAAGCCCGCGCTCGTAGTCCTCGCGCCCGTAGGTCTTCACGGCGAGTATGTTCGAGACGCTATCGGCAAGCTCGCCTGAGAGCTGGTTCTGGGCTCCTGCGGCCTCCTCGTTGAGGTTGAGGATGCGCTTGTAGAGGTAGTAGGACACGCAGGCGTAGACAACCAGCAGCACGCCGAGTATGGCGATGAAGACGGGCACGCGCGGCAGCAGGATGACGCAGGTGGCCACAATCGAGGTGAACACGGCTGTGAAGGGCCAGTTGAGCGTCTCGATGAGCTGCGAGTATGCGTTCATGAACTTGCTCGTCTGGCTGACGAGCGTGCCCCCGAAGCGGTTGGTGTGAAAGCTCATGGACTGGTTGCACAGGGCGTCGAAGCACATGGTGGCCAGATCGTAGTTGACGGCTATCTCGAGCTTGTAGAGGAAGTAGTCCTGCAGCTTGCTCGCTGCCTGGCCGCAGACGTTTATGGCTAGAAGCGCGCCGATGTAGGGCGCGAAGACCTCGAAGACCTCATCGGCTGCCACGGGGCTTGCGCTCACGCGGTCGACGATGAGGCTCATCACATAGGGGTTGCCGTACGACAGCAGCGCGATGTAGGTGAACGTCGCCGCCATCAAGGCGATGAAGAGGGCGATGTGCCTGCGCGTCACCCGCCAGTAATAGTGCAGCGTGCGGCGGGTGAGGCTTGGTTTTGCGGTACTGGATGCCATGGCGCGCCTATCCGCTGATACCCCCTGCGACCATGGAGTCCAGGTTGAGGTTGATCACGTACATGCACACCACCAGGATGAAGAACACGATGACGACCACGGTGACGATGTTCATCACGTCCTTGGGGATCTTGGCGAAGGCCTTCTCGAGGGCCGGGTAGACGAGCCAGGTCATGAGCGTCGCCATGATGCCGAAGAAGCTCGTGTTGAGCAAGCAGATCTGCCCCATGAAGTTGAACGCCATATCCGTGTAGTCCCAAAGGGGAAGTTTTCCGGTGACGGGGTCGGGCGGGGTGTTGAGCGCAAAGCCCATGGCAAGCTCGATCGCCGCGCAGAAGAGCGTGTTGACCACGAAGCTCGCCACGAGCGCCGGGGCGACCTTGCCTTTGAAGGCATGCAGGAGCTTGTTCTTGATGGGGAACAGCAAAAGCCCGATGAACACGAACGCCGCGCCGTAGACGAAGAAGGGGTTGAGCATGTCGTGCCAGATGCCGGAGTTGGGGTCGTAGGTGCCCGGGACGATGCCCCAGCGGATCAGCCAGCATACGCTCCACTCCATCCAGTGCCCCACGACGCTGAAGATGCAGAAGTACAGTACTAAGTTGCGCCAGAACTGAGGGCTCTTGAGGTTCCAGAGGTCTTCCTCCTCCTTGAGCTGCGTTGCGCGCGTCTCGAGCTTGAAGGGCCTGACCAGGGTGTAGCGTGCCTGCTTGGAGAACCCGAAGTACAGGAGCATGACGATGGGCCAAAACGAGTTGATGAGGAACTCGACGGGCGAGAAGGTCCCGATGGCGACGTAGTAGACCAGGTTCATGACGAGGTAGACGCCCACCATGCTACAGATGATGGTGCAGCCGTGTTTGCGGCGGTTCCAGATGATCCAGTAGGTGACCGCCATCATCAGCAGCATGACGAAGTTGATCCACCAAGCGCCGTCGTAGTTGCTCGATTTGGTGACGAAGAGCAGCTCGGTTGCGTCCATGACGATGACGGCGATGCAGGCGAACTGCACGAAGCGCATGAAGCCCAGGTGCTTGCCGTCCTGGTAGTAGGCTTGCGCGCCGCCCTCGTCCTCTACATGCTGGCGGTGGAGCTTGACGGCGGCCACGATGAGGAGCACGCCGCTGACGATGCGCATCGATATGATCGAGCTGATGCCGCCGATGAGCCCCAGGGCAAAGCAGCGCCTGCGCGACTTGGGGCGCTTGACGGACCTGATGATGCCGATGCTCGCCATGAGAGAGACGAGGCTGATAAGCGCGCCGAACCCGGTGAACGCTGCGATAAAGAGCAAAAGGACGCCGATGGCATCGCCGTAGCTCACGTCGCTCAAGCCCATGGCGGTGATGAGCCCCTCGAGTCCCGTGGTGTCTATCGATCCGCTGAGGGTCGGGTCGTCGAGCGCCGCCGGGATGGCGCCGATGGCGTTGACGGACGTGTAGGCCATCGTCAGCAGGCCCAGCGCGGATAGAACGGCGCAGATGATGCCTATCGTGCGCGCACTGCGCACGCGTGCGGGCAGCGCTTGCGGTTGCTCTTGCAGCGCGGGCGCGTTGGTGTCTTGGGACATCTTGTCTCCTTGTTGCAGGTGATTTTCCATAACAAGTGAGATTAATGGAAAAAGCGTGCGCGTGCGGCGCGATTTGCCGATGAACTCGCGTTTTGGCTTATCGGGAGGCATATCGACGCCTTGTGCTCGAGCCGTTGCGTGTACGGCTAAGATGGCTGGCAGCACAGGGGCGGGCAAGCCCTTAAGGGGAAAGCCCGATGTTGCCAGCCTGTCATGGCTGCAGCCGGGCTTGCTCTCTATAATGACGCACGGGTGTGCCTGGAGGCATCCCGAGTTACGGAGGATGCGCTGCGGGAGCCCGCGGCGCTCGATATAAGGAGAGTGATCGCAATGGCGATCAGGCAGATCATCGACATCATCAAAGAGCGCTGCAACGGCTGCGGCCTGTGCGCCGAGGCATGCCACGAGGGCGCCATCGGCATCGTGGACGGCAAGGCGACCCTCTTGAGGGACGACTACTGCGACGGGCTGGGCGACTGCCTGCCCGCCTGCCCCACCAACGCCATCCGCTTCATCCAGCGCGAGGCCGCCGATTACGACGAGGCTGCTGTCGCCGCTGCGCAGAAGGCCCGCGAAGGGCAGGTAAAGCCCGCTGCTGCCGCAGCGCAGGCGCATGGCCATCACCACGGCGGCGGCTGCCCCGGCAGCGCTGCACGCACCTTTGCCAGGAAGGAGACCGCGGCTGCCGCATCTGCCGCAGCTGATGTGCCTCTGGGCACGCTTCCCGTCGCCGTCCCCAACGAGATCTCGACCTGGCCCATCCAGATCAAGCTCGTCAACCCCATGGCGGGCTACTTCAACGGCTGCGACCTGCTCATCGCCGCAGACTGCACGGCGTTTGCCTACGGCAACTTCCATCACGACTTCATGCGCGGCAAGGTGTGCGTCATCGGCTGCCCCAAGCTCGACATGGTCGACTACACCGATAAGCTCGCGAGTATCTTGGCTGCCAACGACGTCAAGAGCGTGACGATGGCGCGCATGGTTGTTCCCTGCTGCGGTGGGCTCGAGCAGGCGACGCGCGATGCCGTCGCCGCATGCGGCAAGGACATTCCCTTGCGTGTGGTCACCTTCGACTTGGACGGCACCTACCTGGGCTAGCTGCCGCGCGGCAGTACCGTCGCGTCATATGGGCGTGCTATGCTCGCGGCATCGCAATCGTCGCTAGTAGAACGGCACATACCATGGAGAACCTGGAGCGCATCGCGCTTCTCATAGACGCCGACAACACGCAGATCGGCAAGCTCGAGGCCATCATCAACGAGATATCGACGCGCGGGCGCATCGTCGTCAGGCGCGCTTACGGCAACTGGCGCAAGGACTCCCTTCGCAAATGGGAAGGGGAGCTCAAGCGCCTGGCCATCCGCGCAGTGCAGCAGTTCGACTACACCAAGGGCAAGAACGCGACGGATATGGCGCTTGTCATCGACACCATGGACCTCTTGATGAAGCACGCCTACGACTCCTTCGTCATCGTCGCAAGCGACAGCGACTACACGCCGCTTGCCATCCGTTTGCAGGAAAGCGGCGCGATGGTCTTCGGCGTGGGAGAGAAGAAGACCCCCGAGGCCTTCCGCAACGCCTGCGACGAGTTCATCTACATCGAAAACCTCGATGTCGAATCCGATGACGACGCAGATGCGCCCGCTGCCGGTTCCAACGGCAAGGATGCATCGCGCAAGGAGCGCCTCGACGGCCTGAGCCAGATCCATTTCATGCTCAAGCAAGGTGTCGAGAAATACGGCGACGACGATGGCTGGACCAATACCTCCGTGGTTACGCAGTGGATCAAGCGCGCCAAGCCGGACTTCGACACGCGTAACTTTGGCTATCGCAAGATGATTGAGCTTCTGGAGGACTTCCCCAAGAAGTACGAGGTGCGCCGCGAGCACGCAGATCGCAATGGCGGCAGCGTCTACTATCGTCGCCGGTAGCTCCTAGTTGCTAGCGAGGTTTGGGTTGGTTTTGCGGCGGATCTTGATTCTCGCTTGCGCTGCTCCTCGTTCGTTGCTGAATGTTGTATGAGATTGTATATTGTTAACAGTTAACAATATGCTAGCGATAGGAGGCAGCGATGGCAGGGGCACTTGTTGCGGCGCGCGTCGATGCAGACGTAAAGCGCATGGCAGACTACTATATCGAACGGGCGGGCGAGACCCAGGCTTCCGTCATTCGGGCGGTGTGGAGCAATATCGCCGCTACGGGCAAACTGCCTATGGAGGACAAGGGCAGTGAACATGCAGAAGAGCTGAACGATCGCCTTCGTTTGCTCAGGGCGGCAACTCCTCCCAGCTCTCATTTGGAAAACCTTACTCCTCAAGATCTGAAGAAGGAGCTGAGCGAGCGTGGATAGACTCTTGCTCGACACTAATTTTCTCCTCGATGTTGCGGTGGTTGGCAGGCCTGGATCTGATCAAGCAGCAGAGCTCTTTGATTTGGCTGCTCGCTCGAATGTTGTTTGCCTTGTTACTGTTTCGTCTCTAAAAGACTTTTACTACATAGCCCGCAAGGATATGGATGAGCAGATTCGCCGCGATTGGATAGCGTTGTTTGCGGATGTCTTCGGGGTGGTTTCCATGGGTGCGGCAGCAGTGGCTCGTGCGCTGACATCTGACGAGCCGGATTTCGAGGATGGCCTTGTTCGTGCGGTTGCCG
>CAVCDT010000022.1:0-17332 GCA_963600995.1 Akkermansia muciniphila | reverse complement strand
GCTCGAGGGTTGTGATTTCATCATCTCTAGAGACGATGCTGCGTTTGTCAACTCGAATGCTACAAGAGCCGATGCAGGGGCTTATCTTGAAGCTCGGCTCAAAATTCAGAATTCTTAGCGATTGCTTCTTTGAGCCATGGTCAAGGCTGTCGACATATATATCAACGGCATCGTGCAAGGGGTGGGCTTCAGACCCTTTGTGGCGCGCTTGGCACGCGAGCTGGGCGTTTGCGGCTGGGTGCGAAACTCCACGCACGGGGTGGATATTCGCGCGCAGGCAGCCGATGACGTGCTCGATGCCTTTGCTCTTCGCTTGCGCGCAGATGCCCCAGTAGCGGCGAGGATCATCTCGCTCGAGGTGGCGGAGCATGTCGCGGCGGGAGATGGGGCCGGCTGCCGCGCCCCCGCTGGCTTCGAGATACTGGCCAGCGAGGCGGATTCAAGCCGCGATACGCTCGTCTCGCCAGACCTTGCCACCTGCTCGGATTGCCTTGCAGAGCTCTTCGACCCAGCGGATCGCCGTTATCGCTATCCCTTTATCAACTGCACCAACTGCGGCCCGCGCTTCACCATCATCAACGACCTACCTTATGATCGCCCGGTGACGAGCATGGCGCCGTTTGCCATGTGCCCTGATTGTGCAGCCGAGTATGCAGCGCAGGACAATCGCCGCTACCATGCTCAGCCCGACGCCTGCTTCGAGTGCGGTCCCATGCTGCGCGGGGGCGAGACGCCCTTTGTCCGGCAGGCGTCAACGCGCGAGGAGTCCGACGCCCTCATCGCAGAGGCCGCCCGTCGTCTGCGCGCAGGGCAGGTGCTCGGCGTGAAGGGCTTGGGCGGCTGGCATCTCGCGTGCGATGCGACCAACGCAGCTGCTGTCCAAGCCCTGCGTGACCGCAAACGCCGTCCCAGCAAGCCCCTTGCTGTTATGGCGGCAAGCGTCGAGGCAGCGCAGCGCTACTGCGAGGTCTCAAGCGAGGAGGCGGCCCTGCTCGAGTCACCCGCGCATCCCATCGTGCTCATGCCCCGTGCTGATGCCCCAGATGCCAGGCCGATCGCCCAAAACGTTGCAGGGGACCTGCCGGAAATCGGGCTCATGCTCCCCAGCACACCGGTGCAGCATCTGCTGATGCAGGCTGCAGATATACCCTTGGTTATGACAAGCGCCAACAGGAGTGGCGAGCCCATCGTCGCAGATGACGGGCAGGTTGAATCTACCATAGGGGATATTTGCGATTGGTATCTGGGCAACAACCGCGCTATTGTCGCCCGCTATGACGACTCGGTCGCCCGCGTTCTCTCAAACGGCGATACGCAGATGGTGCGACGAGCCCGCGGCTATGCCCCGGCGCCGCTCTTTATCGCTCGCCAGGGCCATGGCGCATCAAGGCGGGGCGAGCCCCCTTTGATCTTTGCCGCCGGCCCAGAGCAGAAGGCGACCTTCTGCTTTCTCAAGGAGGACCGCGCCTATCTTTCGCAGCATTTGGGCGACCTCGAGACGCTTGGGGCATGGCAGGCGTGGGAAGAGGCGCGCGATCGCTACGAGCATCTCTTTGGGCTTGAGCCCCAAGCGATCGCTTGCGACAAGCACCCGGAGTACCTCAGCTCCAAATGGGCGCGCTCCCAGGCTGCCGCCAAGGGCCTGCCGCTTGTCGAGGTGCAGCACCATCATGCGCACATCGCCTCGGTCATGGGCGAGAACGCCCTTTATGGCAGCGTGATAGGCGTTGCGCTCGACGGCACGGGTTATGGCGAGGACGGCAGCATCTGGGGCTGCGAGGTCATGCTCGCCAACCGCAGCAGCTTTAAGCGCTGCTGGCATCTGCCGGTCTTCAGCCTGCCGGGCGGTGCCGCCGCTATCCGCGACCCGCGCCGCGCGGCTTACGCGCTCCTGCGCGCCGCAGGGCTCGAGGACGACCCGCGTTTTGCGGGCTTTCTGGAGTCCCTACCGCAACGCGAGCTTTTGGCCCAGATGATCGACCGCCATCTCAACGCGCCTGCCTGTTCGAGTGCGGGGCGCCTCTTCGATGCCGCCGCTGCCCTCATGGGCCTTGTAGAGACGGCCGGCTACGATGGCGAGCCTGCCTGCCTGCTCGAGGCGCGTGCTCGGCAGGAGCTTCTGGCCGACGGCTACGCGGCCCTTGCGTCCCTGCCGCCAAAGCCTCCGGCTGGTGCCACCGGTGCCCAGTTGCTCGCTTGGTTGCTTGTGGGGGATGCGGGCGATAACGCTGGCACTGGGGCAGGCTGCCCGCTGACGGCATCCGGTCTGCACATGCGTCTTGCAGCGGTTATCATCGAGCAATGTGATGCGATTCGCCGCGATACGGGCTTGCAAGAAGTGGCTCTGAGCGGCGGCTGCATGGTCAATCGCCTGCTTTTCTCCCTGCTTAGAGAAGGGCTTGAGAGCAGAGGTTTCACGGTTTACGCAAACCGCGAGCTGCCGCCTAACGACGGCTGCATCGCGTATGGGCAGGCGGTCGTCGCCGCAGCCCGCTTGATGGAGGTATAGCAATGTGTCTTGCAATTCCCGCGCAGATCAAAAGCATCGATCCCAAGATGCGCATGGGTGAAGTCGACATCCTGGGCGTTACGCGCAGCGTTGCGCTCGACCTGGTCCCCAAGGCGGAGGTAGGCGGTTGGGTGCTCGTCCATGCCGGCTACGGCATCGAGGTCGTCGACGAGCAATACGCGCAGGAGACGCTCGACCTCATCCGCCAGTTTCCCGATCTTATCGCCGAGGACCATCCCGGTATGGGTGCGGGAGCGGGTGCGTAGGCCATGGCGCTCGACTTGTCTGGATTTCGCGACCCCAAGCTGGGGCGCGAGCTCATCGACTGCATCAACGAGCTCGCTCCGGCTGCCATCGCCAACAGCGGCGGCGAGGTCAACCTCATGGAGGTCTGCGGCACGCATACGGTCACCATTGCGCGCAACGGGTTTCGCGATATCCTGCCCGATGGCGTGAACCTCATCAGCGGGCCGGGCTGTCCCGTCTGCGTGACGGCCAACGTCGATATAGACACCGTCATCGCTGTAAGCCGCATACCCGGTGTGATCGTCACGACCTTTGGCGATATGACGCGCGTCCCCGGCTCGACCTCGAGCCTCAACAAGGAGAAAGCGGCCGGCCGCGACATTCGCATCGTCTACAGCCCGCTCGACGCGCTCAAAGTAGCGCAGGACAACCCTACTAACGAGGTCGTCTTCGTGGGCGTGGGCTTCGAGACCACGACGCCGCTCATCGCTGCGACCATCAAGCGCGCCAGCGCGATGGGCCTTGCCAACTTCTCCGTCATCGCCATCCACAAGACCATGCCCAACACCTTGGACGTACTTGTCAACGACGCGGAGGTCAAGCTCACGGCTCTTATCCTGCCCGGCCATGTGTCCACGATCATCGGCCTCGAGCCCTATCGCTTCCTTGCCGATACCTACGGCGTGCCGGGTGTGGTGACCGGGTTCGAGCCGGTCGACGTGCTCCAGGGCATCGCCATGCTGCTGCGTCAGCTGGCAGAGGGGCGCCATGCTATCGAGAACGGCTACACGCGCGGCGTGCGCGACGAGGGCAACCCGGCTGCGGTGGCTGCGATCGAGGAGGTCTTCGAGCCCTGCGATGCCGTATGGCGCGGGTTGGGGATGATCCCCCGCAGCGGGTACGCTTTGCGCGAGGAGTACGCCGCCTTCGACGCCGTGCGCAAGCTCAAGCCTGCGGTCGAGCCTACGGTCGAGCCCAAGGGCTGCCGCTGCGGCGATGTGCTTCGCGGTGTGATGACGCCCAAGGACTGCCCGCTCTTCAACACCGGCTGCAGCCCGGAGCATCCCGTGGGGCCGTGCATGGTCTCGAGCGAGGGCAGCTGCGCGGCGTTTTACAAGTACCTGCGCTAGCGTCTATGGCGGCAGACCGCGCAAAGAGACGAGCCTCGCTTGCACAGGACCGTGCGACGCTCGAGGCAATCGGCTCCATCTACTGCACGGCGCACCATGCGCCCGGTGCTCGCGTTGTGTCAGATGTCGCTGGCAGCGAGCGCGGGGACGGGCCTGAGGGCGGCAAGCCTGCGCCCCTATGCCCGGAGTGCGCGGCCGTGGTGCGCTATGCCATGTCCAAGACTGAGCGCTGCCCTTACAACCACGAGGGCAACTGCAAGGACTGCTCCATCCATTGCTACAACGCCGATATGCGTCAATCCGTGCGCGCGATGATGCGTTATGCCGCGCCGCGTATGCTTATTCGCCATCCCGTTATGACCTTGCGTTACCTGCGCAAGAAGATCGCCGCCAAGCGGTAGGGGGGCGGCTCGGGCTGCAAAGCTGCTGTGGGTGCTACGCTGCGGAATACTTTTAGCAGGAACCGTACCGGAAAAGTATTCCGTCATGGGTTGCGCAGGGGTCTGCCGCCTTGCGACAGAACATAGGCTACTGATAAAGGAGCATGCAGATATCTGCCTCATAGGAGTAGAATCTGCATCATCAATCACGATTTGATGCAGATACGCGCAGAATGAGGCAGATAGAATGCATGAGTTCGACTACATAGAGGTTCCCGCCAAGCTCCTGAATCCTAAGGTTATTGCGCTTGTCGCAGCGATACATGAGCATAAGGGTAAGCAGAGCCTGTTTCTAAACGCCAAGAAGGACGTGCTGGCTACGCTTGGGGACATCGCGCGCATACAGAGCGTTGAGTCTTCCAATCGCATCGAGGGCATCTTTACCGGATCCAAGCGTCTGCGCGAGTTGGTATCAGCGAAAACCACGCCGAAGGGTCACAACGAGGAGGAGATCGCCGGATATCGCGACGTTTTGGCGCTTGTTCACGAAAGCCACGATTACATAGACCTGACTCCCAATAACATACTGCAGCTGCATGCCATTATGTATAAGCCCATGGGTTCGAGCATCGGCGGTCGATTCAAGGTGGGGGATAACTCCATCGTGGAAGTGGGAGCGGACGGCATGTCGCGTGAGCGCTTCAAGTCTGTCCCTGCGGTGGCAACGCCAGCCGCTATGGATAGTCTGTGCGCGGCCTATCGGGCGGCGCTGGAAGCCGGCACCTACGATCCGCTGATCTTGACCTGCATGTTCGTGTTTGACTTTACTTGCATACACCCCTTCAACGACGGCAACGGTCGCATGAGCCGCTTGCTTACGTTGTTGGCGCTTTACCGTGCGGATTACCAGGTGGGCAAGTACGTGTCGGTTGAGAAGGCTATTGAGGACAGCAAGGACACGTATTGCGAAGCGTTGGAAGCAAGTTCTGCGGGATGGAATGAAAACGAGAGCGACTATGAACCTTTCGTGCGCTATTTGCTAGGCGTGGTTTTGGGTGCTTGCAAGGATTTCGAAGCCAGAGTGGGCGATGTCGACTTGGCTGGCAGGTCCAAGTCCGAGCGTGTGGCAGCTGTTTTCGACCACAGGCTGGGCAAGGTCCGAAAAGCCGATATCCTTGCGGAATGCCCCGACATCAGCGAGACCACTGTGGAGCGCGCACTGCATGAGCTGTTAGAGGCCGGCGTTATCAAGAAGGTGGGTCGCGGCCCGGCTACGGGGTATGTGAAGGCAATGCAGTGACGGGTGCTACTCCGCTGATGTTTTTCTCTCCCTAATGGCATTCTTTATGCCGCCGGTTGCTTTATCGAGGGGGTTCTTGTTGAGTTTGAACGACGTGCCCAAAATAAGGTTTATCAGCCAAATGTAGAAGAAGATGACGAGAATGGGGATTACGCAGTTGACGATGATCATGATGACAAACTGCTCGATAACTTTATTCAAATAGCCTTTTGCGTCATTGACTACATCTTGGGCGCCGCTGCTGACAGTGTCTGCGGCATCAGAAGCAAACTGACTCGCTCCGTTAAGAATGTCGTTTCTAAGTTTGGATAGCGAGCTGATAACCCCGCTTTGTTCCTCGTCTGATTCTGTTGTCTGAGTCGAGCCGTCTTGCTGACTGCTGTCGGTTGCATCGTCAAAGGCTGAGTCTTGAATCTCGTCGCCAGAACTTGTTGTTTCCGATGAGACGGTTTGGGTGCTCGCGTTATATGTTTCTTCGATAAGGTTCGATACGTAGATGCTTGTGGGGATTGCCAAGGCCATGGCAAACGCAACGAGAACTAGTTTGAGTGCGGTTTTCGTCAGGATGCTGCGTATGTGTTCGTTTTCCCAGAAAGCCACGAGAAATATGGCAGCGAGCGCTGCTATTGGCATCACGATCCTGAATGCAACGAGGCAAAGGATGGTCAATAGGTATTTCTCAAGGTAGAGCGCCGCCAAGACAATAGCGAAGCTCGACGATATGTCGACGAGCTTGGTTGCAATCGTCATGCCAAAATTCCCCGGGATAGCAGTTATGCCAGCAGATATAGCTGCACTTGAGGCTGTCAGCTCCAGGACCATCTGCGATTATTGTTCGAGAGCCTGCATAGTCGAGGAGTGCGTAGCTGGATCGGAAGCCCACGTGGCCAAGGGGACTGCGCTCAATAGAGCCAATACGATGATGACGGCGATTAAGATGATTTTCTTGCCGCGGCTAAGATGGACGTCATTAGCCGTCGAAGAAAGCTCTTCGATTTCGTTCATTTGAGTCCCCCGAGTCGTTTTCCTCGCAACTACGCTTTCGCGCCTTTTTCTGCTTTCTTTACGCTGCAGCTTTCCCATTCGGTTTCGAAGTCATACGAGTCGATATAGACCATGGTGTCCGTATCCCCGTCTGTCCAACGCGCTGTGTCCTTCCATGAGTCTTTTCCATCTTTCCATGTGATGACGACTTTGTCGCCTACTTTTCCGGTATAGGTTCCCTTGTACTTGTAGTCTGGCGACGTGGAGAGGCACTGAGACACGCTCTTTTTCTTGGTGTTGAAGACGATGTACATCGTGTAGGGTTCGGGGATTCCGTCTTCGAAGTCGAGCATGTAAGCCAGTTTGCTCGGACGGTTTTTAGATGCTTGGGAATTGTTCTCTTCCGTCTGACTGTCTGCACCATCGGCTGCACTCGCCTTTTGCTTGGGTTCGCTTTTTTCCTCGGCTGTCTGCACGCTGAAGTCCTGTATCTCTATTTGGTCGTCAGTGCAATGGAGGACTGCGGTGATGTAGGACTCCCCAGTAATGTTGACGGTCTTTTTGCCATCAGCCGAGCCCGAATGCTCCTTGAATCGCAGCTCATGCGTCCCTTCGTTCATCTCGAGGTCGAACGTATCCTGGGATCCGTGATCGAGCGTGTATACCATCGAGTCATCGACATAAACATCCACGTCGTATTTGCTGAACATCATGTTCTTCGTGCACGTCAAGTCGAAGTGCTCGGTATAGGAGGCGACGGTGTTGTCGATAGCGTAGGGCTCATCATCAGATTTTCCCGTGCAGCTTGCAACACCCGTCCAGATAATGGCAATCAATAGAAGCGCTGCTGCTATTGGGGCAAGCCACTTGAATGCTCTGGCCGCTTCTTCGCTGCTGCGGCGTACCTCTTCTTGTCGCATTTCCTCGAGCTTCACTTGCTTTTCTGCTTCGATTTTCTTGCGACGCGTTTTCTCCCTCTCTCGCACGGCGTCTTTTGCTGCAGGGCCCTCAAACGCCATCTTGTTGTCGCAGTATGGGCATGTCATCAGCAGCTCGTCATAATCGATTTCCATCGGAGCGCCGCATTTGGGGCACGTGTTGTCAATCTGCCCTTGAGTCGGATCGCCCTTGTCGTCTCCGCTGGCCTCTTTGAATGCGCTCTTGAAAGCCCCTGCGGCTTTCCCGGCATTCGCTGCTATATCCGGCATTTCCTGGGCAACTTTGGACGCGCCTTTGATAACTGTGTCAGAGATGATATTGGAGAGTAAGCCCATATGTTGCTGTTCCTATTCCTAAGACGATAGTAAGGGAAGCTACATCGCGGAGGCGGTATATGCATCGGTGATGTCTTGCGCGCAGTCTTTGTAAACCTTGTACAGTTTCTTGGCCCATTTCTCGTATTTCTTATACTTGTCGCCGTTCTTGTACATGCATTCGGCCATTTCCTCAGTGCCTTCTGTCTCTATTTCGGCGAGTTTGGAGATTTCGTCACTGCAGATTTCGGCTTTCTTCGAAATGCTCTTTCCAGATGATTTCTTCTTGTATTCCTTTACAAGCTTGGGAGTCTGCTTCTCGATTTTCTTCTTGTACTCTTTGTAGATATCTTCATAGGACTGCGTATCAACAACTGCGCTTTTGATTTCGTTTGCCAAGTCTTTGATGCTGTTTACGGTGTCCTTCGCTTTGTCGGTCGCTTTCTCTATTTCTTGCTGCTCGTCTTTGCTGGAGTCTTTATCCGATTGGTCATCGCTTGAGGTTTTCTGCGCAGAGACTTCTGTTTTAGATGAGTCGTTGTCGCTGCTTGCAGAGTTGGACGAGCTGCATCCCGCAAGCCCGAGTGTCGCGATCAGAGCAAGGCTTGTTGTGCTGGCAGCCAGCGTCTTTCCCAAGTTCTTCATCTTCAAAATCCCCTTCTCTTAGCCTTTGGGTTATTCAACCCTAGCGAATCCCTTGTTCCCTTTCCTTAGCCGTTGGCTAAGGAACCATCAGAATTGTTTCTGATTTCATACAGTGCATTGTAGACATCGCCATAGCCTTCACGCTATGGGAAAGTCGGAAATGAGAAACATAGTAGGCAAGCGCATCAAGGAGCTTCGCGGTGAGCATGGCCTCACGCAGGAGCGCTTCGCTCTCATGACCGGTATCAACCGCAGCTATCTCGCAGATGTCGAGAAAGGCAACCGCAATTTTGGCTTCGACACGCTCGAGCGCATCGTATGCGGTTTCGGCATCGGCTACGAGGAGTTCTTCCGCGGACTTTAGAAGCGGCGCTTGCACAAAGCCCCTCGCATCCTCGGGCGCGCAGTTTCCTCAGCCGCGTAGTTTGTCTGAAGATTCCCCAGCTTGTTGCAATCGAACTGCAAGAGCGACTATGTTTTCTCAGGACAGAAAAACAGACGACGGAGGGCAGTCATGTGCACAGCAATCAGGTTCTCAGATAAAGCCGGAAACCTCTATCTGGCGCGAAACCTCGATTGGAACATGCGCTACGGCGAGCGCGTCGTCCTCACGCCCAAGGGCTATGAGATCGGCCTTTCCTTCCTCGACACCGTGCCGGCGCGCTTCAACGTCATGGGGATGGCCGTCGCAGCTCAGAACTACCCCTTGTACTTCGACTGCGGCAACGACGCCGGCTTGGCGATAGCGGGGCTCAATCATCCCGGCTACGCCGCCTACGGCTCTCAGCCTGTTGCCGGCAAGATCAATGTCGCTGCCTATGAGTTTCCGCTGTGGGTCGCTGCGCGCTGTGCGAGCGTGGGCGAGGCACGGGAGGCTTTGAAAAGCGCCAATGTCGTCGCGAAGCCCTTCGCCCCCGGCCAGCAGGTCTCAAAGCTCCATTGGATCATCGGCGATGGCACGGAGTCGATTGCGGTCGAGCAGCTTGATGACGGCCTGCATGTTTACGACAACCCTGTCGATGTGCTCTCCAACCAGCCCGAGTTCACCTGGCATCTCACTAACTTGCGCAACTACATCACGGCAGACAGTGCGTTTCCTGCCCTGGCAACATGGCGACGCTGCGAGCTTGCGCCCTTTGGGGCGGGTGCCGGCGGGCGGGGAATCCCCGGCGACAGCTACTCGACCTCGCGCTTCGTCCGCGCAGCGTTCCATAACGCGACCTATCCGGAGAAGGATACGGAGCCGGAGTCTGTAAGCCGCGCCTTCCATATCCTCTCAAGCGTTGCGATGATCGACGGCGCAAGCGCTATGGCGGACGGCAGCTTCGAGCGAACGCTTTACACGGGGTGCTTCTCCGCGGCATCGATGAGCTACTACTACTCGACGTATGAGGACCCTTCGATAACCTGCGTGCGCATGGACGACTTGCTCCGTCGCGCTGCCGATAACCAGCACCTGGTGCTCGAATAATCTTCGCCAGCTTTTCCGACTGCCCGATCGCTTGCTCGTTTGTCTGGGAGCGTGCGATCAGCAAGTTGCGGCTTGCAACTGCTGATCTGCCTGCAGTGGTAAACGCGCGCGGCCCAAACTCGACACTTGCAAGGCGATTGTCGATTGATGGCGCAACCGGCTGTCCATAGCATGGTCTTAGAGCACGTCGGCGCGAGCATGCCTGCATCTCGCATGCAGCATGCGCAGGCGCTTGGCGGTGGGATCCGCCCGGCGACGCGCCGCGCACACCTTTATGCAACAACAAGGAGAAGCAGATGAAGAAGACCTTTGCCAAGATCGCGGCTGCAGCTGTCGCGGCTACCGCGGCTGCCGCGCTCGCGTTTGCCCTGACAGGCTGCGGCGGCTCCGGCAGCGCTGCCGGCGATAACAGCGGTAGCAGCAGCGATTCCGGCCAGCAGCAGGCCAACTCCGTTGTCATCGGCACGCTTGCCACCGAGGACATCCTGCCCATGTGGGTCGCCCAGGAGGAGGGCCTCTTTGCCGAGCACGGCGTCGACGCGACCGTCACCACCTTCCAGTCTGCGACAGAGCTCATCGCCGCTGTCACCGCAGGCGACGTCGACTACGCCATGACCGACCCCATGGTCACCGCCTCTATCTACGCGGGAGGCACAGATGTCCAGATCGAGTGGGTCACCCTGGGTACTACTGCCGAGCAAGGGCGCTTTGGCATCATGACGTCTGACAGCTCCATCAAGTCCCTCGCCGACCTCGCCGGCAAGGAGATCGGCGTGGGCAGCAACACCATCCTCGAGTACGTGATGGACACCCTTATGGAGAACGCCGGTATCGACGATGCGGATATCAAGACCTCCGAGCTGCAAAAGCTCCCTGTCCGCTATCAGGCGATGGCATCCGGCCAGGTTGCCGCAGCTGCCCTGCCCGCATCGCTTCTGGCCTTGGGCGAGGCAAGCGGTTTCACCGTCGTGGCCGATGACACCACCGGCGACAACATCTCGCAATCCGTCATGATCGCTCGCACGGACGCCGTCGAGGCCGATGGCGGCGAGGCGACGCTCGAGGCGCTCAAGGCCGCTTGGGACGACGCTGCGGGCAAGATCAACGCCGACCCGGATTCCTACCGCGAGCTTCTGGCCGCCAACGCCAATCTCTCAGACGAGCTTGCGAAGACCTACGAGGTGAGCGAGTACCCCACCTGCCAGCTGCCTACCCAAGAGCAGGTCGACAACGTCTTGAGCTGGATGAAGAAGAAGGGCTATCTCACCGTCGAGCTGAGCTACGATGCGGCGACGGGTACGTTCTCTAAGAACTAGCCTTGCCAGCCGGGGTTGCGCTGCTGTAGTCCCGTGCCCATGAGGCAACCCATGCGGGTGATGTGCCTGTGCACAGGGCGCATCGCCCGCTTGCGCATGTCCGGCGCAGGTTCCGCCTGCGCTTCATATGATTGGAGCTCTTCTATGAGCCTTGAGTTCTGCGATGTCACGGTCGACTACCCCGCTGCCGATGGGCAGCGGGGTTCTCTGCGTGCTTTGGAGTCCCTGTCGCTTTGCGTTGACGCAGGGGAGGCCGTCTCGATCATCGGTCCGTCCGGTTGCGGCAAGTCGACCATGCTGCGCCTTGCCGCCGGCCTTGCCGCGCCGACAGCAGGCGAGGTGACCCAAGACGGCGAGCAGCTGGCCAAACCGCGCCGCAGCACGGCGCTCATCCTGCCTTAGGATCCGCGGCGTTGACGCTGCGACGCGCAAGGCCAAAGCATCCGCCGCACTCGAGCGCGTCGGCCTTGCGGGTTTCGAGAAGAGCTATCCCAGGCAGCTGTCGGGCGGCATGCAGCAGCGCCTGGCCCTGGCGCGCGCCATCGCCATGGACATCGACACGCTTCTTATGGACGAGCCCCTCTCCGCGCTTGACGCGCTTTTGCGCGAGGATCTGCAAGACGCGCTGCTCGAGCTGTGGGTAGCGGGCGACTACACGCAGGTGCTCGTCACGCACTCGATCGAGGAGGCTGTCTACCTGGGCCAGCGCATCGTCGTCATGGCACCGCGCCCCGGCCGCGTCATCGCCCAGGTGGATAACCCGGAGATGGGGGATCGCTCCTACCGCGACAGCGAGCTCTTCTTCGAGCGCTGCCGCGCGGTGCGGGGCGCGCTGGACGAGGGGGTGCGCCATGCGTAGCCAGATCCTCAAGCGCGTCGCCTGCGTGCTCTTCGCCGTCGTCTTCGTCATCGCGGGCTGGCAGCTCACGGCCATGGCGCTTGATACCCCCGCGCTGCCCACGCCCCTTGCGACCGTGCCCATCTTCGTGCGCTTCGCCCCCGATATCGCGCCGAGCTTCCTGATAAGCGCCTATCGCTTGTTGGTCTCCCTTGTCATCGGCGTGGTGCTGGGCGCTCCCATCGGCTTGGCGCTGGGCCGCAGCCCTAAGCTCGACGCGCTCTTCGCGCCGGTGCTCTATATCCTCTACCCGCTGCCCAAGATCGTGCTCTTGCCCATCCTGCTCGTGCTCTTGGGCTTGGCAGACGCCCCCAAGATCGCTCTCATCTCGCTCACGGTGTTCTTCCAGGTGGTGGTCGTCATGCGCGACGCCGCCAAGGCGATACCTGCGGCGACGGTGCTCTCCGTCAAGTCGCTGGGCGGCGGGCGCGCAAGCGTGTGGCGCCACGTGGTGCTGCCCTCCACTCTGCCGGAGCTTTTCACTACCCTGCGCGTGAGCTCTGCGGTGGCCATAGCCGTGCTCTTCTTTGCCGAGGCCATCGCCGGGTCGACGGGTGTGGGCTACTTCATCATGGAGAGCTGGGCGATGGTCAACTACCCGCGCATGTTCGCGGGCATCATCGCCTTGGGGCTCATGGGCGTGGCGGTCTACGAGGCCTTCGACATAGCCGAGCGCAGGCTCACCCGCTGGCGCAGGGCGGGCTAGGGTGCGTCTATCCGCAGCTTGCGTTGCGTGGCCTTGCGGTGCCGCAGCGTAAAGCTCGACACGGTGTCGTGTTATCATCGTGCCTATGAGAAAGAGACCCGAGAAAACCGAGCAGACCAAGGCTGACCTGCAGGAGGCCTTCTGGCGCCTGTATACCGCCCAGCCCATCGAGAAGGTCTCTGTGCGCGCTGTCTGCGAGCTTGCCGGCTACAACCGCGCCACGTTTTACTTGCACTTCCGCGATATCTACGACCTGCTCGACGCCATCGAGGGCGAGCTGGTGGACGGCATGACCGCCTGCGTCGAGTCCTGTATGCGGCGTTTGGCGCAAAGCAGCTCCAAGGTCGCGCTGATGGCCGCGCTCAAGGACGTGATCGTCTACTACGAGCGCAACAAGCGCTACATCGTCGTGCTCTTGGGCGCCCAGGGCGATCCAGCCTTCACCATCCGGCTCAAAGACGCGCTCAAGCCCCTGTGGCGCCGCTATGTCATCGAGGACGCGGGCGACCATACGGACCAGGAGCTCGACCTCATGCTCGAGTACACGCTCGCCGGCACCTTGTTCATGATCTCGCGCTGGCTCGAGGATCCGGGCGACATCGGCGCGGTGGAGATGGGCAAGCTCGTCTACGACACCTCGATCAGGGACCTGAGCGAGCGCGCCTCCCGCTAGGCGCTGCGTTCGTCGCGACGCCCGCCGCGCAGGTCCGCTTTGCCGTCGCGCGCGCCGTCTCGTGTTGCAGGCGGGCGCTACAATGAACCAGCCCTGAGCAATCAGGTAAGAGAAAACCAACCAACAGGGGGATACCTCATGGAGTCATACAAGCAGGAGTTCATCGAGTTCATGCTCGACAGCCACGTGCTCAAGTTTGGCGAGTTCACGCTCAAGAGCGGCCGCAAGAGCCCGTTCTTCATGAACGCGGGCGCCTACGTCACCGGCGAGCAGCTCCATAAGCTGGGCCTGTACTACGCCAAGGCCATCAACGACAACTTCGGGCTGGATTTCGACGTGGTCTTCGGGCCCGCCTACAAGGGCATCCCGCTGTCCGTGGTCTGCGCCATGGGGCTCAACGAGCTTTACGGCAAGGAGGTCAAGTACTGCTCCAACCGCAAGGAGGCCAAAGACCATGGCGAGGGCGGCAACCTCTTGGGCCATGTGCTCCAAGACGGCGACCGCGTGATCATGGTCGAAGACGTCACCACCTCCGGCAAGTCCATCGACGAGACCCATCCGATCATCACCGCCGCGGCAGACATCGAGGTCAAAGGCCTCATCGTGAGCCTCAATCGCCAAGAGGTGGGCCGTGGCGGCGTCAAGTGCGCCTGCGACGAGGTAAGCGATAAGTACGGTTTCCCCACGGCCGCCATCGTCACCATGGCAGAGGTGACGGAGTACCTGTCCGGCAAGGGCGTTTTGGATGCCGATATGCAGCAGGCGATCGCCGCCTACTACGAGCAGTACGGCGCTGGGGAGTAGGGATGGGCCTGTTCAGCCATATCAAGGGCGCTATGGATAACGAGCCTTCCGGTTATCAGGTCGCCGGCAGGCAGGTTGTATGCTCGCATTGCGGCGGAGCCTCTTTCGAGGAGGGCGCTGCCATGCTCAACACCGCGGGCCTCACGTTTCTGGACCTCGACTGGCTCGACCAGAACGCGAGCATCCTCAAATGCACCAACTGCGGCCATATAGAGTGGTTCGTCCTGTGATGGCATCGTCTGGATACAACAAGCTCACGCCGCTCATGTGCGCGCGCTTGGCGGCGCCGCACACTTGGCCCGGCCCCAGCGTGCTCACCACGGTATTCGGCGGAGTCTTCGCTGCGTCGCAGGGTTATGGCTTCGATCCGCTCGTCTGGTGCGTGCTGCTTTTGTGCGCGGTCGCGGCGCAATCGGCCGTCAACACCCTCAACGACTGGGCGGACTACCGCGCCGGCACGGACACGGTTGAGAACTCCGACGACCCGACAGACGCCGTGCTCGTCTATGACAACCCCAACCCCGCCCATGTGCTCGCGCTGGGCGTGGCCTATATGGTCGTCGCCTTGGTTGCCGGTTTGGCTGCGACTGCCTGGAGCGGCAGCGCCCTGCCCCTGGTCATCGGCGCCATAGGGGCCGTCTTCATCGTCTGCTACAGCTCCGGCAAACTGCCGGTGAGCTATTTCCCCTTGGGCGAGGCCGTAAGCGGTATCGTCATGGGCTGCCTTATCCCGCTGGCAGACATCGCGATCTTCGCCGCGCACGGCAGCGGCGCCGGCATCATGGACCTGTCGATCATGACGGCGCCCGGTTGGATCAACGCCGTTGTCTCCACGGCTCCCTTCGTGATGGGCATCGCCTTGGTCATGGCCACGCAGAACTGCAGCGATATCGAGCGCGACGCGCCCATCGGCCGTAAGACCGCCGCCGTCGTCTTGGGGCGCGAGAGGTTCCGCATGGCGTATCGCACCTGCATCGTCTTGTGGATCGCCTGCATGCTCCACTTGGTCTTCTGGGGTTTCGGCGCGGCAGCCATGTGGCCAGCCGTCGTCTGCCTCGTCTTGGGGATCGGCACCATCCGCTTCACGCTCACCACGCCGCTTGTGCATGAGACGCGCGGCCCGTCGATGGGGGCGATCAACAAGGCCAACCTCTTTATCAACGGCGCTTTCATCCTCGCGGTGATGGTGAGCCTCATGCCCGCTTTGCAGTAGGGGAGCATACGGCGCGCTGCGTCAGCTCTTGCTTGCCATGCGGGCCTTGGCGGGGCCGCTTGGGCTATTTTGGCCTGCAGGTTCTATGGCTGCGTATCGTCGCGAAGCCTTAAAACGGGCTGTAATCACGCGCTTTGAGGTTGCATCAAATTAACCTCGCTGCCACTATGCCGTTGACTGCCAACGATAGGATTTAAGGCATAGGGATTATCGAAAGGAACACCATGAACTATCTGATGCTCATCATCGTCACCTTTGTCTTGGGTCTGGGAACCCAGGCCTACATCAACCACGCGTACAACAAGTACTCCAAGGTCGATGCCGGCACCGGGCTCACGGGCGCCCAGGTGGCGCGCAAGATGCTCGACGACAACGGCCTGCACCATGTGCAGGTGCGCTGCGTTGCCGGCACGCTCACAGACCACTACGACCCGCGCAACCAGACGGTGAGCCTGTCCGAGGGCATCTACTCCTCTACCAGCGTCTCTGCAGCCGCCGTCGCCTGCCATGAGTGTGGCCATGCGGTGCAGCACGCCACGAGCTATACGCCGATGAACATCCGCACGGCGCTGGTCCCGCTTGCAAACTTCGGGTCGAGCGCATGGCTGGTGCTCCTCATCATCGGCATCTTCCTCAATCTCACGGGTTTGGTCTTGCTCGCGTGCTTCGTCTATGGATTTGCGGTCTTGTTCCAGATCGTCACGCTGCCGGTCGAGTTCAACGCCTCGCGCCGCGGCTTGGCCTATGCCAACGACACCCTGGGCGTAGCCGGCAACGGCGCGCGCACGGTCCTCACCGCCGCAGCGCTCACCTACGTGGCCGCAGCTCTCACGAGCATCATGCAGCTGCTCTACTACCTGAGCGTCTTCACGGACAACCGCTAGGGCTTGCGGCGCTACAATCAGCGCATCGCTTTCGACTCATCTGACTCCAAAGGAGCTGACTAACCATGGCAAAAGAGCACGTTCACGGCGTATTCGAGTCTGTTGCCAGCCAATATGACGCAGCCAACAACCGCATCTCGCTGGGGATGCACCATCTCTGGAAGCGCGAGCTCGTCAACGCGGCGCTCTCCTCGTGCCCTGACGGCAGCGTAGGCAAGGTGCTCGACGTCTGCTGCGGCACGGGCGATATCACGCAGCGCATTGCCGCGGCAGATCCCAGCGTCATGGTGGTGGGGATCGACTTCTCCGCCCAGATGCTCGAGGTTGCGCGCGAGCGCACCCAGGGGATGGACAACGTCATGCTCGTCGAGGGCAATGCCATGGAGCTTCCCTTTGACGACGACACCTTCGATGCCTGCGTGGTGAGCTTCGGGCTGCGCAATACCCCTGATTACGAGCAGGTCGTGCGCGAGATGGCGCGCGTTACGCGCCCCGGCGGCCTGGTTGCCTGCCTGGATGCCTCTGTGCCGGACAACTCCTACATCGAGCCCTTCTACCAGGCTTATTACAAGGGCGTCATGCCCATCTTGGGCGGCGGCCTTTCCAAGCGCGACGAGTACGTATGGCTCTATCAGAGCACGCAGGAGTTCCTCTCTAAGGACGAGCTCGCCAAGCTCTTTGGCGACTGCGGTCTCGTGGGCGTGAACTACCAGCCCTTCATGATGGGTGCAGCTGCGCTCCATACGGGCATCGTCCCCGTCACCCTTAACTGCTAAGGGCGCCCTTGGGTCAGGGCAATCCCGGCAACGGCATAGAGGCACCGGGCGGTATCGAGGGCAGAAGCGGTGAGGAACCGCGTAGGGGAGAGCGACGCGCACGCAGTGCGCAGCTCTCCCGCTAGGTTGCAGCGGCCTGCTGCC
>CAVCDT010000021.1:19682-22919 GCA_963600995.1 Akkermansia muciniphila | reverse complement strand
CCTATGACCAGTCGGCCGCCCAGACCGTCTTGCTGGGCGCCAACACGGTATCCGCCGGAACGCGCGTGTGCCTCTACGACTTCAACAAGGACACGCGCTACCCGCTCATCGGCCTGCGCATGACGATGGGTCGCGGTACGGACAACGACATCGTCGTGGCAGATCCGGGCGCGAGCCGCCACCATGCGGAGGTCGTCTTCAACGGCGACGACTGGTCCGTGCGCGACAACGACTCGACCAACGGGACCTTCCTCAACGGAGAGCCCGTCACCCAGCACATACTCAGAAACGGCGATGTGATCGAGCTTGGGACCACGCGCCTGGAGTTCAGGGAGGACTAGCGTGATCGACCTACTGCTGCTGGCAGGGCGCATCCTGCTCGTTGCGCTGCTGTTCTTGTTCCTCTTCGCCGTGATGCGCACCGGCATCGGGCTGGTCAAGGGCCAGAACAACAAGAGCGCGCGCGTCTGGTCGCTCTCGGTCGAGAAGGGCCCCAAGGCGCTGCGCGGCGTGCAGCTCAACGTGATAGGGCCCATCATCGTAGGGCGCGCCCCCGGCGCGGACATCCTCATCGCCAACGACGTCGTGAGCCGCCGCCATGCGCGCTTCACGCTGATGGGAGGCGACCTCATGGTCGAGGACCTGGGTTCTGCCAACGGCACGCGCCTCAACGGCGAGCCCGTCACCCAGATCCAGCGCTGCAGCGAGGGCGACGTGATCCGCATCGGAAACGTGGACATCAAGGTGAGCAGGAAGTAGCAGCACAATCGCACGCTCCCGCGCGGGCATACAGTCCGTAAGAGGCGCGAGCACGTTTACGACATAGGCAGGACTCGAGGAAGCTTTATGAGCACAGGTCACGACAAGGGCAGACAGAACGCAAGGACGCCGCAGGTATACGCGGCGCGCACGGACGTGGGCTGCGTTCGCGAGCACAACGAGGACAGCTTCATCGCCGCGACGCCGCTGTTCGTAGTGGCCGACGGCATGGGCGGCCACGAGGCAGGCGAGGTGGCAAGCGAGATAGCCATCAGGACCATGCTCGAGAAAGCCCCCAACTCGCCCGACGGCGACGCGCTGGCCAACGCCGTCAAGTGCGCCAACGCCGCCATCATCGCCGGCGCAGCCAACGGCACCGGGCGCCCGGGCATGGGCACGACGATGACGGCCGCGCAGATATTCGACGACCAGCTCCTCATCGCCCAAGTGGGCGACTCGCGCGCCTACCTGCTGCACGAGGGAACCCTGCAGCGCGTCACCCGCGACCACTCGCTCGTGGCAGACCTCGTCGAGCAAGGGCGCATCACCGAGGAGGAGGCCCGCGTCCACCCGCAGCGCAGCGTCATCACGCGCGCGCTGGGAAGCGACCTCAACGTCGAGCCCGACATCTACATACTGCGCGTGAGCCAAGGCGACAGGCTGCTCTTGTGCTCCGACGGCTTGAGCAGCATGGTGATGGACAGCACCATCGCCGCCATCCTGCGCTCTAACGACGACCCCCAATCGTGTTGCGACGCGCTCATCCGTGAGGCGCTGGCCGCAGGCGGCTTGGACAACGTGACCTGCGTCGTGGTCGATCCCCTGCGCGAGCCCATCGGCAAAGCCAAGACCCGCGGCGTGCGCAGCTGGCTCAAGAACCATCTGGCGCCCATCGTGTTCGTCGTCGTCTTCATCGCCATCGTCGCAGGAGGCATCTGCGGCGTGTACGCCTACGCGCAAAACAGCTTCTACGTCATCGCGCAAGAAGGCTACGTATGCGTCTACCGCGGGCTCCCCGGTCAGATAGCCGGCGTCGAGCTGTCTTGGCTCGAGGAGAAGACCAACATCCCCACAAGCAAGCTCGCCCCCACCACGGCGAGCAGGCTCGAAGGCGGCATGAGCGTGGGCAGCTTGGACGAAGCCCAGGCGCTGCTCGCCGACTACCGCCACGTCACCGGCGTGAGCGCAGACGGCAGCGATGCCGATGACAGCGGCACCCAAGCCAACAGCGACGCCGATGCCGACACCGATGAGACTGGCAGTAACGGCGGCAGCGACAGCGACTCCGGCGCAAACGGCGACAGCACCGGCAGCGACAAAGCCTCCGGCAAGACCAACTAGGCAAGCAGGCAACGATGCATTCCAGACGCACTACAGAACTCTGGCTCCTCATCGCGGCGGCACCCGTGATGCTGCTCTTGTTCCTGATGCTCCTCGTCAACGAGGGGTCGGACATCACGCTCGCCAACTTCGCCGTGCCCTTGGGCCTCATCGCCGCGATCGCCGTGGCGCATATCTTCACGCGCCTTTTCGCCCCGCAGGCGGACCCGGGCATCCTACCCATCGCGTTTCTGCTCGCAGGTATCGGCATCTGCTTCGTCTTGCGCCTCACGCCCGACGACACCGCGCTGCGCCAGGTGATCTGGCTCTTTGCGGGTATCGCGTGCATGGTGCTCGTCATCGTCTTCGTCCCCAGCATCGAGAAGATCGGCGAATACCGCTACGTCATCCTCGTTATCGGCCTGTTGCTACTGGTCAGCCCCATGCTGCCCGGCATCGGCGCGGAGTACTACGGCAGCCGCATCTGGCTGAGCATCGCGGGCATGAGCTTCCAGCCCGGAGAGCTCGCCAAGATATGCATCGTCTTGTTCCTGGCCAGCTACCTGGCCGACCACCGCGAGATGCTGTCGACCTTCGAGCGCGGCCCGCTGGGCCTGCCGCTGCCCCACTGGCGCACGATGATGCCCGTGATCGGCATGTGGCTCATCGCCTTGGCCGTCATCGTCTTCGAGAAGGACCTGGGCAGCGCCCTTCTGCTCTTTGGGATCTTCATCGCCATGGTCTACGTGAGCACCGGGCGCGTCTCCTACGTCATCTTGGGCCTGGCGCTGGCCGCCATCGGCTGCATCGTGCTCTACGGCGCCTTCGACCATGTGCAGACGCGCGTCGCCATCTGGCAGGACCCCTTCGCCTATGCGCAGGAAAGCGGCTATCAGCTCGTGCAGAGCCTCTACTCGCTGGCCGACGGCGGCCTCTTTGGCGTCGGCATAGGGCGCGGCATGTGCACGAGCATCCCCATGGTCGAAAGCGACTTCATCTTCAGCGCGATAGCCGAGGAGATGGGCCTTCTGGGCGCAGGCGGCGTCATGATCTTGTTCGTGCTCTTCGCCGTGCGCGGCATGGCTACCGCAGCACGCGCCAAAAGCGACATCGCGGCGTTTACCGCTGCGGGCCTCACCGCCTCGATCACCCTGCAGG
>CAVCDT010000021.1:0-19672 GCA_963600995.1 Akkermansia muciniphila | reverse complement strand
CCCTGCAGGCCTTCATCATCGTGGGCGGCGTCACAGGACTCATCCCGCTGACGGGCATCACCTTGCCCTTCATGAGCCAAGGCGGAAGCTCGCTCATCGCCAGCTTCATCATCGTCGGACTGCTGCTCAAAGCCGGCAACGAGGCGACGGGGCTTTCCTGCGAGATGACCTCCACCATGCAGATAGGGCGCATCAAGGCCGCCCTGGGCGAGCAGGGCATCTTGGGGCGCGCATCCCTGGGGCATCGCCTCACGATGCTCGTGGGCTGCCTGTCGCTCTTCATCGCCGTCGCCATCGGCAACCTTGCCTACGTGCAGGTCATCCAGGCAGACAGCATCCAGAACCGCGAGGGCAACAACCACACGCTTGCCAAGCAGGCGACGCGTGAGCGCGGCGCCATCCTCACAAGCGACAACGTGACCTTGGCCAAAAGCGTCAAAAACGACGACGGCAGCTACTCGCGCACCTACCCGCAGGGCAAGTTGGCCGCGCAGACCGTGGGCTACTACAGCCAGCAATACGGCAGCGCGGGCCTCGAGGCCTCGCAGAGCAGCACGCTGGTAGGCGATGAGAACTTCGAGACCATCGGCGACGCCATCCGCGCCGCCGCCGGCATGCAGACCTCCGGCAACGACGTCGTGCTCACGCTCAACTCGAAGGTCCAGCAAGCCGCCCAAGACGTGCTCGACGGCAGCACGGGCGCCTGCACCGTGCTCGACACCGAGACCGGCGCCGTGCTCGCCCAGGCGAGCGCGCCCGGTTACAACGCAAACGACGTAGCCGATTACCTGAGCGGCAAGAAGGGCGGCAACGGCGAGCTCGTCAACCGCGCGACCCAGAGCCTCTACACGCCCGGCTCGACCTTCAAGGCGATCACGCTCGCCGCCGCCCTCGACAACGGCACCGTCACCGCAGACTCGACCTACAAGAGCCCCTCCTCCATGGAGATAGGCGGCGGCAAGGTGACCACGCACCGCGACAGCGGCACGATCACCGTCAAGGAGGCCACGGCCATCAGCTCCAACACGGCTTTTGGCCAGATCGCCGTGGACCTGGGCGCTAAGAAGCTCGTGAGCTACTGCGATGCCCTGGGGTTCGGCGGCAACATGGCGCTCGACTTCAACGTCACCTCGAGCCTCATGCCCGACCCGTCCGAGATGACCACCTGGGAGACGGCATGGGCAGGCGCCGGCCAGCCCGTGGGCCAACACGCGAGTCCCTCCGGCCCGCAAGTCACCGTCACGCAGATGGCCGTCGCCATGGCCGCCATCGCCAACGACGGCGTCGCCATGAAGCCCTACCTGGTCGACCACGTGCTCTCGAGCACCGGCAGCATCACCTCCACCACGCAGCCTGCGCAGATCGGGCGCGTCATCAGCAAGAAGGCCGCCCAGGAAGAGCAGGAGATCCTCAAATACGTCGTCACCAACGGCACCGGCACCGCCTGCAAGATCGACGGCGTGACCGTTATGGGCAAGACTGGCACGGCAGAGGTCGACGGCGGCAAAGAGAACGCCTGGTTCATCGCCGCGGCGGAGGTAGGCGGCAAGAGCATCACCATCGCCTTGGTCATCGAGAACGCCAAGGACGAGGGCGCCGTCGTCGCCGCACCCAAGGCGCGCACAGTGCTCGTCAAGGCGCTCGAAGAGCTGGGGGCGATGTGATGCCGCAGCGGCGAGAACACCTGCCGTACGAGCCGGTACCGGGCTCGCATCGGGCAGACGGCTTAAGAAACTTAACTATGCCAAAAGAAGAAACAATCTTTTTGTGAATGTCGCGCTTGGGAGCAAACGCGTATCGCACATAGATAAAATGGATTTTACAGCCCTAACAGGCGCGGAGTTTGAGCAAGGAGTCACACGTGGATAAAAAGGTTTTTGGAGAGCGCTACAAGATCACCGAGCGCATCGGCATCGGGGGGATGGCCGAGGTGTTCAAGGCGCAGGACTCCACCTTGGGACGCACCGTCGCCGTTAAGGTGATGCTGCCGCAGTACGCCGCCGACCGCACGTTCGCCGCGCGGTTCAGGCAAGAGGCCCAGGCAGCCGCCAACCTCACCAGCCCCTACATCGTCAACATCTACGATTGGGGCCAAGACGACGGCATGTACTACATCGTCATGGAGTACGTGCGCGGCACAGACCTCAAGAGCGCCATCCAGAGCAGGGGCAGCATCCATCCCCGCAAGGTGGCAGAGATCGGCTCGCAGGTCTGCAGCGCCTTGAGCGTGGCCCACAGCTACAACATCATCCACCGCGACATCAAGTCCGCCAACATCATGGTCCAGACAGACGGCAACGTTAAAGTCATGGACTTTGGCATCGCGCAGGCGGGCAACTCCGATATGACCCAGGACTCCAACGTGCTGGGCACCGCCCACTACGTCAGCCCCGAGCAAGCGCAGGGCAAGTCCCTCGCCGGCACGAGCGACCTCTACAGCCTGGGCATCGTCATGTACGAGGCCTGCACCGGGCAGCTCCCCTTCGACGGCCCGGATGCCGTGAGCGTCGCCATGAAGCAGGTGAGCGAGCAGCCTGTCCCGCCGCGCGCCATCAACTCCGCCATCGACGCAGGGCTCGAAGCCATCATCCTCAAGGCGATGTCCAAAGACCCGCACGAGCGCTACGCCACCGCCAACGAGATGAAGCAGGCTCTCGACGACTACCTCACCGGCCGCGGGAGCGCTGCGGCGACCACCGTCATGGGCACCGGCACCCCCGCGGCCAACATCGCCGCAGGCGCAACGCGTGTCATCGGCCCCGTGGACGACGACGAGGCAGGCTCCTACTCCAACTCCTACGACAGCGGCTCTTCCAAGGGCGGCAAGGGCAAAGGCGGCAGCAAGAAGGGCGGCAAGGGCAAGATCATCGCCGCTATCGTCGTCGTAGTCGCTTTGCTCGCAGCGCTTGGGGGCGCCTATGCTGCCCTGAGCGGCGGCAACACCAAGGCAGAGCAGGTGATCGTCCCGGACGTCACCAACAAGACCCTCGAAGAGGCCACCGCCACCCTGCAGCAATCGGGCCTCGACGTGGGCACCGTGACCTACCAGGCCAGCGAGACCGTGGCCAAGGACCTCGTCATCTACCAGGACCCGCAGCTCAACGAGTCCCTCGACAAGGGCGGCAAGGTCAACCTCACCATCAGCAGCGGCAAGGGCGACACAGAGCAGGTGAGCGTCCCCAACCTCTACAACCTCACCGAGGACCAGGCAACCACGGCACTCGAGGACGCGGGCCTGAGCGGGAGCAGCTCCGAGGGCTACTCGGATACCATCGAGGCGGGCAAGGTCTACGAGCAATCGCAGGCCGCAGGCACGAGCGTCCCCAAGGGCACGACCATCCAGTTCAAGGTCTCCAAGGGCAAGGAGAGCAAGAACGTCACCATCGAGAACTACTCCGGCCAAAACGCTCAGACCGTCAAGTCGAGCCTCGAGGCGGCAGGCCTCACTGTCACCCTCAAGGACGGCTACTCCAGCGATGTGAGCAAGGGCGATGTTATGGAGCAGAGCATCCCCGCCGGCACCTCCGTAGCCACGGGCACGAGCATCACGCTCACCGTCTGCCAAGGCTCCAAGCAGCAAGACCAAGACGAGGATGTCACCGTATCCGTACCCAACGTCACGGGCATGACGCAGTCCAAGGCCACGAGCACGCTCAACAAGGCGGGTCTCACCTACTCCATCGACTACGCATCCGGCGACAACGGCAAGGTTATATCGCAAACGCCTAGCTCCGGATCGGTCAAGAAGGGCTCCAAGATCACCCTCATCGTGGGCACGGGCTTCGACGACAGCGACAACTAAAGCGCGCGGCATCCGCAACATGGCAAGACGCGCCCTGAAGCGCGTTGCGAACACACAAGAAGACCCGGGGAAACCCGGGTCTTTGCTTTTGCTATGAGATTCGAAAGCTATCGGCAAGACAACATGCCCGCCGCACGCAGCGCAGCGAGCCGATAAAGAGCGCGCCGTGATGACGAAGCCACGCTACGAGAGAAGCAGCAGCGATAAGAGGAGCTGTGCCTAGAACTCCTTGAAGATGCGCTCGAAGGACTGCTGAGTGTACTCCTCGACATCCCTCTCGAACTCATCGTAGAGAGCCAAGAAGCGCCTGCCCTCGTCCGTCAAGCGCGAGCCGCGCGCGCCATAACGTTCGATCAGGGGGAAACCCAAGCCGTCCTCGACCTTCTTGATCATGCTCCAGGCCTTGCTGTAGGCCATATGGAGCACCTTGGCGGTCTTGTTGAGCGAGCCATACTCCTCGATACCGTGGAGCAGAATACCCGCACCCTTGCCAAAGCTCGGGCCCTTGCGGTCCGAAGAGGCGGTAACCACGAGCTTGACCTGCGCATGCAGATTGGCGTTAGCCGACATGTACGTCTCCTTTCACCTGCAAAGATAGCTTCCTCTTCTATCTTTCTAGAGAACCATTTTATCTATATTTGAGTTAATTATACAAGCCCGCCAGGCGATTTAATCGACATTGCCCAGGAATCTAACTGCTGCCAAAGCGTCTGCTCGAGGTTGCACTAGGGAATGCTACCGCGGCATCTGCCATATCCGCTGCCCCTCACAACCGCTTGTAACAGCATGTTTACGCAGGCAGGTGGTACTATTTTCTTCTATCGCCCGCACACGGCCACCTTTGAAAGGATCACCATGGGCATTCGCTACATCGACACACGCGGCATCGTCACCGAGCCCCTCGAGTTCTCGCAGGCTGTGATCAAGGGCATCGCGCCCGGAGGCGGGCTCTTTGTCCCGCAGGAGATCCCCAGCATGACCCTCGACCAGATCGTCGAGCTGGGCAAGCTGCCCTACAAGCAGCAGGCGGCCACCATCTACGAGCTCTTCGGCATCGACTTCACGCGTGAGCAGATCGACGAGCTCTTCGACATCATCTATGCGGACAACTTCGACACGCCCGCTATCGCGCCTGTCGTCCCCGTGGGCGATGACGGCACTTACGTGCTCGAGCTGTGGCATGGCCCCACCAGCGCCTTCAAGGACATGGCCTTGCAGTGCCTACCCGTGTTCTTCAGCGCGAGCATCGAGAAGCAGCGCGCTGCGGGTGGCCCGGCGCACGACTACCTCATCGCCGTGGCGACATCCGGCGATACGGGTAAGGCGGCGCTCGAGGGCTTCAAGGACCGCGACCATATCTCCATCGTCGTCTTCTACCCCGACGGCGGCGTGAGCGACATCCAGTACAAGCAGATGACCACGCAGGCCGGCGGCAACGTCTGCGTCTACGGCGTGCGCGGCAACTTCGACGACTGCCAGACATCGGTCAAGCAGATGTTCAACGACAAGGAGTTCAACGAGGTCCTGGCGGCAAGCGACAACGTGGTCCTCTCGAGCGCCAACTCCATCAACTGGGGCCGTCTGATGCCGCAGATCGTCTACTACGTGAGCGCCTACGCGCAGCTCGTGGCGCAAGGAGCCGTCGAGGCAGGCCAACCCATGGACGTCACCGTCCCCACAGGCAACTTCGGCAACATCCTCGCAAGCTGGTACGCCAAGCAGATGGGCGTGCCCATCGGCACCATCGTCTGCGCGAGCAACCAGAACCGTGTTCTCACGGACTTCATCCACGAGGGCACCTACACCATCAAGGACCGTGAGTTCGTCCTCACGAGCAGCCCCTCGATGGACATCCTCATCTCGAGCAACCTCGAGCGCCAGCTCTTCGAGCTCACCGGCCGCGGCGGCAGCAAGGTCGCCGCATGGATGCGCCAGCTCGCAAGCGAGGGCAGCTTCACCATCGACGACGAGACCTTCGCCGCGCTCAGCTCGCAGTACCGCGCAGGCAGCGTGAGTGACGAGGACTCCCTGGCCACCATCAAGCAGGTGATGGATGAGCACAGCTACCTGCTCGACCCGCACACGGCCGTCGCCTGGAAGGTCGCTAAGCGCAACAAGGGCACCAACCCCATGCTGGTCGTGAGCACGGCGCGCTGGGCTAAGTTCGGCGGCGCCGTCTACCGTGCGCTCACGGGCATCCCCGCCGCAGAGCCGCTGCCCCAAGACGTCGCAAGCCTCACAGGCGCCCAGCTCAACCGCAAGGTCATGGAGATGACGGGTGTAAGCGGCACCTACGCCGTCCCGCCCGCGCTCGATATGCTCGACGACGTCCCCATCCGCTTCAAGGAGGTTGTCGACGGCACCGTGACCTCCATCGAGGCTGCTGTCAAGAAAACTCTCCAGTAGGAGGCGCGCTGCAAGCGCCGCCTGCTCGCACAACGCGACTCAAGGAGCAATTGCCAGCGCAAACTGCCGCAGACTGCAAAAAGCAGCCGCTGGCGCGAGTCATCATAGGTCGAAAGGCAATGCAAAGGCCGCAACCCCGATGCAAGGGGTTGCGGCCTTCTTGGTGTCTTGCCCATCGGCTGCGCATGCCGGCAGCAGCGACTCCCAGCGGCAAACGCAGCGGGAAGCTAGACGCTCAGTATCGCGAGCATCTCCTTGTAGGCGGCGTTGAAGGTATCGACGTCTTCTTGCGCGGGCATCTTGCCTGCGCGCAGCGTCTCGACGATGGGGGTGTTGAGCCTGGCCAACGTGGTAAGGCCAAGGTTGCCCAAAACGCCCTTGAGGGTATGCGAGGCGGCGAAGCCCTCCTCGATATCCTGTTGCTCCAGTGCCGCCGTGAGTTTGTCGAAGCTGTCGTCTTGGGGCAGCTTGCCCAAGAACTTGACGTACATGGCCTCGTTGCCCATGAAGCGCGCGATGGCGCCGTCGACATCGTTGCCTGCGTCGCGCAGGCTCTCTAGAAGATCACTCATCTCTAAAACCTCACTGCTTGCGACCCCACGCCGCTATCTTTTGCTCGCATGGGGGTTCTCCTCATAATAAACCGCTTTCTGGGCGAACATGCTGCGGTCTGCCGCTTTGACCATCTCGCCCATATCGATGTCGCTTTGGCGCCAGTCGTAGCCTACAGCGCAGGTCAGACCCCTCTTCTCGAAAAGCGCTTGCACCTCTTTGACCATCGCGGCGGTTTGTTCCTCTGTCGCATTCTCACACACTGTAACAAACTCGTCACCGCCAGTACGGAAGGTTTTGAAATCTCCAAAAACTTCCATAATCGTCCGCGCGACATTGGCGAGCATCACATCGCCTTGCGCATGGCCGAAGTCGCGGTTGTACTCGTGCAAGCCGTTGACATCGAAGTAGATGGCCGCCATGCAGGAATACGCCGCAGTGTTGAAGGTGCGCAGGTATTCCACATACGTGTTGCGGTTGAAGGCCCCTGTGGGCAGGTCGTACTGGCTGCGCAGTTTGAGGTCGCGGTTGGCGTCCATGAGCATGCGCACGACGTGCTCCATCGAAGCGCCGTTGTCGATCTCGACGCCGTCTTTGGACAGATCGCCATAAGAGCTCGCCAAGCGCTCGCGGTACTCCGTGCCCAGGTTGAGGTCCTTGGCGGCCTTGTAATCCGCCGCGATATCCGGGAAGCTCCCGCAGACCTTGTTGAAGATGTCCATCATCACGGGCGAGAACACGCCGCACCCCCCTGTCGTGATCGTCTGGACGGCCTCCTCATGGCTGCAGGGGTCCTTGTAGGGGCGCTTGCTGGTGAGCGCGTCGTAAACGTCTGCCAGAGCCGTGATCTGCGCCGATACGGGAATCTCGCACTCCTTAAGACCGTCGGGGTAGCCGCTGCCGTCCCAGCGCTCGTGGTGGCTGCGCACCACCTCCAACGAGAAGCGCGCGAAATCGTCGTCGCCCAGCGCCTTAAGGGGTTCGAGGATGAGGTTGTAGCCGCAGACGGTATGCGCCTTCATGACGGCGAACTCGTCCTCGTCGAGCCTGCCCACCTTGAACAGGATGCTGTCCGGCACGGCGACCTTGCCGATGTCATGCAAGGCGGAGGCCTGGCCCAGCGCGTCGATCTGGTCGCGCGTGATACCCAGCGCCGGATAGCTCTCCACAGCCTCCGTCGCCAGGGCAACGGTGTAGTTGATGACGCGGTCGAGATGGCCGGCAGAGTCGCAGTCACGGTAGTCCATGACGTTGTGGAGGATAGTGCTCACCTGCTCGTTGGTGCGCACTAGGCGGCTCGCCTGCCTTTTGAGCTCCTCGTTCTTGATCATGATATCGGCAGACTGCTTCTCGACTTTGAGCTGCAGGCCCTTGCGCGTGGAGAAGAGCTCAACGGCGTTGTCGACGCGGCGGCGCAGGATATCGCCGTTGACGGGCTTGCCCAAGATCTCTGCCGCGCCGAGGTCGAGGCACTCCTTCCAGGTCTCGACCTCCTCGTCTGCGGTAACCACGATAAAGGGCACATCTTCTACGAGCTTGGTCTTCCTGGCGCGCCTGAGCACCTCGAGGCCGTCAACGTTGGGCATGATCAAGTCGAGCAAGACGATATCGAAGCTATCGGGGTTGTCAGACAGGATATCGAGCGCCTCCTGGCCGTCGGACGCCTCGAAGCAGCGGTATTTGCCCGCGAGGTTCATGCAGACGATTGCGCGGTTCATCTCCTGATCGTCCACCACCAAGGCGGTAAGCTCGCGCTCTGCATCGGGCTGCTCCTGCCCTGCCTCTTGGGCAGAGTCGCCTTCCTGTACCTGCTTGATCAAAGCCGTCTTGGCTGCCGCGACAAGTGCATCGCCGTTATCGGATACCTCGAGAAGCGCCTTGACCACCGCCGGGTCGAACTTGGTTCCCGCATCCGATGCGATGTCTTTGAGGGCATCGCCAAAGCCGAGGGCATGGTTGGGGTCGTTGACCAGCTCGTCGAAAGCCGTCGCCACAGCCACGATGCGCGACTCCAGCGGTATCTGCTCGCCTTTGAGCTTGTCCGGGTAACCGGAGCCGTCCCAGTTCTCATGATGGTAGAGGAGCAGCTTGGAGAGGGCAGACAGCCCCGTGGTCGACCTGAGCAGGCGGTAGCCCACCTCGACATGGCGCTGCATGAGCATGCGCGCACCGCGGGTGTGGCTGCCCGTATGGAACGCGACGTCGTCCGGCACGGCGAGCTTGCCGATGTCCGACAAACGCGCGAGCAGGATGCTGCGGTAGTAGGTCATCTCGTCCACGCCCAAAGAGCGCGCGATGCGCCCCGCAAGGCGGGATATGGCGTCGATGCGCCCCTGCGTGGTAAAGCCGCGGTCGATCAGCGGGCGTACCAGGGCGCTCACGTTGTTGCTGCGAATCGAATCCGGCGAGGCGAAGAGCTTGTACATAGACAGCTCGTGCGCAGCGCGCGAGGCTCCGACAGCGTCGCGCTTCTCGCCGTCTGCCTCCATGATGCCGTACTCGAAGTCGCCTTTGATGTCCTCCGGCAGGTTCCAGACGATCTCCTTCTTGAGCAGGTCGAGCGCGTAGACGATCTGCTCGCGCCCGAGGCCGCGGCTGATGACCTCGAACTCGGACCCGCCGCGATAGGCGATGAAGCTGTCGCCCTCCTCCGGCCAGTAGCTCTCGAGCCAGCGGGCGAAATCGCCGATAGAGGAGTCCGTGAGGCTGCGGCTGTAGATGTCGTTCATGGCCGTGACGTAGCTGAGCGATATGTTCGTGAAGGTCACCGGGTAGCTTTGGGCACGCTGGAACTCCTCGCGGCGGTTGCGGAAGCTCTCCTCGTTGTAAAGGCCCGTCTTGGGATCCATGGCCTCGGCTGCTTTGTGCATGGTAATGCCGTAGCCCACGCGGCGGCCTTGTTCGTCGCGCACGACGGTGAACTCGCAGAAATACGCGCCGATCTGGGAGCCGTCCGGGCTCCAGACGAAGTTGAGCGTCTCGCCCGCGGCAGAGAAGTCCGGCATGGCGTACATCTTGGAGAACTCGGACAAGCTGATAGGGTCCCAGTCGCTATCCGGCACGTCGAAGAGCTCGCGTGCGGGGCCGTTCATCACAGCGAGGGAGCCGCCATCCGTAAAGCAGACGATGGGCCCGCGAGAGCCCTCCACCACGGTTTTGACGACCTGCCCGTTTTGGCTGTTGCGAAACGTATGGAAGGTCGCCCAGTACAGGCAATAGACGCCCACCACGTAGATCATGCAGCTGCAGTCCGTGGGGAACAAGATGACCTCGCTCATATAGAGGACGTTGACTGCGGAGATGATGATCAGCACGGCCAAAAGCCCGATATAGGGCCCGCGGTATACGTTGGAGGTATGGATGATCTTGACTATGAAGAGCACGGCAGAGGCCGCGACCATGATGTAGTCCACGCCCAGATGAAACGAGAACAGCGGCAGCCCGATCCTGGTAAAGCCTGTCAGCACGCCGAGGTCCGGGCTGGCCATGGGCGTATAAGCCGTCATGATGGGCCGGCAGGCGTTGGCGATGAACAGGATGCAATCGATTGCGATCAAAACGCCAAAGAACACTGCGAAGGACTGAAGCCCCTTCTTATAGTCGCCTATGAGCTCTGCCACATAGCTGTAGAGGGCGAACATGAGCAAGTCGATGGAGACGAAGTAGAAGATGTCGACCGCGCGCAGGGTCTTCTCGTCCCCGACGACGACCTGCGCAAGCGAAAGCGCCGTAGCGAGGCCCGCCGCCGCACACAGCACGGCGACAGTCTTGGGAAGCGCACCTTTGCGTGCAACCGATCGCCCTGCCAGCATGAGGCAGACAACGGCGCCGATTATCAGCAGCACCTCTATGACGGTCAGGACCATGGGCTCCCCTATCGGGTCGGGCGAATCTCAGAGCGTAGTTTGGGTATTATCGCACGCGATGAAAGGCAGATTGAAGAGCGTATAAAAGTTCTCGGTCGACAATAAGAGATTGTCTGCTACAATCCTTCCTTGCGTATGCGGAGAGCTGACCGAGAGGCCGAAGGTGCTCGCCTGCTAAGCGAGTATACCCCTACAAGGGTATCTAGGGTTCGAATCCCTAGCTCTCCGCCAGACGCGCCTTTTGCAGAAGACCCTTCGAGGGTCTTTTTTATTGCCCTTACGGCGAACCTATAATCAAAGACGTTTCTGGAAACGTAAGGAGGCGGGTTTATGGCATGTTGGGAAGAACGAGGCTGCGGCGGTGTAACAGACGCCTGCCCGCACTTTACCGCCCACCTGTGCCCGCGCTCCTGCGTCTATACCATCTGCCAGAACCCCTGGCATGAGAAAGCCAGCGGTATGGAGACCTTCAGCGCGGTGGACGTGGACTTTAGCGCAGCGCTCAAGGAGAACTGCCACAGCTGCAGGTTCTTCCTCAAGAACGCACCGCGCATCAAACGCTAGCGGCGCACAGCGCTCACGAGCTCATCGATAGTGAGGGGCAGCTCACCCGGCAGGTCATAGTTGAGCGCATAGCAAGCGGCAGCGGGCAGCTCGAGGCCCATCTCCTGCAAGCGGCTGGCATATTTGCGGCTGAAGACCTCCCGCGCAGGGGCGTCGATCGCTATCTGACCGCCTTCCATAACGACGACGCGGTCTGCCGCGAGGGCCTCCTCCATATCATGGGTGACGAGCACAACAGCGACACCTGCATCGTTAACCTGCTGCAGCAGGGCGGCGACATCGCGCCGCCCCTGGGCATCGAGCATGGCCGTGGGCTCGTCGCAGAGCAGGACCTCCGGCTGCATGGCCAGCGCACCCGCTATGGCGACGCGCTGACGCTGCCCGCGGGACAACTCGAAGACGAGCCTCTGCTGGAACCCGTCGAGGTCGACCTTGGCCAGTGACTCGTTCACACGACGGCGGATCTCTGCCGCATCGAGGCCCAGATTCTCCGGCCCAAAGGCGACGTCCTCCTCGACAGTACTCGCCACCGTCTGCTCGTCCGGATTCTGGAAGATCATGCTGCAGGCGCGGCGTATCTCCATGAGGTCGCCTTTATCGGCAGAGCTGAGCGCCTTGCCTGCAACGTTGAAGAGCGCCCGGCCCTCATCGGGCACGAGCAAGGCGTTCATGTGCAGCAGGAGCGTGGACTTCCCGCTGCCGTTGGCGCCCAGAAGCGCCACGTACTCACCCGGCGCGATAGACAGCGTTACGCCGTCGAGCGCAGGGGAGACGGCGCCGGGGTAGGCAAAGCGCACGTCGTCAAGGACGATTGCCGCATCAGCAGAGTACGCACAGCTATTTCCCGTGCCTCCTGGATGCCTGACGCTCATACTCCCCATGCCCATCGCTTGGCACCCCTACTCCCTATTAGCAGCCTTGGTGGCCGTGAGCATCTGCTCGAAGGTGTTGGCGGTGGAGTTGAAGTCGCTGGGGAGCACGATGGTGGATTGGCTGGAGCTCTTAGCGAACTTCTCCATCATGTCCGCCCATTGCGTGTACATGAAGAGCTGGTTTGCCTCCTCCGCGCTCACACCGGAATCCTTGATGGCGTCGAGCGAGGCGGCGATGCCATCGGCGATGGCCTTGCGCTGGGCCGCGATGCCCTTGCCGGCTTGCTCCATGGCCTCTGCCTGAGCGCGCGCCTCTGTCACGACCTTGATGCGCTCTGCCTCTGCCAGGGCTTGGGCGGCCACTTGCTCGCGCTGGGCGGAATTGATCTTGTTCATCGAGGCCTCGACGTCCTTGGGCAGGCCGATGCTCGTGATGAGCGTGCTCACCAGATCGAAGCCGTACTCGCGCATCTGCGCGCTCACGGTGTTGTTGACCTCGTTGGCGATCTCATCCTTCTTGGCGAAGACCTCGTCCAAGGTGTAGTTAGGGATGGAGCTGCGCAGCGCGTCGATGAGATACGAGCGCATCTGCGCCACGGGGTCTTGCAGCATGTAGTAGCTGCGGTACACGCCGGACTCCGACGGGGCGACGCCGCGGTCGCCGTTGACGTGAAACTGTGCAGCGATATCCATCTCCACAGTGACGTTGTCCTGCGTCTTGGCGTTGATCTGGAAGCTCGACTGGCTCGTGCGCATGTTGACGCGCGCGGCGATGCGGTCGATGACCGGGATCTTGACATGGAAGCCCGGCCCCACGATCTTGCTGAACTTGCCCAAGCGCTCGATGATGACCATGTACTGCTGCTGGACCACATAGGCGCCCGTCACGACAACCCAGATGGCGATGGCCAAGATGATGACCAGTGTGATGATGAGTCCCATAGGGGCTCCCTTCCCTAGAATTACCCTTCGACCTTTATACCCTATGCATGTGACACGAAAATCTACTGCGTGACGCTTTGCGCAAAGCGAGGTTCTATATCAGTGATAGCCAGCAAGATTAGAAAGGCTGATGCGCGCCGGGCAAAGACGAGGCCTTGTCAGCGCTAAACCCAACGTAAACAAACGATAAATTCATGCCGTTGCCCCTGCGCGAGAGGCCCGCAGGTAGCCAAGGTGCGCATAATGTGTTGGCAAGCATTCCCGCATACAACCAGGAGTCTCGATGACCACCTACGCGAACATGAGCGCCTCGCAACTGCAAGAAGAGCTCAAGGTCCAGCAAGCCGCCTACGACGCCCATAAGGCCAAGGGGCTTTCCCTCAACATGGCGCGCGGCAAGCCCGCGTCTAACCAGCTCGAGCTGTCGCTGCCCATACTCGACATCCTCGGCCCGGACTCCAATCTCACGGCATCCGATGGGACCGACCTCTGCAACTACGGCTGCCTCACCGGCCTGCCCGAGGCCCGCGCCCTCATGGCTACTATGCTCGACGACAAACCGGAGAACGTCATCGTCTTCGGTAACTCCAGCCTCAACATCATGTACGACACCATCGCGCGCTTCTGGGCTTTTGGAACGCTGGGATCGACGCCATGGTGCAAGCTCGACAGCGTCAAGTTCCTCTGCCCCGTGCCCGGCTACGACCGTCACTTTGGCGTGACCGAAGCCTTTGGCATCGAGCTTATCTGTGTCGATCTGAACGACGACGGACCCGATATGGACGCGGTGGAGGAACTCGTCGCAAACGACGCCTCGATCAAGGGCATCTGGTGCGTGCCCAAGTACTCCAACCCCACCGGTATCACCTACAGCGACGAGGTTGTGAGACGCTTGGCATCCATGCCCACCGCAGCCGATGATTTTCGCATCATGTGGGACAACGCCTACACCGTTCATCATCTGAGCAACGACCCGGCGCAGCAGGACCAGCTGCTCGACATCGCCGTGGCTTGCGAGGAAGCGGGAACGCAGGACCGCTACTTCAAGTTCGCCTCGACCTCCAAAGTCACCCTGCCGGGTGCTGGCATCTCCGCTATGGCCGCCTCGCCCGCAAACGTCGCCGAGGTCAAAACCCGCATGGGCGCGCAGGCCATCGGCTACGACAAGCTCAACCAGATGCGCCATGTGCTCTTCCTCAAAGACGCCCAGGGCATCGCCGGCCACATGGCCAAGCACGCAGCGATCATCGCCCCCAAGTTCGAGCTCACGATACGCAAGCTCGAAGAGGGCCTGGGCGAATGCGGCGTGGGCGCCTGGACCAAGCCGCGCGGCGGGTACTTCATCAGCTTCGACGCGATGGAGGGCACGGCGAAGCACGTCGTAGCGCTTGCCAAGGAGGCGGGCGTGACCATGACCGGCGCAGGGGCGACCTACCCCTACAAGCGCGACCCGCATGACGCCAACATCCGCATCGCGCCTACACTGCCACCGCTGGAGGAGCTCGAGACCGCGCTCGACGTCTTTATCACCTGCGTCAAGCTTGCTGCAGTACAAAAGCTGCTCGAGGCCTAAGGCTTTAGACCCGAGCCAAGTGCTTCGAGCTTAAGACCTCGAGCTCGAAGCCGCGAAGCCAACCAAGGTTTCGAAACGCGCAATCGCAAAGCCGCCTTCCCGCATGGGCAGGCGGCTTTCTTCGTCTCAGAAGATGACGGTTCGCCCCCGCCTTGCCATCAAGCCCCCATGCGCCAGCACCGCTTTAGCTACAATCAACGAGTTGATTGGGAGGAGGGAACATTACAGCGTGCACAAGCCCAGCAGATACGTAAAAGAAGCGCTCAACGAGGAGCCCGGGCGCGAGCACACCGAGTTTCCCGTCGACTTCTTCCATCTCTTCTGGGTCTTCGTGATCTGCAGCTTTGCCGGACTCGTCATCGAGACCATCGTCAGCTATCCCATCGATGGCGTCTGGAAGAACCGAGCGGGGCTTGTATGGGGGCCGTTCTCACCCATCTACGGCGTTGGTGCCGTGCTCTTCACTCTCGTGCTCAACCCGCTGCGCAACAAGCGCCTGACCGTGCTCTTTGCCGTGGCGGCTCTTGCCGGCGGGCTCTTCGAGTTCATAGCCGGCTGGTTTTGGGAGACGGCCTTTGGCATCGTTGCCTGGAGCTATGTCGACCAGCCCTTCAACCTGGGCGGCCACACCTGCCTGGGTATCTCGCTCGTCTGGGGACTGGCGGGGTTCATATGGCTCAAGCTGCTGTTGCCCATCGTCTACGACATCATCGACCACATCCCCGCGAGCATCCAACAAGGTTTGTGTCTGGCACTCGCCGTCTTCATGATCATCGACGTCGCCGTTACGCTCATGGCCTTCACCTGCTGGTTCGACAGGCAGGCGGGTGCGCCCGTTGAGTCGCCAACCCAAGTCTTCTTTGCCCAGTACTTTGACGACAGCTACATGGAAAGCCATTTCCAGACTATGTCGATGTACCCCTCGCTGGCCATGCGCTAAAGACTCGCGGTCTGCCAGCCGCAGCACCGGACCCTTACCAGCAGCAAATCGCCATGACCATAAGACTGCCGATAAAGCGCGCCTTGCCGCGCGCGGTGCAGCAGCGTGCTGCGATGCAAACCCTAGCGCGGATAGCGGCGGTAACCTTTGCATGACGCAGCGGATAAACGCTTGGGCTCTAGGGATATTGTGCTAGAATCCTTACCACTTTGCGGGTGTCGCCAAGTGGTAAGGCCCCAGCTTCCCAAGCTGGTATTCGCGGGTTCGAATCCCGTCACCCGCTCCAAGAGTTTCCGCAGGTCACGGGGTATTTCCCGTGGCCTGTTTGCTTTCCTCAGCGGGCTGGAAAACAACCCCACCCGCAAATTACCCGCAAATCGAACCGCAGCAGCTTTTGCTATGCACGCACCGCTCGCAGCCTTCACAGGACGATCTTCGCCTTGCTTACGTGCAGCTCCAGCAAGGCCCAAGAAACGCGCTGGCAAAGACGTTCAAGCCGAGGCAACCTTGAAGTCAAACTTGAGGCCCAGCGCCTTTACGACCTTTGCGACGGTGGCAAAGGAAGGGTTGCCATTGGAGGACAAAGCCTTATAGAGGCCGTCGCGGGTGACACCTGTCTCGCGGGCAAGCTGTGTCATACCCCTCGCGCGTGCGATATCGCCAAGCGCAGCAGCAAGCAGCTGAGGGTCGCCGTCTTCTAGAACCGCGTTGAGATAAGCAGCGACATCCTCGTCCGTGCTCAGATACTCTGCCGCATCGTAACTAACAGGCGTCTTCTTGCCTAATGCCTTCTCTGCCATCTTTCACCACCTCGCCCGTATTCCTTATTGAGCTCCTTGGCTCTGTTGATATCTTGCTGTTGCGTAGACTTATCCCCTCCGGCAAGCAGCAAGACAACAACATCACCACGCCAAGCAAAGTAAACCCGATAACCGGGACCATAGTCCACTCTCAGCTCAAAGACACCATCACCAACAGGCTTGCAATCGCCCAGATTGCCCGTGAGCTGAATGCGGCGAATGCGCACGTTAACGCGCGCTCGAGCATTAACATCGCGCAGCTTCCTAAGCCACCGATCGAATTCTTCCGTTCTGGTTATCTCTAACATGATTGTATATCCTAGTATACGATTTCACAAGACAAAATCCTTACCTACAGGGCTTATCGGATCGAAACGGCTTGGTTCCTGCAATGCAAGCTCTCGGATAAACCCCGTATCGCAAGCTTCAATCGACAACAGCCCTAAACTTGCAACGGCTAGCTGTATCACCCGCGAACGTCGCCTACGACGCGAGGCGCCATACCTGCGATCGCTTGCCAAATACCCATGACACGGCCTGCCCCTGAGTCCGAAACTCGGAGCTTTCTCATGTTCGAATTCATACGCCGGCATCGACGCCCTGGCCAGGCGAACGCACCGCAAAAACTACAGGCGCTTGATGACCCTGAGGAACTCCTCCTCGGCATCTGCCTTGGCCGCTGCGATAACGGTCTCGCCGGGCATGAGGCGCGTATCCGGGTTAATCATCTCGAAGTCGCCGTCGCGCACCACGGCGATGAAGTTCGCTTGGCGCGGCAAGGCGATATCGGCCACAGCGATGCCCTCCTTGTGCTTCATGCGGGTAGGCATCTTGGTCTCGACCATCGTGATATCGCCCTCGCGCAGACTGAAGACCATGCGCATATCACCGATGACGGCTTCCTCCTCGACCATGCGCGCAATGAGGTCCGTCGAGCTCACCGGCTCGATGCCCACCTCTTTGAATATCCGCTCGTTTTTGGGACTGCGCACGCTGGCAATGCAACGGGGGACGTCAAACGCAGTCATCGCAATCTCGCATGCAACGAGATTGGTCTCGTCGTGGCCGGTCAAAGCGATGAAGAGGTCCGCATCGGCAACACCGGCATCTCGTTGGATCTCCGAGTCGCAACCGTCGCCCATAACCACCGTCGCGCGTTTGGGGAGCACCTCGATCAACCTATCGGTCGTCTCGAGATCCTCCTCGATGACAGTCACACGATGCCGTTGGTCTTGCATGGCGCTGATGAGGAACTCTGCGGTCATGCTGCCGCCGACGATAACGATATACATAGCTAGCTCCTCAAGAACTCGGAGAAGTCGAACAGGTTCAAGCTGTCGATGCAGACGATGACCACATCGCCATAGCGCAGGATGCTCTCAGGTTTGGGCAGGTGCGCGTTGTCGTCATGCTCGTACACGACGACGCGCGCACCGTACTCGCGCTCGAGCTCACCGCAGGTGACAACCATGTCCCTGTCTTGGAACCTGCAGGCGAACCTGATGAGCTCGTAGTTGCCAAAGGACTCGATATGGTGGCCGTGGCCGGCGAGGATCTTGGTGAAGATCTCCTCTGCCACAAGCGTCGTGCCGCAGGCAAAGTCGATGCCAAGCTGCGTATAGGTCTTCTCTCGCTTTGGCGCATACAGGCGTGTGATGACGTGTTTGACCCCAAAGATACGGCGTGCGACCTCGGCAACCATGAGATTGGCATTGTCGTTGCTGGTAACGGCGGCAACGGCGTCGCACTCCTCCACGCCAGCCTCTATCAGAACCTCCTCGTCGAACCCGACGCCTTTGATAGTCGTGCCGTTGAAGCTGCGACCCAGGGCGTTGAAGGCATCGACCCTGCGGTCCACAACAGAGACATTATGGCCGTCCTCAGACAGCAAAGTCGCCAAATGGCTCCCCACTCGTCCGCAGCCCACAACGATGATGTTCACACGCTCTCCTTCGCCGATATGCCTAATGAGAGGAATGGTAGCGCAATTAGCACGCAGCTCGCCTCCAAACGGCAAGGCCAGCGGCTCGGGCAATGCGAGCATTATCGCAGGCGACGCTCTCAAGGCAAAGGCCCGGCCCGGCCAGCAGCGGCTTTCTCCCACAAGGTCCCCGCCAGGTGCTCCGCACGCAAACCCACTTCGTCTCCTACCTCGAACCACGGCTGCATGTCGCAAGCATCCTTGGCATCTGCATCACATGGGCTGAAGCGCTCCAAAACGGCAACGCTGTCCCTGCAACGGAGGCTGCGCATAGGCCCAACCAGCTGCTCTGCCCCAAGCACGCGGCCGTCGTGTCCCACGAAGGCGACGTCGATGGCCTCGCGCATCCCAAAGGTATGGACTGCACTGCAAGGAGCAAGCAGGAGCACACCGCTTTCACCAAGCCAAGAGCGCCTGCGGAGCAACAGCCCCCTCGCACGCGCCGCAAAGCTCACCGCCAAACGCACCTTCATCACAGCTCTCCTATCACGTAGGGCCTGACATCAAAACGGCACTCGTGCTCGAGCGCAGTAGGGATGAGCATCCCGAAGACGCTGGCACTGCCAAGTGGCCAAGGCCTCATGGACATCTTGCAGGCAAACTCGCATACCTTGCCGGATTGCGAAGCGCCCACCTCGACGTCAACGCGGGAGTCGCCCATCTCCTGGGCAAGAAGCTCTTGCACCTCGCCGGCAACCTGCACGCTGTCGAACTGCGTCCCAGCCGGAGCAGCCGCAGCGGCCAGCACCGCCTGCGAGGACAGGTGCTCGAACTTGGAAGCCGCGGCAGTGAAGACCAGGCCGTCGATGATCGCCACCGCAACCATGAGAACCACGGGCATCACCACGCACAATTCGACAACCATCTGGCCAGACTCGCGCATGCGCCACCGTCCACGCCAAATATCATGTTTGCGACAGACGCCGCGACACGTAAGGCGCGCGCAGCGGCCCGTGCGTCCGGCAATTGGCACATGGCACCTGGCGAGGCCGAATGCAGCCGCAGCCGAGCGCAAGCGCGCTGCAAGAACCCTGCCTAACCCGCGCACGCTCATAGCCCGCCCCTGACCTCGGCTAAGGACCGGGCGAACTGCCCCACGACATCGCCAGCCGCCTCGATGCTTATGGATTTCTCGCCCACACCAAGGCTTCCCAAGTTAAGAGAGAACGTGGCCAGAACCAGGGCACCGTTTGCGTCGAGCTCCTCTTGGCCTGTCGCGTATCCCTTGAGCAGATCCAAGACACCCGAGAGATCCCCCAAGCTGGCCTCGGATGCGAGCTCTGCGCCCTGTTTGGCAGACAAGAGCGCGCTTGAGAGGCTCGAGCTATCTGCCTCGAGCACGGTCTTGGTACTTGCCAGCACCGGCTTATAGGC
>CAVCDT010000020.1:20373-23093 GCA_963600995.1 Akkermansia muciniphila | reverse complement strand
GCGGACCTGGTCGTTGCCCTTGCCGGTGCAGCCGTGGGCGACGTACTTGGCGCCGTACTTGTGGGCGACCTCGACCAGGTACTGGGAGATCAGCGGGCGGGAGAGCGCAGAGACCAGCGGGTACTTGTTCTCGAACATGGAGTTGGCGGCAAGCGCCTTGGTGAGGTAGTCGTTGGCGAAGGTCTCGCGCATGTCGGCGATGATGCACTCCATGGCGCCCACCTCGAGCGCGCGCTCGCGGATCTTCTCGAGGCCGTCATGCTCCTGGCCCACCTCGCCCACGACGGCGATAACGTCGAGGTTCATCTCGTCCATCAACCAACGCAGGCAGACGGAGGTGTCCAAACCGCCGGAATACGCCAGTACGCATCTTTCCTTAGCCATGATTGCTTCCTTTCTTTTTTACGGGAGAGATTGTCTTCACCCTCCCGATAAGTACCGAAATCCTAGTCGAACAGTATCCAATAAAGCACGCGCGCCGTGGGCGTCATCGTGCGATTAAGCCCTCGACTTGCCCCTGGAAGGCCTCCCCGGCCGCATCGTCTTGCGCGATCACCAGGATGGTATCGTCGCCGGCGATGCTGCCCAGAACCCCCGCAGGTGCCGCGGCGTCGATCGCCGCTGCGATGCCCTGCGCCGCACCCGGCCCGCACAAGACGATCACCTGGTTGCCCGCACGGCGCGTCTCGCGCACCTGAGCCGCCACGACGCGCCGCAGGTGGATGAGCTCCGGCAGGGTGTAGATGCCCGCCTCGTCCTTCTCGAGCCGCAGGTCCGCCATGTCGCGGCTCACCGTGGCCTGGGTGACCTCGAAGCCCTCCTGCGCCAAAAGCTCCGCAATCTCGCCCTGCGTGCGTACCTTGCAGCTTTGGACGATCTCCCTGATGGCGCTTTTCCTATCGGCCCTGGCAGCGCTCATCAGCAACCCCTCGAAGCTCGAGACGGTCGCACCCTGTGTGCGCTCTTACGCATTGCAGGCGTCCTCGTAGCACTTGGGCAACCGCTCGCACAAAAAGTCGACGTCCTCCTTGCCGCACACCAGCGGCGGCAAGAAGCGCATGATATCGGCTGCAGGGTTGTTGAGCACCAGCCCATGGTCGAGACCTGCCAAGACGGTGGCTGCGGCGACGGGCTTGTCCAGCGTGATGCCGCACATGAGGCCCTTGCCGCGCACCTCCTTGACAAAAGGCAGCTCTGCCAGCTGCTCGCGCAGGTAGGCGCCCGTCTCGTTGACGTTTTGAGCGAAGGCATCGTCGAGCATGATCGAGGTGACGGCCTCGCTTGCAGCACAGGCCAGGGGGCTTCCGCCAAAGGTGGTGCCGTGCAAGCCGGGCTCCATGACTGCCGCGACGTCTGCGCGCGCGGCAAAAGCGCCCATGGGCACACCGCCGGCGATGCCCTTGGCCATGCTCACGATGTCCGGCTTGACGCCGTAGCCCATGAAGGCGAAGGGCGTCCCGCAACGATAGAAGCCCGTCTGGACCTCGTCGAAGATGAGCAGCATGTTGTTCTCGTCGCACAGGCGCCTCACGGCCTCGAGGTACTCCTGCGTGCAGGGCCACACACCGCTCTCGCCTTGTACGGGCTCGAGGAGCACGGCGACGGGCATAGTGCCGTCGATGGGGGTCTTAACGGCTTGCTCCATGGCGGCGATGTCGTTGAGGGGCACGCTCGTGAAGCCCCCCGGCAGCGGAGCGAAGGGGTCCTGCTTGGCGTCCTGCGCCGTTGCGGCAAGCGTCGCATAAGTGCGCCCATGGAACGACTTGTTGGCGGATATGATGCCGTAGTTGCCGTTGGCATGAAGCTTGCCCCACCTGCGCGCCGTCTTGATGGCACCCTCGTTGGCCTCGGCGCCGCTGTTGGCGAAGAAAACCTGCCAATCAGCGCCCGTGCCCTGCTCGAGCCAGGTGCAGATGCGCTGGGCCACCGTACCGCGATGCTCGACGTAGTAGTAGTTGCTCACATGGAGCAGCTTGGCCGCCTGCTCTTGGATGGCAGCCACGACGCTGGGTTCGCTATGCCCCACGCTCACCACGCCGATGCCGCTCAGGAAGTCGCGGTACTCGCGCCCCTCGTCGTCATAAAGCCTCATGCCCTCGCCGCGGACGAACTCCACCGGCTTGCGCACGAAGGTGTGCATGACGTACTTGTCGTCTAGCTGCTTTGCGGTTTCGAATGCTGTGCCCATGCTTATTCTCCTTCCCTGGCCTTGGCAAACGCCGCAGCGCTGCCAAAGCTTGCGATGGGGCTTTCGAGCTTGGCGGCAAAGTTGCTCACCGGCGCCTCGACGAAATCCGGGTCGTACTCGTCGTCGAGCGTCCTCATGATCAAGGTGCCCACGCCCTCGTCGGTGAAGATCTCGAGCACCAGGGAGTGGAGCGTCTTGCCGTTGATGATATGCGCCTTGCGCACGCCGGCCGATAGCGCGGTGACGATGGCGTTGATCTTGGGAATCATGCCCTTGGCCAGGTTGCCGCTCTCTGCCAGGTCGACGGCCTCCTGCAGGGCCATGCGCAGCACCAACGTGTCCTTGTCGTCGAAGTCCATGTACAGGCCGTCGACATCGGTCATGAAGACGATCTTCTGCGCGCCCAGCGCCGCGGCGATCTCTCCCGCCACGGTGTCCGCGTTGATGTTGAAGTCGCCGTCCGTGCCATAGCCCACCGTCGCGATCACAGGGATGTAGTCTGCGTTGAGCAGATCCTCGATCAAGGTGGTGT
>CAVCDT010000020.1:971-20363 GCA_963600995.1 Akkermansia muciniphila | reverse complement strand
GTGTCGACCTTGACCACCTTGCCCACGCGCCCCAAGGCGGGATCGAGCTGCGTTGCCTGGATGATCTTGGCATCCGCTCCATTGAGGCCCACAGCGATCGAGCCATGCGAGTTGATGTCGCTCACCAGCTCCTGGTTGACCTTGCCCACCAGCGTCATCTTGACGACCTCCATGGTCGCCTCATCCGTGACGCGCTGACCGTTCTCCCAGTGCACGGGGATGTCGAGCCGCTCCATCATCTTGTTGATAGCGGGGCCGCCGCCATGGACGATGACGGGCTTGGCGCCCATGAGCTTGAGCATGAGCAGGTCGTCGACCACGGCTTCGCGCAGGTCCTGCTGCACCATAGCCGCACCGCCGTACTTGATCACGACGGTCTTGCCTGCGATGTCCTCGATCCAGGGCATCATCTCCATGAGGGCCTTGGCGCGTGCCGCATGGGGCAGCTCGCCCAGCTCCTGGATCGACACCTCCTGGTATTTCTTCCTAAAGATCATCCGATTGCCTTCTTATCTGTTCTTGATGTGTCTTGGCCACCTGTGCCGCCGCTGTCTCTAGCTGCGGTAATCGGCGTTGATGGATATGTAGTCATGCGTCAGATCGCAGGTCCACATGCGCGTTGAGCAGCTGCCCGCCCCCATGCACACGTCGATGACGATCTCGTCTTTCTCGAACCTGGCAAGCGCCTCGTCCTCGTCGAAACCCGTGGGCAGGCCCCCGCGCAGCACCGGCATTCCCATGATGTCGATATCGACGTCCTCTTGCGCGAAAACCGCGCCGCTGCGCCCCAGTGCCGCGGCGATGCGGCCCCAGTTGCAGTCGTGGCCGGCGATAGCCGTCTTGACCAAAGGCGAGTTGGCGATGGTGCGGGCGGCTTTATCCGCATCCTCATCGCTGGCGGCGCCGGTCACGTTGACGGTGACGAGCTTGCTCGCGCCCTCGCCATCGGCTGCCATCTGGCGCGCGAGGTTCTCGCACAGCTGGGCGAGCGCCGCCGCAAAGACCTCGTAGGCCTCGCTATGAGTTTCGATCACATCGCCGCCCGCCGCGCCGTTGGCGAGGCAGAAGCACGAGTCGTTGGTGGAAGTGTCGCTGTCCACGGTGATCTTGTTGAAGGACACATCGACCGCCGCCTTGAGCGCTTGCTTGAGCGCTGCGGGCTCGACTGCGGCATCGGTGGTGAGCACGGCGAGCATCGTGGCCATATTGGGTTGGATCATGCCCGAGCCCTTGGACATGCCGCCGATGGTATAGCCCACGCCTGCGCACTCGAAGCTCACCGCACATTCCTTGGGGACGGTGTCCGTGGTCATGATCCCGCGCGCGGCATCGTTGGCCGCTTGACGCGTGGTATCCAGAGCCTCTGCCAGCTTGGGCAGCCCCGTCTCGAAGGGCTCGATGGGAAGCTGCACGCCGATAACGCCCGTCGAGGCCACGAAAACCTCATGGACGTCGATGCCCAAGGCGCGCGCTGCGAGTTCCTGCTGCTTGAGGGCGGCTGCGTCGCCCGGCTTGCCGGTAGCCGCGTTGGCGTTGCCGGAGTTGAGGATCACGGCACGCGCATGACCGCTGGCTGCGACCTCGCGCGAGAGCTTAACCGGAGCTGCGCAGAAGACGTTTTGCGTGAACGTACCTGCAGCCGTCGTGCCCTCGAGCTGCGAGAACACCAGCGACGCGTCGCGACGCTGCGGGTTCTGCCTGAACCCGACGTGCAAGCCGGCTGCGGCGAACCCCTTGGGAGCGGTCACTCCCCCGTCTATGAACTCAACGCTATGCATTGACTATGCATCCTCCTCGATACAGACAGATAACGGCGCTATGCGCTTAGACGACCGGGCAAGAGCCGTCGAGGCCTGCGGTCTCGGCAAACCCGAAGGCGATGTTGGCCGCTTGGACCGCCTGGCCCGCTGCGCCCTTGACGAGGTTGTCGATGGCGCAGCTTGCGATGAGCGTATGGCCATCCGGCGCCACCTTGACACCTACCTGGGCGCGGTTGCTGCCCTCGACCCATGCCGTCTGGGGCATCATGCCCTGCGGCAGCACGGTGACGAAGGGCTCCGCCTCGTAGCGCTGCGCGTAGAGCTCATGCACCTCCTCATCGGTCATGGGCGCGGCGAGGGGCAGGTACACCGTTGCCAAAAGCCCGCGCACCATGGGGACCAGATGCGGCGTGAAGATGACTTCGACCTCGCGTCCCGCAGCACGAGAATACGTCTGCGCGATCTCCGGGGTATGGCGATGGGGCAGGCCGTACAGCCCCACGGATTCGTCCGCGTTGCAGAAATGCGTCTTGGCGCTCGCCTTGCGGCCTGCGCCGCTCACGCCAGAGAGCGCCGCGATGGTGACAGCGCCCTGGCCCAGCTTGCTGCTCTCTGCCAAAGGCAAGCCGGCCAAGGCAGATGCCGTGGGATAGCAGCCAGGGCATGAGATAACCGGCGGCTTGGCGGCGATCTGCGCACGTGCGACCTCCGGCAGGGCATAGACGGCTTGCGTCAGAAGGTCCGTGCTCGTATGTTTGGCGCCGTACCAGGCCTCGTACACCTGCGCGTCTGCAATGCGGTAATCCGCCGATAAGTCGACGACCTGCACGCCGGCAGCGACGAGCTCAGGCGTCATAGCAAGCGAGGCGGTATGGGGCACGGCCAAGAAGGCGACATCGGCCTTGGCGGCGACGCTTGCGGCATCATGCGGCTCGAACACCAGGTCGCAGATCCCGATCAGCGCAGGGTAGAGCTCCGACATACGCTTGCCGGCATCGCCCGTAGACGTGATGCAGGTGAGCTCGAAGCCAGGATGCGCGCACAGGATGCGCACTGCCTCCGCGCCTGCGTAGCCCGCTGCTCCAACCACTGCCGCCCGTACCATAAGATCACTGCCTTTCGCGCTTCTACGCACATGCTCGTACTCGTCCAAAAGCACAAGACCCGCTCCTGGCGGGTCCCGGGTTCGCCTATTATGCGCCTTGTTTTCTTATTTCTCAATAAATCTCTAAAATTATGCAAATTTTCTGCATTAATTCGCAAGTTTATGCATATTTTTATGAGTCTCTGCCATTTACGGCCACAAAAGACCGCTCAAGGCTCCTGGCTCTAGGGAGCACCTTGCTCTAGAGTGCACCCTCACCTTGCTCCCGTCGCGCTGCCTTGAACGCGATGTCAGCACGCAAGCTGATGCAAACGCAAGCCATGCGCCTGCATCGCATCTAATCCAGATCGTCGCCTTGGACGAGCTTAACGGTGTCGCGTGCAATCATGAGCTCCTCGTTGGTGGGGACGATGAGCACCTTGACCTTGGAGCGCGCATCGCTGATGACGCTCTCGACGCTCTCTGCCCTGTTGGCCTCGTGGTCGAGGATGATACCCAGCGGCTCGAGCCCGGAGAGGATCATACGGCGCATACGCTCGCAATGCTCGCCCACGCCGCCTGCGAACGCGATGGCATCCACACCGCCCATGACGGCGATGTACGAGCCGATCATCTTTTTGACGCTGTTGGAGTACATGTCATATGCAAGCGTCGCGCGCTTATGGCCGGCGAGCGTGGCCGCCTTGACCACGCGCAGGTCGTTGGAAAGGCCCGAGATACCCGCCAGACCGGACTCGCGGTTCATGATCTGGTTGATCTCTCCGGGGGTGTAGCCCTCCTGTTCCATGAGGAAGGTGACGATAGCGGGGTCGATGTCGCCACAGCGCGTGCCCATCATGACGCCGCCCAAAGGCGTGAAGCCCATGGAGGTGTCTGCAGACAGGCCATGGTCGACAGCCGTGAGCGAGCAGCCGTTGCCCAAATGGCAGGTTATGATCTTGAGGTCCTGCAGCGGCTTGCCCAAAAGCTCCGCCGTGCGGTTGGCGATATAGCGATGACTCGTGCCATGCGCGCCGTACTTGCGGATGCCGTAGCGCTCGTAGAACTCGTAGGGCAGGGCGTACATGTAGTTGCGCGGGGCGAGCGTCTGATGAAACGCCGTGTCGAAGACGACCGCATTGGGGATGCCGGGCATGAGGTCCATGCAGGCGTTGATGCACTTGAGCGCAGGCGGGTTGTGCAAGGGGGCGAGCTCCGACAAAGCCTCGATATCGGCGAGGACCTGGTCGTCAACCAAAGCGCTCTTGTCGAACTTCTCGCCGCCGTGGACGACGCGATGGCCCACAGCCTCGATGGAATCCAAACCGCCCAGGTCCTTGACCAGGGTGTCGATGACCACCTGCATGGCCTCGAGGTGGTTCTTCATCGGCTTAGTGATGACCTTGTTGTCATCGCTGTACCATTGTTTGCAAAAGGCGTCGTCGCAACCGACCTTCTCGCAAAGACCCTTGGCGATAACGCTCTCATCGGCCATGTCGATGACTTGGTATTTGAGAGACGAGCTACCGGCGTTGATAACGAGAACGTTCATACTCCCTCTTTCGTGGGGGTCGGGCCTTTTGCAGCAAGGCGCAGTCTGTACCGTGTCCAGCCATTGTCACATAGCACAGCGCCTTACGGCACCCCTGCGCCTGTAGGCGGACGCAAGCCGCCTGCCAACAGGCGCTATTAACTGAGCTTGTTGTCTATCTCATCCCCCAGGTCCTGGTCGAGCTTGCCCATCAGGACAGTAACCTTCTGCTGTGCTGTGTCCAAGCGCTTCTTGAGCGAGCCCAGCAGCGCCACGCCGCGCTCGTAGCTCTCGATGCTCGCCTCGAGCTCGAGCTGGTTGGACTCGAGCGCGCGCACGATGCGGTCCAGCTCGACCAGACCCTCCTTGAAGCTCATATCCTCGATCTTGGGCTCTTGATCCATGGCGCGTCCTCTCTTTGTCATGCCGTCTTGTCGACGGAGCCTACGGTGCAGCTCATGCTGCCGTCTTCTACCCTTACGGTTATCTTGTCGCCTTGGCTTACGCCTTCGACGCTCTTAACGATGGTCTTGCCGTCTTGCGCATAGCTGATGGAGTATCCGCGCGACAGCGTCTTAAGCGGGGACAGGGCGTCGAGCTGCGCTGCCGCCAAGGCAAGCTGCTTGGCCTGCCCTTGCGTCAAGGTGCCGCCCGCGTGTCTAAGCGACTGGCCCGATGTCTCGAGCCTGTGCTCCAGCGACGAGAGCACGCCGAGCATCGCGCGGTCGAGGTCTTGCTGCGCTTGTGCAAGGGATGCGCCCCGTTGGCTGAAGGCATCGGGGATAGCGCGCTCTAAGCGCTGCCCCAAAACGTCGATCGCCGCAGCGTTGTCTTTGATCACGCCCGGCAGCGCACGCTCGAGCCTCTCCTGCATCAAGTCGATGCTTTGGGCGGCATCTCCCAGCAGGAAAGACGGGTCGTGGAACACAGGGCGGTCCGACAAGCGCGCAAGACGGTGCCGCAAGCCCTCGAGGCGCTGGTCGAACGCGTTCTCGAGCGCCCGCGTCGCATTGGTCACCTTGCCTTGCAGCTCCTCTACCGATAACGAGATCTTCTCTGCCGCAGCAGTAGGCGTAGAGCAGCGCAGGTCTGCGACCATGTCTGCGATGAAGTTATCCGGCTCGTGCCCGATGCCCGTGACCACGGGGATGTTGCAAGCGGCGATAGCGCGCGCGAGGGACTCGTCGTTGTAGGGCATCATCGTCTCGTACGCACCGCCGCCGCGCACGAGCAAGATGACATCCGGGGCGGGTTGCGCCTCTTGCGCCGCCTGAAGGGCCTCGCACATGTAGCGCGAGGCGTTGTCGCCCTCTACCGTGACGCCATAGACCATGAGCTCGCCCAGCGGATAACGGCGGCGCAGGGTGCGTATGACGTCGCGGATAGCCTTGCCGCTGGGGGATGTGATAACGGCGATGCGCTTGGGCAGCGCGGGGATGCGGCGCTTGCGGGCAGAGCTCATGAGGCCCTCTGCCTCGAGCTTTCTTGCGAGCTGGGCCACCTGCACGCGCAAGTTGCCCTCTCCTGCGATGGTCACCTTGCGAACGGAGAACTGCATGGAGCCTCGGGCGGCATAGCAGCTAAAGTAACCCGTCACCTCCACGAGCTTGCCGTTTTGCAGCTCTACCCCGCTTGCGGCGTAATCATTGCGCCAGATGATGCAGGGCATTACGCTGTCCTCGTCGCGAACGGTGAAGTAAACGGCCTTGTAGCCGGCCTTTTGGTTGAGCTCGCAGATCTCTCCCACGACAACCAGGCGTATCTGCTCGAGCCCGCGCTTGGCGAGGCTCATAGCCTGCGTCACCGTACAGGCCTGGCGGCCCTCTTGCCCTTGCGTCATGCACTCACCTTATCCAAGCATCCGTCCTATCGCAAAACCGCCTGCAGGATAACACCCCCATGCGACACAGAAATCGCGTTTAGAAACAGACGGCTCATGCTCGGCATAAAACCCACGCTGTCGCTCGGCGTTTTGCGGCCTTTAGCAGGCAACGAGCGTTAGCTTGCCGTTCTTGATACGCAACGACAGCTTGCCGTCGAGCACATCGCACAGCTCGCGGCCCACCATCTCGAAGCGCCATCCCTGCATGACCTCGCATTCGTCGCGATGACCGCGCGCGAGCTTCACAAGGTCGTCATGAGGCGCTAGGACAGGCACCGCGACGCCGTTTTCATGGGCGCGCATCTCCACCACAGCACTCAAGAGCTCGACAGCGCCCACGACATGGGGCTCGCCGCCCGACCTCTTGGGAAGCTTGGGATAATCCGCCGGATCGCAGGCCTTCCCCTTCTTGACGGCTTCGAGCACCTCGCGTGCCGCCTTGGTCGAGAGCTTCGAGCTGAGGCCGCGTACCTCCATGAGCTTGTCGATGCTTTGCGGGCATTTACGCGCAACCTCGACCAGGGCCTCGTCGGGAACCACCCACTTGCGAGGTAGGTTGCGCTTCGCGGCAGTGCGCTCGCGCCAAGCAGCAAGCTCGCGGGCAACGGCGAGCTGCGAGCCGCCCAAAGACGACACGCGTTTGACACGGCGCCAAGCCTCCATGGGGTCGTTCTCGTACTTGGCTGGGTTGGCCAAAGCCTTGAAGTCATCGTCGAGCCATGTGCTTCGCCCCTGCTTGGCCAGCGCATCCGTCATGTACTCGTGCATCTCCGGCAGGTACACCACGTCCTCGAGCGCGTACTTGATCTGATTGGCGGTGAGCGGCCTGCGCGACCAATCCGTATAGCTGTCCGCCTTGGCGAGCTTCACGCCGCAGATCGAATGCACCAGAGGGCCGTAGCCCACCTGCAAGGGAAACCCCATAAGCGCCGCCGCCATCTGCGTGTCGAAGAGCGGTGCGGGCATAACGCCCAGCGTATGGTAGAGGATGTCGATGTCCTGCGAGCCGGAGTGAAACACCTTGACGCAGCCCTTGTCCTGCATGATGGGGACGAGCACCTTGAGATTGTGAACGCTCAGCGGGTCGATGATCGCCTTGATGGAGCCGTTGTTAACCTGGATCAGGCACAGCTTGGCGTAGTAGGTCTTCTCGCGCAGAAACTCCGTATCGATTGCGAGGATCTTGGAACCCTCGAGGTCTCCCACCAGCTCCTCGAGCTGGGTTTGCGTCTCGACATAGCGATAATCCATCAGTCTTGCACTCGCTGTTCTCGTTGCGCGCTTAGCGCAGGTTTCACTAGGACAGGCTCGCTGCATGGCAGCAAACCCCGTCGCGTTTGCGCTTGCCCAAAGCGACTGCCGTTTGAGGCTGCTTTGCCTTAAGCTTTGCGACGGCAATAAAAAAGAGAGCCGCAAGGGCTCTCTTAAAATTCGATGGTGGGCGATACTGGGATCGAACCAGTGACCCCTACCGTGTCAAGGTAGTGCTCTCCCCCTGAGCTAACCGCCCATCGGCCTTCTTGCGTCGGCAAGGCGATATAATACCGCAACCAGAAATCTACGCAAGAGCTTTCTTCGAATAAATTGCCGATAACGAACACCTCAGGTGCCACGAATCGCCAATATCGCAGGTACTCGCCCTCATGCGCAGGAGAAATTGCAAAATTTTCGAACAATCTTCTTGCGCCCTGCGCGCATATCCCTTATAGTATCGGCTTGCGCGCGGAAGTGGCTCAGTTGGTAGAGCATAACCTTGCCAAGGTTGGGGTCGCGGGTTCGAGTCCCGTCTTCCGCTCCAAATGCGCAGGCGTCGGTCCCAAACCGGCGCCTTTTCTATTGCCCCAGGAGCGCGCCGATGCTCCCCACTGATCCAAGCGCGCGGACACATGCAAGGCAATACAGCTGGACATCTCATCAAAACGGCCCTCAACTCGCCAGCTCATCTCATGCGGCAGCTAGTCTATCGGCTTTGTGCACACGTCTTAATCCCATGCGTTCAAGCCGATTAGAATTTGCCGTCCGGCCTGCAGTGTCAGGCATAATTCGAACACGTTCTCGCAGCAGCGCACGTGTGACCCCTATTGCCAAATGGTCCCGTAGACGCAAAGCAGCCCAGAAAGCCGATGCCTTCTGGGCTGCCGAGATATCATTGGTGGGCCATGCAGGATTCGAACCTGCAACCCAGGGATTATGAGTCCCCTGCGCTAACCGTTGCGCCAATGGCCCTTATGCGTAGGGAGTATTGTACCTTACTCCTCGAGATAATCCTTGAGCTTGCTGCTGCGGCTCGGGTGACGGAGCTTGGCCAGCGTCTTGCTCTCGATCTGGCGGATGCGCTCGCGCGTGACGCCAAACTCGCGGCCGACTTCCTCGAGCGTGCGGGGATGGCCGTCCTTGAGGCCAAAGCGCAGCTCGATGACCTTGCGCTCGCGCTCGGCCAGGCCGTCGAGCACCTTGCCCAGCTGCTCTTGCAGCATGGTGAAACTCGCCGCATCATCCGGGCGAATCGCCTCGTGGTCCTCGATGAAGTCGCCCAGCTGGGAATCTTCTTCCTCGCCGATGGGGGTCTCCAGGGACACGGGCTCCTGCGAGATCTTCTGGATCTCACGCACGCGCTCTGCCGTCATGTCCATCTTCTCGCCAATCTCCTCCGGCGTTGGCTCACGGCCGAGCTCTTGGAGTAGCTGGCGCTGGATGCGCACGAGCTTGTTGATGGTCTCGACCATATGGACCGGGATGCGGATGGTACGCGCCTGGTCCGCGATAGCGCGGGTGATAGCCTGACGGATCCACCACGTCGCATAGGTGGAGAACTTGAAGCCCTTGGTGTAGTCGAACTTCTCAACAGCGCGGATAAGACCCAGGTTGCCCTCTTGGATCAGATCCAAGAAGAGCATGCCGCGGCCCACGTAGCGCTTGGCGATAGAAACGACAAGGCGCAGGTTGGCCTCGATGAGAGCATCCTTTGCATCCCAACCGGCCTGCTCGATGCGGCCCAAGCGGCGCTTCTCCTTGCGATCGAGCTCGATGCCCTGCTCCTCGGCCTCCTCGAGCTGTCTTGTGGCCTCGAGTCCCGCCTCGATCTTCTGGGCCAAATCAACCTCTTGCGCGGCGGTGAGCAAGTCGACCTTGCCGATCTCCTTGAGGTACATGCGCACGGGATCGCCCGTGAGCATGGCCACGTTCGAAGCCTCGGCGCGCGCCCTGCGCGACTCGCGGCTCTTCTTCTTGCTTGATGCCTTGCTCGCCTGCTTGAGCAGGGCATCGGCATCCTTGCTGGCTTTGAGCTCGTCTTCCGGGATACCCTCCATGATGTCCTCGTCCGACATATTGGCATCCGGCTGGTCCTCGTCGACGGTACCCATATCCTGGCCAGAGGCGTCCTCGACCTTGACGCCATGGGCGGTGATGTACTCGATAACGGATTCCATCTGCTTTGCGTTGAGCTCCTCGTCGGCGAAGGATTCCTCGATCTTGCCCTTGGTGGTCTTCTTGCCGGAGTCCTTGATGAGCTCGTCGATCTTCTCGATGAGCTCTGGCTCCAAAACGCCTGCTGCGGCCTCGGCAGCCTTCTTGTTCACGCTCTTCTTAGCAGCCACGCTTTCTCCTTCTTATCACATGCCGTTTTGGGACCGCGTGCCCTGGCGAAGCTCGTTGAGCTCCCCTTGCAGCTTGACAGTCTCCTCGAACAGCCTCTGCATTTGCTCGGACGTCAGGGAGCTGTCGCGCATGCGGGCCTTAGACTGCCGTATGCGCCGATCCAAGTCGTGCTCGAGCAAGTTGCGAACCAAGAGATCAGCCCTTGTCTCGCTTTGCGAACCCGGCTGGACATCGCTCATGCCCGCAGCCAAGATCGCGGCGGCCTCCTGACAAGCGCCCATGCACAAGCTGTATGCTTGGGCGGACGTCAAGGAGCCCTCGTGGGATACAAGCGCCTCTGCCATGGCCTCGGCGCGTTGGTCGTCCCACTTGATACGAACCAATCCGTTTCCCAGCTTGTCGATAAGCGCCGTATCCGACACAAGCAACGAGAGCAGCTCGTATTCCATAGCGAGGAAGCGCTGGCTCTCTTTCGAGATTTTTGCCGTTGTGAAGCTCATCGATTTGCGGGGCTGCTCTTGAACAGGTGCCTGTTCTTCTTCGCGGCGGGCAGCCGCAGGAGGCCTGAGTTCCTTTAGAGCATGGAGTACATCAGTATATTCCAGACCGATAGTGTCCGCAATGATATTGACGTAATCCGTTGCCATAACGGAGTTACGGATGGGATAGAGGATCTGCAGGGCTTCCTCGGTGGCCTTGGCCTTCATCTGCGGCTTGCTCAGGTCGTAGCTGTCGAACACGCGTTGGATGGAGAACCTGAGCAGCGGCTGGGCCCCGGCGACTTGCTCGCGCATGGCATCTGCGCCCCTGGCCGCGATGAACTCGGCGGGATCCATATTGTCCGGCAGCACTGCGACCTTGAGCTCGATGGGGTCGCGGCCGCTTTCGACCGCAGAGCTCCAGTCGATGAACTCGCTGGCGCGCATCGCGGCCTTCTGGCCTGCCGCATCGCCGTCGAAGAGATAGACGATGGTCGTTGCAAAGCGGCTCAAGAGTTTGACGTGCTGCGCCGTAAGCGCGGTGCCCAAGGTTGCCACGGCATTGCAGATGCCCGCCTCGTGCATGGCGATGACATCCGTATAGCCCTCTACGACGATGGCGCAGCTGCTGCTTACGATGGAGGCCTTGGCATGGTCGATGCCGAACATATTTGAGGACTTATGGAAAATAGGCGTCTCCGACGTGTTGAGGTACTTGGGCTCGCCCTTGCCTATCACGCGGCCGCCAAAGGCGATCGTCCTTCCCTGCAGATCGTGGACGGGAAACATCACGCGGTTGAAGAAGCGGTCGACCATACGCCCGTTATCAGATGAGAACGCCAAGTTGGCTTTGATGAGCTCCTGACGCGTGAAACCCTTGCCCTGCAGATGACGGCACAGCGAGCCATGCCCGGGCGCATAGCCCAGGTTCCAATCGCGCGACGGCTTCGACCCGAAGCCGCGCTCGCCCAGGTACGTGCGCGCATGGGCGGCATCCTCGTCCCTAGAGCGCATGAGCTGCATATGGAAGAACTCCTCTGCCGCAGCGCACGCCTCCATCAGACGTTGGCGCTGTCCACGGGGCATGCCGCCGCCAGAGCTCTCCTTGATCTCTACATGGGCACGGTCTGCCAGAAGGCGTACGGCCTCGGGGAACTCGAGCTTCTCCGACTCCATGACATAGCCAAAGACGTCTCCGCCCTTACCGCAGCCAAAGCAATGCCACAGCTGCGTGCCGGGATCGATCTTGAAGCTCGGGGTCTTCTCGTTATGAAACGGGCAGCAGCCCCAGAACAGGCGACCCTTCTGTTTGAGGACCACATGCTCGCCGACGAGGGAGACCAGGTCGGTCGCCTCGCGGACGCGCCGGATATCCTCTTCGTCGATCCTCGCCATGAGCTATCTGCCTTCGTTCATCTTCTCTGCCTGCGGCACGAGGTTGTCGCGCACCCATTCGATGTTGCTGGTCACCGTCGCGATCAGCTCGTCCATATCGTCGAACTTGATCTGAGGGCGGATCCAGTGCGTGAAACGCAGCTCGACCGTCTTGTCGTACATCTCGCCGTGGTAGCCGAGCATGTGAGCCTCGATGGGCTGAACGGCCTTCTCGAAGCTCACGGCAACGCCCATGTTGATAGCCGCTGCGTACCAGACGCCGTCGACATTGGCGAAACCACCGTAAACTCCCTCGCGCGGTAGCATGGTCTGGCCGTCCGGCACGACGTTCGCCGTGGCAAAGCCCATGCCCGTCCCCTCACCGCGGCCGCGCTCGACCGTGCCGCAGACCATATAGCAAGCGCCCAACGAGAGCGCACCGTCCACATCGCCTTGCTCGATAAGGCCCCTGATGCGCGTGGCCGTCACGACCTCGCCGTCTACCTTGTAGAGCTTTTGGGGATAGCAGACCGCGCCGATCCGATCGCACCAGGCCTCGATATCGGCCACGGTACCGGCAGCCTTCTTGCCAAAGCGGAAGTCCGCCCCCACGTGGATGCTCGCAACATCGACCTGGCTTTCGAGCCTAGCCAGAAACTCGCCCGGTTCCAAGCCGAGATTGCGCTTGTTGGTCGCGATCGCCAGAACCTCGCTCGCCTGGGCGCTCTCATCGTTTACAAGGGCCTCGAGACGCGCTTTGTTGCCCATGAGCTTGAACGTCGCAGCATCGCGCCCGAACAGCTCGTCAGGGTCTGTGTCGAAGGTGACCAGCGTCAGCTTAAGACCGCGCTCCACAGCGTCTTTGTGCGCTGCAGCGAAAAGCGACTTGTGGCCGTCATGCATGCCGTCGAAAACGCCTATCGCGACAACGCGGCTACCCAGATCGAGGGAGACTTCGTCCTCGAAGTCCCAGCTGATAAGGCGCGCCCCATGAGGAGCATCGCTCTTAACACCTGCAACGCCTCCCGGGATGACAACCTGCGGTTTAAGTGCGGCTCCATCGGCTTCGTAAAGCGCCATCAACCTACCTCCATGCACACAGCAGACAAGACCTTGAACGTTGCCAGGGCCCGCGCTGAGGCGCCGTCCGTTAGAGACATCCTGCAGCTCGTCATCCGCAAGCTCGCGCGTATAGCCGAGACCCAAAAGCTCAACGGGATCTGCCCAGGGGATGTGCCCCCTTTGGGCGAATAGCGCCGCAAACTCCTCGAGCGTGTGCGCATCATCGACGCTGCAAGACGCCACAGAAGTGCGCCGCAGCGCCCCCAGATGAGCGCCGCATCCCAACATACAACCGAGGTCTCGCGCGATCGAGCGGATATAGGTCCCCTTGCTCACCGCAAGCTCGACATCCCAGTATGCGAGGTCCGCCTCGAAGAGGCCGCCCTCGCCGTCGCTCAAGCGCGCATGCTCGACGCCCTGGCCCACGATCTGGGCCTTATGGATTGTGACCTCGCGCGGCTCGAGCTCGAGCTGCTTACCCTCGCGAGCAGCCTTATAGGCGGTGACGCCGTTTTTCTTGATGGCAGAGTACGCCGGCGGGAGCTGCTTGCTCGTCCCCAGGATGCCATCGAGGACCTCCTGGGCATCGACGCCCTCGAGCAAGGCGAGCCTCTCCTCGAGGCTCGTATCGCCAGACGGAGCAACGATCCTTCCATCGGCGTCATCGGTATCGGTCGCGATACCAAAGACGATGCGGGCGGTATAGCTCTTGTCGTGACCTGTCAGGCAGGCAGACAGCCTCGTCGCCGCCCCTACGCACACGAGCATGAGGCCCGTGGCCATAGGGTCGAGCGTTCCCGCATGACCCACGCGCTTCTCGCCCGTCATGCGCCTGACGACGTTGACGACGTCATGGGATGTGACGCCTTGGGGCTTGTCGACGGCCAGTATGCCGCACAGGCCGCTTGCACCGCGCTTCATCGGGCATCCTCGCTTGCCGTACTCAGGCCAAACGATGCCCCGACGCGGTCGATGACCTCCGCAAGCGCAGACTCCATATCGCTGTACAGGGTGAAACCGGATGCGGCGACATGGCCGCCGCCGTTCATCTGCATAGCGATAGCGCGCACGTCGTGGCTGCTCTTGGACCTGATGCTGCCGCGGATATGGTCGCCCTGCCCGCGCAGGACCACGCAGACCTCCGGGCCGTCGATCTGGCGCACAACGTCCATGAGCTCCTCGCAATCGTCCTTGCTGGCACCGAGCTCTGCCAGATCCGCCTGATCCATCCAAGAGATAACCAGGTGCCCGCCGCACTCGAAGCGCGCACGGCTCGCGACCCTGCTCTCAAGACTCAAAGCAGCGAGGCTCTTGCGCTGGTAAACCTGGGTGGCGATAGAGGCTGGGTCTGCACCGCAGGCGACCATCTGCGACGCAGCGGCGAACGCGGCAGCATCCGTATTCTGGAATCTGAAGGACCCGGTATCCGTGAGTAGCGCCGCATAGCAGTTGGCCGCCACCGCAGCACTTGGCTTCGCGACCATCTGGCTCACAAGGTCCCACACCAGCATGCCGGCAGCGGCCGCGGACTCGTCGATATAGCAAATGTCGGCCACATCCTCCGGCCCCTGATGGTGGTCGACTTTGACAGCAGCCTTTGCCCTCGCCTTCACCATTGCGCCATCGGCCATGCGCTCCTCGTTAGGGACATCGACCATCACGAAGACGTCGGGGTCGATATCGTAGCTATCGGCATAGACGAGCCTGTCATAACCTGCGAGGAAGTCGAGGTTGCCCGGCTTCTCATGCGTTGCCAGAAGCGGCGTTGCCTGGATGCCCGCATCGCTTAGCGCGCTCGCAAGCGCGAGGATGCTCCCCAGGCAATCGCCGTCCGGATTCTTATGGCCGCACAAGGCGACCGTCTTGGCACCTTTGAAGAGCTCTATTGCTCCTGAGTAATCGAATCGAACCATTTATGCTCGCTTTCAAGCACCGCGGCGATGTGCTCTGCGGTATCGACGGTGGTATCGATGTAGAACCTGAGCTCTGGGGTGACGCGCCATCCCAAGTCCTTGCCCACAAGCGACCTGATGCGGCCCTTGGCGGCGTTGACGCCCTCCATGACCTCATCGTAGCGGTCCTTATCGGCCGATATGTAGACATCGGCGACAGCGCGGTCCTTGGAGACCTCGCACGAAGTCACCGTCACCATCTCAAGGCGCGGGTCAGCGATGTGGAACAAGATCACGTTGGCGATCTTGCTCCTCAGCTGCTCGTTTGCCTTGCGGCTAGCGGGGGTCTGCTTCATCTGCTACTCCTTGCGAGCGACCTGCTCGATGCGGTAACCCTCGAGGACGTCGCCCTCCTTGATGTCCTGGAAGCCCTCGATGCTGATGCCGCACTCGGAGCCAGCGCGGATGACATCGACGTCGTCGCGGTAGTGGCGCATGGAGTTGATGGCGCCCTCGTAGACGATGACGCTGTTGCGTACCACGCGGACGGTATCCGTGCGGCTGATCTCGCCCTCTGTGACCAAGCAGCCGGCGATGACGCCAACCTTGGGCATGCGGAACAGCTCGCGGACCTCTGCAGAGCCCGTATCGACCTCGACTTCCTCGGGGGCGAGCATACCAACGCGGGCAGCGTTGATGTCCTCGAGCGCCTTGTAGATGATGCGGTACAGGCGGATATCGACGCCCTCGCGCTCGGCCGCGGCACGGGCCTTAGCCTCCGGGCGGACGCCGAAGCCGATGATGATGGCATCGGAGGCACCGGCCAAGATGACGTCGGTCTCCGTGATGCCGCCGACGGCGGAGTGGATGATGTTGATGCGGACCTCGGACTGGTCCATCTTGCCCAAAGCATCTGCCAGAGCCTCGATGGAGCCCTGCACGTCTGCCTTGACGATGAGGTTGAGCTCTGCGAGCTTGTCCTGCTCCATGCGTGCGAAGAGGTTGTCCAAGCTGACATGGGACTTCTGCTCCTGAGCAGCCAGGCGGGCCTTGAACTCGCGCTCCTGGGCGAGCTTGCGGGCCTCGGACTCCTCCTCGAAGACGCAGAACTCGTCGCCTGCGCCGGGCACAGAGCCCAAGCCCAAGATCTCCACGGGGTCAGACGGTTTGCACTCGGTGACGTTATTGCCCTTGGGGTCGATGAGCGCGCGGACGCGGCCATAAGTCATGCCTGCGACGAGGCTGTCGCCCACATGCAGGGTGCCGCGCTGAACGATGACGGTAGCCACGGGGCCGCGGCCCTTATCGAGGTTGGCCTCGATGACAAAACCGCTTGCGGTGGTATCCGGGTTGGCTTTGAGCTCCAGGACCTCGGCCTGCAGGATGATCGTCTCGAGCAGGTCGTCGATGTTGATGCGCTTCTTGGCGCTGACCTCGACGAACATGTTCTTGCCGCCCCACTCCTCGGGGATGATGCCGTGCTCGGACAGCTCCGTCTTGACGCGGTCGGGGTTGGCACCCGGCTTGTCGATCTTGTTGATGGCGACGACGACGGGAACATCTGCGGCCTTGGCGTGGTTGATAGCCTCGATGGTCTGCGGCATGACGCCGTCATCGGCGGCGACGACCAAGACGATGACGTCGGTGACCTGGGCGCCGCGTGCGCGCATCGCGGTAAAGGCCTCATGGCCCGGAGTGTCGATGAAGGTGATCTGCTGGCCGTTGATGAAGACCACGGACGCACCGATGTGCTGCGTGATGCCGCCGGCCTCGGTGCTCACGACGCCCGTCTCGCGGATGGCGTCGAGCAAGGAGGTCTTGCCGTGGTCGACATGGCCCATGACGGTGACCACAGGCGGGCGGGGTTTAAGGTCCTCCTCGTTGTCATGGAAGGTGAACGACATCTCCTCTTCCTGGGACACGATCTTGACCTCGCGGCCCAAGTCGTCTGCGATGAGCTCGATCAGGTCGTCGCTCATGGTCTGGGTGAGCGTCAACGGCGTACCCAGCAAGAAGAGGCGCTTGACGATCTCGTTGCCGGGAACCTCGAGCAGCTCTGCCAGCTCGCCCACAGTAGTGCCGCTCACGACCTTGACGACACCCACGGCGATGCCGGTGCGCTCGGCCTCCTTGATCGCCTCTTCCTCTGCCTTCTTGGCGGCCTCGGCGGCGCGGCGCTCCTTGCGCTTCTTGCGACGGCCCTTGGACTCGTGCTCGGCCTCGGCCACAGCGGCGCGGGCCTCCTCGAGAACCTTGTCGCGCTGCAACTGCTCGGCCGCAACCGCCATTTGACGATAGCGATCGTCCTCGGACACATCGTCAACGGAGACCTCGGGCTTGCGGTTCTTCTTCTTTTTCTTGGAGCCGCGCTCGTTGGCGGAGTCGTTGCCCTTGTCGCCCTTGTTGCGCTGCTTGTTGCTCTTCGCGGCGTCCTTGCTCTCGCCAGCCTTACGCTGCGCGTTGGCAGCGTCGGCCTTCTCCGTTGCGAGACGGTCGTTTTCCGCGGCGATCTGCGACAGCAGGCTGTCGAAGACAGACGTGGGCTTGAGGCGCTTGGCCTCGCGCTCGGCCTCCTTGGCCTCCTCGGCCAGGCGCTTCTTCTCCGCGATCTCTGCGTCGCGGCGGGCCTTCTCCTCCTGGCGGCGGCGGCGCTCCTCCTCCGCTGCGGCCTTGTGCTCGGCCTCGATGCGGCGGCGCTCCTCCTCCGCTGCGGCCTTAGCGGCTTCCTCAGCCGCTTTGGCCTCGCGCTCGATCTGGGCAGCGCGCTCGGCCAGCTCGGGGCCGAGCTGCTTGCGGATCTTATCGACGTAGGCGTCGACCAGGGTGGACGCATGGTTCTTGGCGGGGATCTTCATCTCCTCGAGCTTTGCCAAAAGCTCCTTGGAGCTCATCCCGAACTCCTTGGCCAACTCGTGTACTCGCATGCTTGCCATATAATCACCTTCCACTTCAGCGCAACTTCGCGCTTGTTGCGCTAAGAGCGTCAAAATCCTTCTCGAGGCCGAGATACTCCTCTGCGCTCAGCCTCTTTCGCAGCTTCCTATCAAACATCCGCTTCTTCACTGCCTTAGCGAAGCATGCGCGATCCATGCACACATAGGCGCCTCTGCCAGCAGCCTTTCCCCCGCCGTCGAGGGAAACCTCCCCGTTGGGGGACTTGACAACCCTGACGAGCTCGGCGCGCATGCCGGGCTTCTGGCAGGCGATGCAAGTGCGGACGGGCACCTTGCCTGCCATCTAGATCAAAGACTCCTCGTCGCTTGCGTGAACGCCGCAATAGCGGGAGTTGGGGCGGGCATGGTTGCGGCAGCGCGTGCCGTCCTCGTTGACATGCTCGCAACGCAGGTCGACCTCTGCCGCCTCGTCGTCATCGTCGTCGACGAGCGAGCCGCTGGATGCCTGCAGCATGTCGTTGGTGACGATGCTCGCGCTCTTGATATCGATATGCCAGCCGGTCAGGCGCGCAGCGAGACGGGCGTTCTGGCCCTCCTTGCCGATAGCCAGCGAGAGCTGGTCGTCGGGCACGACGACGGTGGCGTAATGGGTGTCCTCGTCGATGACCACGCGGCTCACCTTTGCCGGGGACAGCGCATTGGCGACGTAGACCGCAGGATCCTCGTTCCACTGGATGACGTCGATGCGCTCGCCGCGGAGCTCGGAGACGACCATGCGGATACGGGAGCCCTTGGGGCCGACGCACGCGCCCACGGGATCGAGGTTGGACTCGCGCGACCAGACGGCGATCTTGGAGCGGGCACCCGCCTCGCGGGCGATGGACTTGACCTCGACCACGCCGTCGTAGATCTCCGGCACTTCAAGCTCGAGCAGGCGGCGGATCAAATCCGGATGGGTGCGGCTGATGATGATGGCCGGGCGAGATGCCTCGTGGCGGTTGGCAGCGCCCTCGGGGTTGGGCTCGCGCACATCGATGATCAGGGCCTTGAGGCGCTGGTTGTGCTGGTAATACTCGCCAGTGGGCTTCTCGTTGCGCTCGACGCCGCCGTTGCGACCGTCGTAATGGGGAAGCTCGGCCTCGACGCCGTCGCTGATCTTGACGATGGTGAAGTCCGGTGTGGACTGCAGGACCGTGCCCGTGATGAGCTCGCCCTTGCGCTCGATGAACTCCCTGTAGATGTTGGCGCGGGCTGCGTCGCGGACGATCTCGCTGATGACGCGCTTGGCGCTTTGCGCAGCGATGCGGGACACGTCGTCAGGCGTGACGTCGTGTTCCTCGTAATCCTCATAGTCGCCGGTCTCGGGATCCTCCTCGCCGATGCCGACCATCTCGTACACGTAGATCTTGCCCGTCTGGCGGTCGATGGTGACGCGGGCATCCCAGTCGAGCTTCAAGATCTTCTCATAGCTCTTGGCAAGCTCCTGCTCCAGACGCTCCAAGACGTCGTACTCGTCGATGTTGCGCTCCTTGGCAAGGTCTGACAGCGCAGCGATCAGTTCTGAAGACATGTGTGATTCCTCTCGATCCAGATGCCCTACTCGGCATCGCCTTTACTCTTAGAGCCGCTTTGCGAAAAGTCGATGCGGCCGACGATATTTGCTTTCTTGACTCTCTCGAGCGCGATCTCCTTGCGCTCTTCGCCGTCCTCGATGACGACGCAGCCGCCCTCGACGCCCACGAGCACGCCCGTCTCCTTGGTGCGCGCCTCGCCGGGTTTGAGATAGACGATGACGTCCTCACCGGCAAAGCGCTCGTAGTCGCTCTCCTTGCGC
>CAVCDT010000020.1:0-961 GCA_963600995.1 Akkermansia muciniphila | reverse complement strand
GCGGACGATCGATGCCGGGGGACGAGACCTCGAGGACGAACGACCCGGCAAACGGGTCAAGCTCGTCGACAGCGGCATCCACCCACTCGCGGGCTGCGGCCAGCTGATCGAGGTTGATGCCCCCCTCGGGCGTGTCAAGGTAAACGCGCAGGATGGGGTTCTTCTTCGTGCCGGCAACCTCGACGGTCACCAGCTCAAGGCCGTTGTCGCTTGCAAGCGGCTCCAGCACCTCGATGAGCTTGTCTGCTTTAGTTGCCATGAAACCCTTTCTTCCCCATATAACCAAAAGAAGCGGGCAATGCCCACTTCCTCCTTTGACGGCATCTTGCGCACCCCAGCGGCTTGAAAGCCATACTGTGCCCCAACGGGGCTCCATGCAAGAGCATAGAAATGCAATCTGATTATTTATACCAGATTCCCAGCGCTCTTTCTACCCTATCGAGCATATTAAAGAGGCGCAAGCATTGCGCCTGCGCCTCTGATGACCCGACAGCGGCCCCGCTAGTTGGCAACGACGTTGACGACGTTTCCGGCAACGATGGTTTTGCGCACCGTCAGGCCCTCGATCTTGCTCGCAACAGCATCGAGCGCTGCTTTGACGATCTCCTCCTCGCTGGCGTCTGCCGCGGTGAGGATCTTAGCGCGCACCTTGCCCTTGACCATGACGGCACGCTCGACCTCCTCCGCTTGGATGAGGTTCTCGTCGAAGGTAGACCACTCTTGCTCGCATACGCTCGACTCGTTGCCCATGACGGTATGCCACAGCTCCTCGGCCCAGTGCGGCGCGATAGGCGCCAAGAGCTTGACGATGGTTTCTGCGACATCGGCATCCAGGGCCGCAAGCTCGGCATCAGCTTTGCGGCTCTCCAAGCTGTTGGCGCGCAGGTAGGAGCCTGCGGCGTTCACGAGCTCCATGATGGCGCTGATTGCCGTGTTGAACTGGTTGCGCCCGAAATCCTCC